>NZ_JAMYQC010000050.1:0-36024 GCF_040320645.1 Mesorhizobium sp. M0633
GCGGCCGGCAAGCAGTTGGTCCAGAAGTTCCTTCTCAATAGCCATGCGATGATTCTCTCCTTTCCATCATCATGGCCTCGCGCACAGAATTCCCGACAGTCCCCCGAAAGGCCGCATTCGCCACTGCACCCTACCGAGGCAAAATTCCGCTCATGGTACATTTCAAAAGCTTGGCACCAGGGCGAGGCTGCCCGGTGGTAGTACCTAGCTGTTTGATCCCGGACTAATGGCGCATCATTGCCGTCCGAATCAAAGGATGCGCTATGGGACAGGTTCTACACCGCCGCGCCACGACGACAGAGGCAGCCCGTCGAGCGATACAGCATAGTGAAGAGAGCCTGAGAGCGCTGGCCAAGCGCTACGGCATCGATCAGAAGACCGTTAGAAAGTGGAGGAACCGGACCTCGACCGCCGATCTTCCCACCGGCCCGAAGAAACCAAGATCGACAGTGCTGTCGCTCGAAGAGGAAGCGGTGATCGTCGCCTTTCGCAAGCACACGTTGCTGGCGCTGGATGATTGCATCTATGCCCTACAGCCCTCGATCCCGCATCTGACGCGCTCGTCGTTGCATCGCTGCCTTCAGCGCCATGGCATTTCGCGGCTGCCGCAGGACGCCGACAAGCCGGCCAGGAAGAAGTTCAACGCTTATCCGCTCGGCTATTTCCATATCGACCTCGCCGAGGTGCAGACCGCCGAGGGCAAGCTGCGCCTTTTCGTGGCCATCGATCGGACGTCGAAATTCGCCTATGCGGAATTGCACCCGACGGCGGGCAAGATGGCGGTGGCCCGATTCCTTCGCAACCTGATCGCGACCGTGCCCTATGCCATCCATACCATTCTGACCGACAACGGCATTCAGTTCACCAACCGGACCTGCGAGCGGCATGCCCTTCAGCACATCTTCGACGGCATCTGCGACGAACATGGCATCGAGCACCGGCTCACAAAGATCAACCATCCCTGGGCGAACGGCCAGGTCGAGCGGATGAATCGGACCATCAAGGACGCCACCGTCAAGCGCTTCCACTATGACGATCACGATCAACTGCGCCGGCATCTCGCCGACTTCATCTTAGCCAACAATTTCGCGCGCCGGCTTAAGACCCTCAAGGGCCTAACACCCTACGAGTTCATCTGCAAAATCTGGGCAAAAGAGCCCGAACGGTTCCGACTCGATCCCACCCATCAAATGCCGGGACTAAACACCTAGCCTCCACCTTCGTTGCTTCGATCCGGCGCTCGGCGTCGACCAGGGCGTCCGCGCACAAGCGCTCGATTGTCGACACGGCTGGCAAGATAGTCAAAGTCTCCCTCCACCGCGCGACAAAACGCGAGCAAGGTCCTCGTTCGATCTGGCATCTTCAGCCTGATCGAAAAGCCAATCCCGCAGATCACGGGTACCGCGCCGCTCGATCGTCTCAATAACCGCCTGAGGCGTCGGCCGGCGCAGCCGATGAGGGCGAGATGAGCGATCCAGCAATCCTGGCATTTCCTCGGCGCGATACCGGTCGAGCCATTTGCGAACCGTCCGCGGGGCAGACGCCTGCGGCTTTGGCGACGGCCTCAGGCGTCTGTCCGCTCTCGACCTGCATTACAATTCGCTCTCGACCGAGCGGCGCCAGACGGGTACATCTTATGGATGTTCATCCGGTCCCACTGGAATCACTGAAGCTTCGACAACCTCAGCTTTCCCGGTTCGGACCGGATGGATAACCTTCTGAAAGCTCACAACTAGCTACCAATGCGATCAGCTTTCGGGCTATCGGGGCATCCAGGGAGGATGGGTATGTTCTTGGCTAACGGGCTCAAGCTGCGGGACCGCGGGTGCACCCTGGCACTGATTTTGGCGATCATATGTGTATGTGCGCCTGCACTGGCGGCAAACGCGTCGGATCAGGCGTGCCGGTCCATCGCCAAGCTCACAATTCCAAGCGTGATCTTTACCGAGGCTAGCCTTCAAAAGCCGCAGGAGATCCCCGCAGATCCCTTCACTGCATTCACCGGCGCCTCGCCTCAGGCGGTAAAAGTGGGCGGGCACTGCCTTGTCCGAGGTGTTATCGGGAAACGCCAGGGGGTCGATGGTCAATCATATGGCACCCGGTTTGAGGTGCGTCTTCCGACGACCTGGAACGACATGTTCCTTTTCCAGGGCGGCGGCGCAGTTGATGGCTTCCTGGCGCCGGCCGTCGGGACCATTCCTTGCCGGAACTCGACCGCGGCTCCCGGGCTCTTGCGCGGCTACGCTGTTGTAAGCATGGATGGCGGGCACCCAAGCCCCGATCCGGCTTTCGGGGTCGATCAAGCCGCACGCATTGATTTTGCGTACGCCTCCATTGGCAAAGTCACTTCGGTCTCGAAGCAGGTGGTGGCCAAGTTCTATGGGGCGGCTCCGAAAAAGTCGGTGTTCATGGGATGCTCGAATGGCGGTCGTGAGGCGTTGATAGCGGCTCAGCGATATCCGCTCGAGTTCGACGGGATTGTTGCAGGTAGCCCGGGTTTTCGTCTCAGTGCCGCCAACATTGCCCAAGCCTGGGATACTCGCGAGTACATGAGCATCGCTCCCAAGGATGAGGCCGGCCATCCCATTCTATCCCGCGCCTTCTCCCAGCAGGATCTGAACCTCGTCGCCAACGCGGTTCTCGCTGCCTGTGATGCCCGCGATGGCATTGAGGATGGCGTCATCAACGCCTGGCAGCAGTGCCGGTTCGACCCAAAGGTCCTGTCCTGCCAAGGCGATAAGACGGACAGCTGCCTCACGGCTGGTCAAGTGCAGGCCATGAGCCGCGCGTTCGCGGGTCCGGAAAGCTCCGATGGCGAAAAGCTTTACAGCGATTGGCCATATGATACGGGCGTTGCGGGCGCGGACTGGAGAATGTGGAAGCTGGGCAAATCCCCCACTTCCCAATCGGATGCAAACAACATCGTTCTGGGAGCCGCTCGCTACAATACTACTTCATGACGCCCCCGGCGCCGAATTTTGACCCCCTGAAGTTCGACTTCGACAAGGATCCGGCACGCGTTGCGGATACGGCCAAGCTCAATGATGCGACCGGCACGTATCTCGCCAGCTTCGCTGCCCACGGTGGAAAGCTGCTCTTGTTTCAGGGACTTTCCGATCCGGTCTTCTCGGCCAACGATCTGGTGCGCTGGTATAAGCAAGTCGTCGAGGTCACAGGCGGCGGCGATTTGGAAGCGACTCGCCGTTTCGTGCGCATATTCATAATCCCGGGGATGACCCACTGCGGCGAGGGCCAAGCCTTCGACGACTTTGATCCTTTGGCCGCCATCGAGGGCTGGATAAACCAAGACAAGGCTCCGGACTCTCTCGCGGCTGGCAGCAAGGCATTCCCTGGCAAGCACCAGCCGATCTGCGCTTATCCCACTCAAGCTGCCTATGACGGTAAGGGAAATCCCGATGAGATCGCGAGCTATTCGTGTCGGGGATAAGAGACCTCGTCATTTGTTCGCTTCAATCTGCGCGCATTCCCGGAACAGGTCTCCCGGACCAAGGATCGGTTGGAAAAGCTAAACCCGGAATTTGTGGGCCGTGCCATAACGCAGTTGATGATCATGCCTGACTACGAAGCGTCGGCCGCCGATAGTCTGGATACAGCGCTCGCTGTGCTCGATGAGGTATTGTTATCGCCTGAGATCTGACCGCCTCATCCCAGCGGACAAAACGGGGCAGGGGAGGGGGCTTTTCAGAGCCCGGACGCCTTGGTGAGATTGACGCGGAAACGATCGCGCCGGCGCTGATACTTTCGAGTCATCTCGGCCGAGGCGTGACCGAGCTGCTGTTGCACATAGCGCTCATCGACCTCGGCCGAGGACGCGAGGCCGGCGCGCAGCGAATGGCCAGCAAACTTTTGACCGCGTTCGCCCTCCGACAGATCGCCACGCACGCCGGCTGCGAGCGCCGTGCGCTTGACCAAGCGTGCGACCTCCTGGTCGTTCAAGCGATGGACACCGACCGCTCTGCCTTGACCAGCAACGCGCCGGAACAGAGGTCCGTGCGCAATGTGCGCCAGTCTTAGCCACGTCTGCAGAGCGGCCACCGGGCAGGTGGCGTCGGAGGAGCCGCGGCCGACCTCGACCTCGCGCCAACCGGTTTTGCCGCGCAGGGTCACCAGCACGCCCTTGTCAGGAAAAAACTCAATCCAGCCCGAAGAATCCTCGGTCTGGTCGCGACCAATGTCGAGCCCGACGATTTCCGAGCGCCGCAGCCCACCGGCAAAACCCAGAAGCAGCATGGCGCGGTCGCGCAGACCACGCAGCGTGCCGCGGTCGAGGGTCTCGAGCATGGCGATCAGATCCTCGGGCAGGATCGCTTCCTTCTGCCGGGGAGGGGAGGCGTGGGTGTTGCGGATGCCGGCCATGACCGTTGCGATGTGGCGGTCCTTGCGGTCCAGCGGTTCGCCTCGCTGCGAAAAGTTCCAGGACAGTGACGAAAGGCGACGCTCGATCGTCGCCACAGAGTTTGGTTTTTTCTCCCCTGTTACCTTTCCGGACGCGCAGGCGGTGATGTAGAGCCCGAGGGTCTGCGGATCAGGTGGGAGCACTTCCAGACCCTGCCGGCGCGCCCAGGCGCAAAAATGCTTCCAGTCGGCGGCGTAGGCGCGCCGTGTATTGGCCGAGCTGGCCGCCTTGACATAGTCGCGGGCGTGGCCGGCAAGCTCTTCCAGATGGCCGGGAAGGCTACCATGTCCCCGTGAGTGCATAGGCGGCAGGGGAGGGGAGGGGGATTTTTCGCCCTCCTGTGGATGCTGTCCCATTTCCATCACGACATCGATGATGTCGGGAAGATCGTCCCCTCGGGGCGCTGCAGTTGATCCCGCACCGTCGCCAGCCATCGTTATGCTGCCTCGATATCCGTCTGGGAAAAGTCATTGCCGATAAAGAGCAAGGGCTCATCCGCCCGTTTGGCCAACGCGTAGGAAAGGCAATCGGCAAAATTCAGGGCGGCCGGGTGGCGGCCTTTGCCGTAGGTGAGCCAAGCCTGCGTTGCCACATCGACGAGATCGGCATCCACGGCGATGATGTCGGCCTCGATCTTGCGGAGCCACAGATCGATCTCGGCCAACGCATGCTCACCGCGCCGGCTGACCAGCACCATGCGCGCCTCGAGCACGCAGGTTGCAGGGACCAGGCGGATTTGGTTGGTGACGAGCGCCTTCTCAAGCCTCAAGGCTTCTGGTTCGTTGCGCAGGATCGCGACGATGGCGGAGGTGTCGATCACCATCAGTTCGGGATTCCATGCTCGTCATACCCGATGATCTCCTCGTCGCTGCGACCATCCAGTTCAGGCAATCGTGCCACTCTTTCTCGGATGGCGCGCAATTCTGCCAGCAGACGCTCCTGAGCGGTCTCTCCAAAGCCCAGGCGATGCAAGCGCTCGCTCAGGGCCTGATGAATGGCTGCTGTCTTGCTGATACCCTGGCGGCGTGCGAGTTCATCGGCGAGAGCAACGGTGGCTGGATTTTTGATGTTCAGGGACACGAAAGACTCCAAAAGTCTACCTTTCAGGCGTATTCTACCATGGTCCCCCAGCCTCGTAAACAACGAATGATAAGGCAACATTATCGTTCGTTATGTGCGCACGACAGCCTGTGCGTTTTGGTGCAAAGTTTGTCGCAAAAAGCGCACGGCTGCTTTACCCTCCACAATCATGATTCGCCTCGACCCCGCCGCCGCCATTCCCGTTCTCGAGCCGGTCGTCCCGGCCTGGGCGCTGGCCAACGGCGCTGTCGTCACCGACGCCGGCGCCGCCTTCTGTGCCGGCGCCGCCTTGAGCGCGCTCGAGACGCTCGCGCGCACGCAAGCCGGCTGGGCCGGCGCCTGGCGCCAGCGGCTGGCGCTGAAATGCGCTGCCGCCAGCATGCGGCTGGCCGGGCGCTCGGAGGACGAGGCCGCCTTGCGCGACGCATGGCATCTGCGCGAGGCCGGAGCCGATCCGGGCCCCGCCGGCGCCACCTTTGGCGCCTGGCGGCAGTTGGCCGGGCAGCCGCCCGCTGCCAGCGCCGATCAGCTCGAAAAAATCGTCGACCAGATGGGTCTCCATTGGGACGTTGAGGCGCTGGCCGCGGTTTGTGAACACATCGACGACCTGGCGCGCTCGGGGCGGCCGGCGCCGTTCGCCGCGGCGGCAATCGCCGCCCACGTCGTCGCCATGCAGTCCGACTCCGAGCTTTTTGCCTGGTGGCTCGCCGACCTGGTGCTGGCGCAAAACCTGCGCTGGCCGCGCCCGCTGCCGCTGCTGATGGCACACGCTTTTGGCCCGGCGTTTCGGTCCAAGTCTGGCGGCGGCAAGCGGATCCGGCCAGGCGAAAAAGGGTTTGAGCGGGCAGTGTGCCTGGCGCTGGCGCAAGCGGCGGCTGACGCCTGCCGGTTGGCCGCCGAGCTGTCGCGGCGCGCGGAGCGGCTCATCGCCGTCGCACCGAAGCTCAGGGCAAAGGGGGCGGGCGATGTGATCCAAAGACTGCTCGACGACGACGCCCTCTCCGGATCGCTGACGACCAAAAGCCTGTCGCGGTTTGCGGCGCGGCGCCTGTTCGACCGGCTGCAACAGCTCGAGGCCGTGCGCGAGCTTTCCGGCCGCACCACCTTTCGTCTGTTTGGGCTGTAGGGATGAGCGAAGCGTCCACCCGCCGCAAGCCGAACCAACAGCCGGCCTTGCTCGATACCGAGCTCGAACATCTGCCGCCGGAACTGCGCTGGCGCGAGTGGATGGGCCGCGTCGAAGCGGTTGTCTTTGCGGCCAGCGAACCAGTGCCGCGCGAGGTGCTGGCGCGGGTCGTCGGCAAGAACTGCAATCTTGAGCTGATCATCGACGACATCCGCGCCGAGCTCGCCGGCCGCCCCTATGAGCTGGTCTCGGTCGCCGGCGGCTGGCAGCACCGGACCAGAAAGGTTTTTGGCGATGCCATTCACGCAGCCTTCGGCACGGCAGCGGGCGAGGGCGCAAAAGAATTGTCGCAGGCGGAGGCGCTTGTCTTGATGTGCATTGCCTACTTCCAGCCGATCACCCGTGGCGAGCTCTCCAGCTTTTTCGGCAAGGAGGTGTCGCGTGACCTGATCGGCATGCTGCGCGCGCAGGATCTTATCGCTTCGGGTCCGCGCTCGCCGCAACCTGGCGCGCCCTATACTTATGTGACGACGAAGACTTTTCTGTCGCAGTTCGGGCTCGACACGCTGCGCCAGCTACCCGATTTCGAGGCGCTCGAGGACGCAGGGCTGCTGTCGAAGGAGAAGCTGCTGGCCGGCGATATTCCAGCCGGGCTGGCGAGCGGGGAGTGCGACGGCGAGGACGATGTCGTTGGGGACCAAGCGCCATGACTGGGGGCGTCGTCGCGTTGCGATCCCAGAGACAGTCTAACTCAGGACCAGGACGACTGGTCGTGCGGCAACCGTTGATCGGGATCGTGAACCGCGACATGGTCGCCGTCGACAAGATTGGCCGGAAAGACCACCAGATTGGTGCCGCCGGCGTGGCGCAGCGACGGGAACAGGATGCCGCGAAGCCCGGCCGTGATGACCAGGTTCGCGAGCTTCCACGATGGCGGGATCTTCTTGTATATGCGAGCGACCTGGCGCCAGGCACAATCCCATGCCTGCCAAGCGCCGTCCCAGATGTCCGGGTCGAATCCCTCCGAAAGGTCGGCCACCTGGCCGAGCGTGATCTTGTAGGCGGCAAGCGTTGCCGGCGGGACGATGCTGGCGCCCTGCTTGTATTCATCAAGCGCCGTCTGGGTCGCACGCGACAGATAAAGTGCTTCGATGCCCGGCCGGTTGAAACGACCGCCGTCCATCGCCGCGCCTGCACCGCTGATGGGCAGGAAAGCCCATTTGGGAGTCAGATAGCGATGGAAGATTTCGTCTGGACCGATGCGGGTGATCCTCACCCGCGCGCCCCATTCTCGAGATCCCGGATAAAGGCCAGGACTGCCTCGACCTGGCCGTCGGCGACGAGCTCGGCTGCGGTACGATGGCCATAGTCGGCGATCGGTTCATTGCGGTACCAAAAGATCGCCTTGTTGACATCGCCGGTGAGTTCCGTCGCGGCCAAGATCACCTTGACCATCTCGCGCATCCGGCCCTGCAGGCGCTCCGATGACGGGTTACGGAGCGTGTTGCGGTGGACACCGATCAATTGGGCCAGGTTGGCCACCTTCACGCCAAGCGCCTGCGACAGGCGCTTCGGCGAGATATAGGGCGTGCGCGGCTCCTGCAGGCTGTCGACAAAGCCTGAGACCACTTTCGATTGTGCGAGCTGTGCGTGGGTCATGACAAATCTCCGGCCTTCATACGCACAATATATGCACATTTCAACGCATGGCAAGTGCCCAGACGTTTCGGCGCGTCGGCGGCGTATAACTAAAAAAGAGTCCCGAGAACCTTCCAGGTCTGTTCGACAACCGGAACACCGGCGCTCGGCGATACTCCACTGACCGGAAACTGCACGAATTCCCCCTCACCAGCCTGACCAACATTCTCAAGATAATAGATCGTCTGCGAACCGGGCATCACCTTTCCGAGCCGCTTGAGATAGGCAAAGTGCTCGGTCGAAAACTCGTCAGCTCTGGTAACGACTGCCAAGATGCGCCCGTCGAGTAGCGCCAGGTCCGGAGCGGCTCCTAGGAGGACATAACCCGCGTCCAGCGCGACGGGAAAAGCGCTATCGCCCACAACGCCTGCAGCAGCGACTACCTGCTCAAGAATCGGCGAGCGATCGGCCTCGACGGCCTCGTCCTGTGACTTCGCAAGCGTGGTTTCATCGAACAGCACGCCGATTACTTTGCTCAGGTGTGCGCTGCTGCGCTGAATGAAGTGAGTCGGCGGGGAGCGCGGGTTTGTCGATGGCATAGTCTCCAGCGCGATTCGCGAGCGATCCGATTTGTCGAGCCCGATTCTCCTCGCGTACGTCTTGCCGGGGGTGCGAACGACCGCGAAGTCACCATTCTTCACCTCGGTCGTTGCAGATACGATGAGGGTCTGGCCCGGGAAGGCGACCAGGCCCAGCGTCGGAGCCCTCAGGGTGAATAGCGACACGTCACCGAGTGACGCCAGGTCTAATCGCTCCATCGCCTGGTCGATTGTCGTGAGCGGGGCACCGGCCGCGCGGGCGGCCAATCGGCCGACGACAGAGATTGGCGTGCTGCGCAGCGCGACGAGCTTAATATCCGGAGTAGCTTTCTGGGCTTCCGCCACAG
Organism: Mesorhizobium sp. M0633; assembly: GCF_040320645.1. Taxonomy (NCBI): domain Bacteria; kingdom Pseudomonadati; phylum Pseudomonadota; class Alphaproteobacteria; order Hyphomicrobiales; family Phyllobacteriaceae; genus Mesorhizobium; species Mesorhizobium sp. M0633. The sequence goes on from NZ_JAMYQC010000050.1 coordinate 9,208, forward strand.
CCTCCTCTGGCGGCAACCTGCCCATGAACCTTGCATAGGCGAGCCAGCATGCGTCGATTGCCGAGAAGACGTCCTCGTACCCCTGCTTGACGATCTCAGCCTCGACTGGCGTGATCTGATCGGCCCGCCCGTGGTGCCCCTTGTTGATGACCTCTCTAAAAGAGGCACCTGGTTTGAGTGATGGCAGATCAAGCAGCCGGCGGAACGGTTCTTCGTTGAACGGTGGTTCGCCGCGGTTGCGAGCGTTAGCTATCTTACCGAGCAGATCGCCCATTGTCGGGTCATGCAGAACAGCTGGATCCGATGCAAGCAGATCCCACAGCTTGATCTCGATACGCACGCGAACAGGATAGACGAATTCGCGGGCCAGCCCGGTGTTGTTCGGGTCCGTCTTTTGCCAGTGCTCGCACCGAACACGGACCTCGTCGGCCACCGGGGCAAGGCTCACCGTGCACTTCGAGGTTGAGATAGCGGAGAATTCCCAGGTTTCAGTCCGAGCCTGCCCCACCACGCGCTTGTCGGCGGCCACAAATGCCTCGATTGTGGGAATAAATCCGAAATCATTGCTGACGATGATCGGATTTATTCCCTCAGCGATCATCGCTGGCACTGTGGCGGCAAGATTGGCGACGTTCCCGGGATCGAGCAGATCCTGCGGGTCGTCCATGAGCATGGGGGAAATGCCGCCCGACCGGGACCAGACCTGCTGCCAGAGCGCCAGCACGAAGGCGGAGAGGAAGGCCCGCAGGGCCGAGGCGTTCATCACATAATGAGCCTCGACCAGGTGCTTGCCATGGGCCGCGAGGAACGTGAAGCCGTCGCTCTTGGCGGCATCCAATCCCGCATATTCCGGCGCCTGGACGAAATGGGCCCTGTACATACGTTGGGACCAAGAGGTCGCCTTCTCCTGAAGATCTGTGATCAGGCCGGCGACCTGATTATGTACGAGTTCCGGGAAACTCTTGAACGGCTCGACCGCTTTGGCCGCTCGCGTTAGCTTCTCGATCCGCGCCCGAGCCTTGGCCCACCTCTCGCAAGTATCCTTGATCTGGCCTAACTGGCGGCGAATGCCGGCGAAATCGGTGGCCGCATCGAGGTAAGCCTTCAGGATACCCAATTGCCCGCGGATGGTCCGCTCGTTGGCTGCAAGCGCCGTTTCATCCGCTTCGGTCCGCACCACTTTGAGGACAGCGCCTTGCGCGAACTCGGCACGCGCGATGCGATAGCGGGAAAGTGCCATTGCCCGTCGCACGCTGCGCATCGCGGCGCGCAGGTTCTCATTGTCGGGAATCTCGGACGGCAGATCGACGCCTGGCAGCGGCTCGCGCTCGGGGGCGTCCTTCCAGGCCGCAGCGCAAAGGGCAGCGACGGCTATTGCCATTGGCTTCAGAGGCTGCGGAAAATCGGCAAGCTGGAAGACCTCCTTCGACAGGGCTGCGCCGTATACTGAGGCCAGATCATCAGGGACGTCGTCGTCGACGAACCGGCGCAGCTTCTCGGGTAGGCGATCGCGTAGACCCTGCTTCGTGTCGCGCTCCCACTCTGCCGCTGTCTTCAACATCGCGGCGTCGGCCTTGCGCGCGTCCTCCAACGCCTGTGCCACCGACTTGTCTAGCAGGGCGTCGGTGGGAATCGCGTCGGGCTGCAGGAGGCCGCGCTCGCAAACGGGGCAGGTGACGAATGCACGCCCCGGATGAGCCGCATCGTGCCACCTCGCCACAAGGCCATAGAGGCGAACCCGATCGGCGCGATCCGCGTGTGAAAGCTGCGCCACGAGAGCCGCCGCCTCGCGTTCGATGTCCAGTAGTACGGTCTCGGCGTCCCTCAGATCCTCCTCGCTCAGTTCGCCAAGCCTCTGCGCGAGCTGCATCGAGGGCAGGCCCTTGAGCGCGGCGTTGCTGAAGCAATTCTCCGCCGCCTTGATAGCTCCGTCAAAGCGCTTGATCTCGTTATCATTCGTGAGTGGCGGCAGGGTTCGAAGAATCAATCGGGCATCTGCAGCAGCCTGATCCTCGGCCGCCTTCAGAATTTCCTCGGCTCGCTTGAGACCGTCCTTCCACTCATCCGGAGCGGTATCTTTGGGGGCGGCGACGCAGTTCAGGTCCGGCAGTCCCTCGCCATCCTTGAGAAGATCCGTCAGCGTGGTCACCTGCTTGGCGGCGTCGCCCTCGCACCGCTCTTTATCCTCGGTGGCTTGCTTGGGATATTTCCCTGTCAAACGCTCGTGGAGGCGACCGCTTCGGATTCCAAAATGGGCCAATGGCCGCAACCCGGTCAGGGCCGACACCGCTTGCGACAGCGTCGTCTTGTCATCGAAACGGGTCGCCGCGGCTATCCCGGGCATCAACGTGCCGACCTGGAGCGCCAGCTCCGACAATCCGAGCTTGTCCAGCCCACTGGCGGTCGCACTGAAGGCCTTCTTGCCGTCTCGCTCGAGGCGGCGTTCGACCTCGACTTCGGTTCCGTCGACCAACGATCGGAACTTCAGGCGCACCCACGTATCCACCTGCGGCTGTCCGCCGACAGCCAGCAGCTCCTTTTCCGTGGGAATCGGCACAATCGGCGGCAGCTCGAACGAGGGGTTGGGGGCGGCGCTGTCCTCATCGCTGGCGATCTGAACCGTGATGGGCGTGTGCAAGGGAGAGGGAAGGCCCTGAGAGCGATGCCCATAACCCGTCAAGCACCAGCAAACGGCGCTGATCAGCGAAGTTTTGCCCGCGCCGTTGAAACCGCGAAAGAGTGTGGCATGCCGGGAAAGATCAAGCGTGAAGAGCTTCGGGTCCGCCCCGTTGTCATCGCAATGGCGGTGAAGTCCGCGGAAACGATGCGCCGTAATCGTTACCAACTGCCAGCGTTGTCGTTGGCTAGCCGGCCGTGTCGCCGGAGCGGTCACCTTGGAGGGTTTGTCCAACGCGTCCAATAGGCGATCAATCTCGCCGTCCAAGATATTGGTGTCCTTGTCGGGGTTCCAATAGGCCTGCCGATTCTGGTTGTAGAAGGCAAGCAAGATGCGACTGTCTTCCAGGGGAAGTGAAAATTCGGTGCCGCCAGGTACATGCAGAACATCGCCTGTCGCCAGATGTTGAACAACCTCATCCAGAGACAGGTCCGCGATATTTACCGCCATAGCAGAATCCCCAAACGCTTTTCCAATATTTGAAACACCGGTGCCTGCTCTAGCTCTCGCTGGCCGGTCAGTGCCGAACTTCGCGTGGGCGCTTTCAGAGCGCGATTCGATGATAACAACGTTTTGCTGATCGCTATTCGATCTGGATTAAGAGCTGTCTCGCCCTGGCGATCGCCTCGTCCAGCCGCGCGCGCGATACCGCGGCAAGGCGCTCAACTCCAAGAAGATGGGCCATGTCGCGTGCAGGATCGGGCATGTCGAGAAGTCCGGGATTGTCGATCACGGCCGAGGCAAGCTCGGCCAACGGTATGTCGGCAATTGAACGTCGCGCTTCCTCGTTGACCGGCTGACGATAGGAAAGGAGATCCGAGAGCCCGCCCTTTTTCCAAATGAATTCGCCGCTGGATTCCTGCGTGCGATCCAGATCTCGCAGGTGCAAGTCGATCCTCTCGCGGATGCGGCCGCCCGTGCGCAGCCAACCGTGAACCCGTGCAATGCGCTGGGCGAGAACGTCGGAGCGCAATGGGCTCTCCATGTCAACGACGGCTTCGATCATCCCGCGCAGCGTGGTGCCGTAGCTAAACTCGAAGAATTGCTCGGGGTCCGGCCGAAAGTCGGTTAGATCCGTCACACGATAACGGCTTTGCTCGCCCTGGTTTTGGGTTGGCTCGCCGACCTTTGTTGAAAATGCTGCAAAACCCGAGGGCTCGGGTGCTGTTGCAACACTTGCAGAAACCAGCTCAACCTCGGACCTGGTCGGGAGGGGCAGGGGCTCCTCGATTGGGGCGGGCGTCTGCGCCTCCGGTTCGCCTGTCGGCTCGACCTGCTGACCCATTGCCCAACGCGTTGTCACCTCCCCCGTCTGCTCGCTTGAATGACGCGCCCGGCTTTCCTCAAGCAGGGTCTCCAGGCTTGCGTGAAGGCGATCCGCGCAGCTCTTTGAGTCAAACCACCAATCCGTCGACCAGACACGAAGGATGGTCCAGCCGAGCCCGGTCAGAACCTGCTCGCGAACCTTGTCGCGATCCCTTGCCGTCGCCGATCGGTGGTAGGTCGCTCCATCGCACTCGACGCCCGCGAGGTAGGCCCCAGTCAGATCCGGGTGGCGAATTCCCAGATCAATCCGGAAGTCGGAAATCCCGACTTGCGGAACGACTGTCCAGCCGCGCTGCTCAAGATGATCGGCGACTGCTTCCTCGAACGGGGAATCGAAGCCGCCCACCGATCCAAGATCCTGGGCGGGCAATGCAATTGGGCCGCGTTCGGCATAGTCGAGGAAGGTCTTCAGATGCTGGACTGCGATCGCCTTGCTTCGCGATGGATCAATCTGGTCCGCCGTGAAACCGGAGAAGACGATCAGTTCCTGGCGGGCGCGTGTTACCGCGACGTTGAGGCGGCGCTCGCCACCGTCTCGGTTCAACGCCCCAAAGTCCATTGCTGGCGGCCTCCCGGAGGCATCCTTGTAGAATGTGATCGAGAACAGAAAAACGTCTCTCTCGTCGCCCTGGACGTTCTCCAGGTTCTTCACGATCGTCGGCTCGCCCCGGTCTTCGGCAAAAAACCATTCGAGTTCCGGATGGTCTCGGCGTGCGGCATCGAGCAGGTCCAGGATCAGTGACTGCTGTTGCGCATTGAAGGTGATCACGCCCAAAGTCGGGCGACCGTTCTCCGGCAGGGCCAGCCAGCCCATCATCCGGGTGACTGCCTCGCGCACGACCGCCATGGCCTCGACCTTGTTGGTGCGGCTCTTGCCACGGTCATAGACGCCATCAGGAACCCGGTGCAGGCGAACCGCGCGGTCATCGACAGCCGGCGAGGGGAACGTGACCAGGCGGTTGTGGTAGTAGTGATAGTTGGAGAACGCGATCAGCGATTCACTTCGGCTACGGTAGTGCCATCTGAGGTCGCGCACCGGGATCCCGGACGCCCTTGCTTCATCGAGAATGCTCTCCAGGTCCTTCTCGTGATCCGCAATCTCCTCTTCGTCCTCGTTGCGGCCGAAGAAGTTGGTCGGCGGCAGTTGCTTGGGATCACCCACGATGATTGTCTGCCGCGCTCTGGCTATGGCGCCGACTGCATCCCAGGTGGTGATCTGCGAGGCCTCGTCGAAAATCACCACGTCGAACAAAGCCTGGTTCGGGGGAAGGTATTGCGCAATGGAAAGTGGTGACATCAGCATGCACGGGGCAAGCTTGGCAAAACTCTGCGGCATCTTGCCGATCATGTCGCGGATGGACTGGCTCGGTCGCTGAAGCTCCATTTGATGTCGCAGCAAGCCGAGTTCGGAGTTGCGTGAGGCGCTCTGTACCGGCGCAAGTCCATGGGCAAGCGCGCTGACGACCCGCTGGGTCGCATGAGTGCGCACCAGGTCGTCGATCTCGCGAAATTCCGTAATGGCGTTCTCGTGCTGGAACCTGCGGAAGCTTCGCAAGACGGGATCGCCGTCGAGAACCTTCGGCAACCACCATCTGGCATAACCCGCACGAAAGGCCGACCGTGCTTGTTCGGGGGCTATTGTTCCCGTCTCGATTTGCCCAACAAGAGGCGCAAGATGGTGTTGGATCGCACGTCTTTTCACCTGGCACCAGGCTGCCCAATCGCGAAACAGGTTTCGAGCATCCGCTAGCGCAATCAGCTTTGCTCTAAGCGCTTCAAGGCCCGGACCGTCCGAAGTATCCGCAACCTCCCGTGCCGAAACCTCGCCGAATGTCAGGCGCGCGGCCTCAAGTTCCTTGACGGCCACCAGCAGCTGATCGCCGGCCTCGCGCAGCTGGTCGTTTTTAAGAGTGCCGCGCAGACTTGGCGCGACAGAACGGACGACGGCCCGAAATTCGTCCGGGTTGCGGCCAGGAATGCGAAGTGATACGCGAAGCCGTCGAGCAAGATCGAGGGTGCCGGCGATGGCCCTTACGTCCGTTGCCAGACCTTCGATCGGCAGTGGCTTGCCTGTCAACGGGCTTTGGTCGACCGCAGCCAGAAACTCTCTCATCCGACGGAGCAGCTGAAGTTCCTTGCCGGGGTCGGCGGTGCCACGTTGTGCTCGGCTTTGAAGCAGTTTCTGGATCTTGCTTTTGCTGATCGCTGATCTTGGCCAGAACGACGCTTCAGCATCACGCCATTGGCGATCCATGACATCCAGATCGAGGTCACGGACAGTCGCAATCTCATAGGTGGCGGAGAGCTTACGCTCGGTCTCTCGATATCCCTCGATCGAGCGCTCCAGGGCGGTGACCGCATCCGCGAAGGTCGAGAAATCCCGGTCATATGCTATCGAGATATCGCGACTGCGGGCCTGGACCATGATCTGCGCCAACCCCACGAGCGACTGGATTTCGGCACGCGACAATGGCTCACTGGGGGCAAGACCTAGACAGGACTGATAGTCCCGTATGGATGCAGTCAACTGGCCGATGGCGGAGTGCAGAGACGTCGCTGCAGCAAGCAACCTCAGTTGCCAATCGCTGCTCCATTCTGCAACATCGATCAGGTCCAACTCCGGCCGACGTTCAACCGACGCGAAGACCAGGCCGACCTGCGCGGCCAGATCCTCCAGGGCCAGCAGCGTTTGTGCGTCATGCGAGTCCGGCTTCTGCCACGTGAACGCCGGTGCCGGATGATCGTTCGATTTGAGTGCAATACCCAATGCCAGATAGGGCGTCCAACCGTTCTGGTAGCGCTTGTGAAGCGCCGCGACATAGGCGTTCAACTCGTCCCGGCGCGAGCGAAGCCGCTCATTGATTGCAATCCACTGTGAGGCGTCCGCCCGGCCACCATTCTCCCATGATGCCTTCAACTGGGCGAGAAAATGCCTGCGATCGGCCTTATTCGAATGCAGCTCAATACAGTGATTTCCAAGTCCGTGTTCGCGCAGCCGGCGGTAGACTACATCGAGCGCGGCAGTCTTTTCGGCCACGAACAGGATTGTTTTGCCGACCCCAAGGCAGTTGGCGATCATGTTGGCGATCGTCTGGCTCTTTCCGGTCCCGGGCGGCCCGACGATGACGAAGTCACGTCCCTCGGCCGCTGCCATGCTTGCCGATGTTTGCGAGGAATCCAGGGGAAGCAGGCTTATGATGCTTGAAGGTTCGTACGCATGATCGAGCTCTGCCTCATCGCGAAAGGCCGACTGTCCGCCTGAGCTCTCGAACGCCTGCTGGGGGGTATCGATGAGGTGACGAACGACCCTGTTTTGACGAAGCGCGTCGGTGCGTTCGACAAGATCCTTCCACATCAGGAACTTGGCGAAGGAAAATGTCGACAGCGCGGTCTCGTCGATCACCTCCATGCCAGGAACATCGCGCACCGCCTGTCGCATCGAGGAAAGGATCCGCTGCACGTCGATCCCGCTGTCGTCGAGCGGCAAGTCACCGGCAAATTGAGGAAGACGAAGTTCGAAATCCCGCTCCAGGAACTGAAGGAGTGTGGCATTGAAGTGTGGCTCGTCCTCATGGAAGCGGATCGTGAAGCGCGAGCTTGCGCTGCGCCGCTCAAGCCGGACCGGCACTAGCAGCAGCGGCGCCCGGTAGCTGCGCTCATCCTCCGGTTTCTTCTTCCAGCGGAGGAACCCGACGGCGAGGAACAGCGTATTTGCTCCGCCCTCAGCGAAGTCGTTGCGAACTTGCCGGTAGAGGTCGATCAGCCTCGCTTCAAGCTGGCGAACATCCAAGGTGGAGGCGAGCTCATCCCTGAGCAGCGCTTCAGCCGCGAACCCGCGTTGCAGATCGCGACCGTGGACATCCCGATAAAGCTCCGCATCGCGTTCTCCCAAAGGGTTTTGCTCTGGCAGCGAAATAAGACGGACCGCGGCCCCGTTCGCCAACCTGTCTTCCAGATAGGCGACGTCGGTGCACAGGAAGGGAATTGTCTTCTTCGAATCGGGGAAATTAAGCAGCCGGTTCCTGAGCGTCAGGTCGAGCAGCTTCTTTTGCCAGCGGTCGATGCGCCCTGCCGCTGTGGTGGGCTTGATCTCAACGGCCTCAGCCGGCATCTCCCCGATTGCTGGCGCCGCCGGAAGCGGCAGAGCCGCAACCGCAGTTGCCGACTCTTCGTCGGCGACTTTGCGTCGGACCGGCTCGTGCGAGGCGAGCGGCGTGATGCCGCCGCTGCGTGATCGCCGCACGTCTATGGCTGCGACGAAGGCATGTGCCTGCTCCTCCGCAAGCCGGACACTGAGCGCATTCTGCGCGGCTTCTAGCGTCAGCGCAGGCCGGTGCGTGACGCCTGTGGTCTCAAATGCAATGAATTCGCGCGAGGCCAGCGCCTTGCGGACCTCCATCTGATCCTGCTCAACCGCATTGGCAAAAGTGCACTTGGCCAGCCAGACCCCCGCAGCCGCATGTCCATCAAACATCAGGACGGCGGGATGGAGACCGGCTGCCTCCAAGGCCGCCGCGAAGAGAAGCGAGGTATCCAGGCAGGTCGCGAGGCGCTCCTCGGCAATCGTCGTGGGGCGCCTGACCTTCTGGCCACGGCTCTCGAAGCTTGCGGGAGGCTCGGCATAGTGCAGCCCCATGCCGGTCATCGCCGAATAAATTGCGGCAGCCAGCATGTATGCCCGTTGCGGGCTTTGCGATTGATAGCCGTCGAGGCCACTCGGATGCCCGTGCGCGGCAAGCCGTTCGGCCGCTGCCTTAAGGATCGGCGCAACGCCGGGATCATTGGGCATCACGAACGCCGGAAGCAGTTGCGCCATGTCCGCGACGCCACCCCACTCGTCGCGCGCAAGCAGCCTCACCGTCACTCGCTTTTCGTCCAGGATCTCACCGGCCGCAGACAGGCGCAAGGTAATCTCACCTCGCTCAGCCTCGTTCAGGCCGGCGAGATATCCAGCGTCAAGCTCTACCTTGCGGTCACTCAGCTGGAGCCGGTCGCCTGGGATGAGGCGGTCTACCGTCCAGGTCTTCGGCCGCAGGAACGACGGTGACGACGTAAGCTCCAGCCGGCAATTCTCAAAACTGCGGGTGGTGTCGTTATCGAGCCGGATGGATCGGATAACCGGGATCGCATTCTGATAGGATGCATAAGTGAAGCTGGACGCGACGTCGGCAACTATGGTCGAGCCAGGTGGCCTACCGGCAACACTATCATTTGTTACTAACTCTGAACTATCTGCAGATTGCATTGACCCCATACCCCCCGCGTGGAGATTAAGCAATTTCTTGCGGAATAAAAGGCTCTTGGCTGACGGATGAATACAAAACTTTCGCTTATCCACGCGATAGTTGAGGCTCGCAACAGGGAGGTCAGGCCTGTTAATGCTCCCTCACAAGAAGGTCGCAGACACCCTATCCTGACTTCGAGGCCTCAACTCACAGATACTGTTGCCGAACGCCGGCGCACTTTGCTAACCGGGATGGGACGCCTTCGCCGCTCGCTGCGACGTTTTGGGCGAATGTTGCCTGAACGTCTGTTCGGGCCGGGAGAGCGCGCCAGATGGCATTTCGATTTGTTCATACAGCCGACACCCATCTCGATTCACCGCTGCGCACACTCGCGTTGCGCAATCCCGAACTCGCCGAACTGGTGGGAGATGCCAGCCGCCAGGCTTTCATCTCGATCGTGGACCTGTGTCTTGCGGAGCGGGTCGATGCGCTTGTCATTGCGGGCGATCTTTACGATGGCGATCAGACATCGATGAAGACGGCGCGCTTCCTGGCCTTGCAAATGATGCGTCTGCACCAGGCCGGTGTCAGGGTCTACATGATCCGCGGCAACCACGACGCCATGTCTCGAATCTCTAAACAGCTCGTCCTGCCGGACACCGTGACGATTTTCAGTGGCCGCACGCAGTCCGTGATCCAGTCGGGCGCCGGGCTGGACGTCGTGCTTCACGGACTGAGCTTCGCCAGCCCCAAGGCGGCCGAAAGCCTGCTGCCCAAATATGCCGGCCCCCGAGAGGGCGCCGCGAACATCGGCATCATGCACACCAGCTTGGCCGGCTCGCCCGGCCACGACGTCTATGCGCCTTGCAGCGTCGCCGACTTGCAAGGTCACGGCTTCGAATATTGGGCCCTTGGCCATATTCACGTTCGCAAGGTCTATCCCGGCGCAAGCACGCTCGTGATGCCTGGAATCCCTCAGGGCAGAGACATCAATGAGGCTGGTGAGAAATCGGTCACCCTGGCGACCATAAACGACGATCGGTCTGTCGACATTGAGGAGAAGCTGACCAGCGTTGCGCAGTTCGAGCGCGTGAGTGTCGACCTGGCAGGAACATCCGAACTGCCCGAGGCCGTCGGCCGCATCCGGTCTGCGCTTGAACAATCCCGGATTGCCGCCAGATCGCAATACCTCATCGCCCGCCTCGGCCTGGTCGGCGCTTCCGGGCTGTCATGGACGATGATCCGCGATAAGGATTTGGTGCTTGCCGAGGCCGAACAGGCGGCAGAGCAGGTGGGCAACACCTGGGTGGAGAAGGTCGAACTCAATCTTTCTGCTCCCGGAACTGGGAAGTCCGAAGACGTCGCGGATCCGACCCTGGAGCTAGCCGAGTCAATGCGCGCTAACGCAACGTCGGACGCATTCCGTTCGGAGGCTAGGGAATTGGTGTTGAAGACCATCGCGGACCTGCCGACGGATGCGCGAGACTTCGCAGGAAAGGACGAGGCGGCGTTGGAAGCATTCCTCGATGACGTGCTTGCACGTGGCGTCGACCTGGTCACGGCTCGCCTTAAGGCAGGCGGCACGCGATGAGATTGCGGCGGCTCGATCTCACCCGTTACGGCAAGTTCACCGACAAGGCGATTGACTTCGGACCCAAGCCGAGTTCAGGGCCTGATCTGCACATAGTGTTTGGCTTGAACGAAGCCGGCAAATCGACCGCGCTTTCTGCCTATCTCGACCTGCTCTTCGGCATCGAAGAGCGCAGTCGCTACAATTTCCTGCACGAATATAGCTCCATGCGCATCGGCGGGCTGCTCGAATTTGAGGTGCAGACGCTTGCCGTTTCACGCACCAAGAGTCGCAGCAACTCGCTGCACGATGCCGAAGGTCGGCCACTGAGCGAGATTGCCATTTCGGCTCACCTCGCCGGATTGTCCCGCGATGCCTACAGCAGCATGTTCTCACTGGATGACGAGACGCTGGAAGCAGGGGGCAAGGCGATTCTTGAATCGCGTGGTGATCTCGGCAAGCTCCTTTTCACCGCCAGCGCCGGGCTTGGTCATGCGAGCGATGTTTTGGCCGCACTGGAGACGGAGGCAGATGGACTTCACCGAAAACAGGCCCAGAGCACCGAAATCGCGCTGCTGAAGAAGCGGTTTGCGGAGCTCAAGTCGCGCAAGGAGGCGATCGACACGCTAGCCTCGACATTCGAGACGCTCGAGGCGGAACGGGGGGAAGCCCAGGATAAGTATGATCGTAGCCTGGCTGAACGCGCGATGTTTTCGGCGCGGCTGGCCACTATCGACCGATATGCGCGCGCCACGCCGCTCCTGGCCGAAATAAAACGCAACGCAAGCAGGCTGGCCGAGCTGCCGGACATGCCGTCTCCTCCCAGGACCTGGAGTGGCAGCGTCGCGGAATTGATCGATCAGGACGCGCGCTTGAGAACTCACCTTCAAGCCAATGCCGATGAGATCGATCGGGCGAAGGCAAAGATAGAAGCAACCGTTATCGACGACGCTGTCCTGGCGGTCTCCGAACAGGTGCGCGGGCTTGCCGATCGCAAGACGCGCTATGTAGCGGCAGGAATGGATCTGCCGACCCGCAAGATGGAAGTCCAAATGCTCGACCAGGTCGCGGCGAACTGTCTCGCCGCGCTTGGAAGGTCGGCCGAACAGAATCCGTCCGGGCTCATCCTGCCGGCCGTTGTGGTCGGCACGCTTCGCACCATGGTCGAGCAACGCTCCGGCATCACGACGAGCCTGCGGATGGCCCGCGACGAAGCCGCTACCGCGCTCGACGGGCTCAACTCTGCGCGAGATCGCGTTGGCGAGGAGAGGGGAGTGCCCGAGCCCGCAAGAGCCAGGCTAATGGCAGCCGTGTCGGAGGCGAAAGCCAGTAGTTACAGACGCGAGATAAGAGAAGCGCGCGCGTTCGAGGACGAGCGGCAAACAAAGCTTGCGGATGCGATGCGGCGGCTCCAACCGTGGTCGGGAGATGCGGACGCACTTTCGAAAATATCGGTTCCGCCACCGACGCAGATGGCTGCCTGGAAAACACTGGCCGCAGACCTTCAAAGGGACAAAGCTGTCTTCTCCGAGCGTCTGGCTGAGCTTGAACAAAGTCGAATAACTACTTCGTCACGCCTGGCTGCCGTCTGCGCCTCGGCCGATCTCGCCGACGATGACACAGCCGCAGCCACACGACGTGAGAGAGACGAGACCTGGCGAAATCACCGGGCGGACCTCAAGGCTGAAACCGCAGACGTGTTTGCCGCAGCTTTGATCAAGGACGATCATGTCGGCGCGGCTCGATTGGCCCATGCGGGCGAGCTCGCTGATCTGCGCGCAATCAAGCAAAAGGTGGGCGACACCGAAGCGGCCATAGAGCGCGTAAGCTGCCAACTCGTCGTGGTAGCCCAGCGCGCGGAAATGGCGACCGCTGAAATCAAGCATATGGCTAGTGCCTTGCTTAAGGATTGCCAGGCGCAGTCGCTCGACCTGCTGATCGGACTTCTCGATGAGCGCCTTTCCGCGCGCGCTGACGCGCTTGCCGCCTGGGACGAGATCTTGCTCGCACGCGCAAGGATTGAACGCGCAACAGTCGAAGGAGAGCGTATCCATCGCGGAATAGCCTCGGGTCTTCAAAGCATTGGAATTCAGCCGGAAGCTGGTGAGGCCCTGGAGGCAATGGTGGTCGCCGCCGACCGCTTTCTGGATAGGCAGGCGAAAGTCGACGCGGAACGAGCGGAAGCGCTGAGGAGCGTCGCCGCGAAGGAAGAGGAGCTGGCCGCCAGGCGGCTCGCTGTTGAAATTGCCGAGCGGCGAGAGGGCGCATGGCAAGCCGAGGTCAAGGAAACGCTGAAGGGCACTTGGCTCGAAGATGGCATCGCCGGAACCGGGCTTGGCAGCGTGCTCGATCAGTTGTCTGAGCTGTCAAAGGCCCTACAGGATCGTGAGGCCATGCGCATCCGCATCCGCAAGATGGAGGCGGACAGGACTGCATTTGCTGACGAGGTTGCCCGCCTTGGTGCGCTGGCTGGCGAACCTGCAAGCAACGAGGCGCCAGAACAGGTGAGTGTCAGGCTGACAGAGCGTCTAGAGCGGGCCGAGCGCGCCCGTGAGGCGAGGGCAAGTCTCCTCCTTGATGTTCAGAAATTGCAGGACGTTCGAGAGGCACTGAACGCCGAGGGCGCGGCACACGAGACGACCAAGCAGGAGGTGCTCGCTGCCTTTGGGGTGAAGACTCTGCCGGAGGTCATGGAGCGCGATGAACAGCTTCGCGAGCGAAACGGCGTGCAGAGTGCCATGGCCGCACTTGAAGAACGATTGACGAGCGAGCTCGCTCTCAGCGACTTCATCCAGGCGCAGTCGTTGCTGGAAGGCCTCGATCTCGATGGGCTCGCAATTGAAAAGGCCGAAGTCGAGCGGCGCCTAGCCGACCTCGATGACGCACTAGAACAGCAGCTCGTCCGCCGCACCCGGGCGACCGACAAGATCGATGCGATCGGCGGCGACAGCGCAGTTGCCCGGATCGATGCCGAGCGCCGCACCGTCCTTCTCGAAATCGAGGAGAAGGCTGGCCGCTATATCGAGTTGAAGCTTGGGGTGATGTCGGCGGCAAGCGCGCTTCGGGTCTATCGCGAACGTCACCGCTCTGGAATGATGAGCGAGGCGTCTGACGCCTTCGCGCTGATAACGCGCGGCCAGTACACAGGCTTGACGACCCAGCCTGTAAAGGGCGGCGAAGTTCTCATCGCGACACAGCGGGATGGCCAATCCAAGGTCGCAGACGCTCTGTCGAAAGGTGCGCGATTCCAGCTCTACCTGGCTCTGCGGCTCGCCGGATATTACGAGTTTGCCAAGCTCAGGCCCTCTGTTCCCTTCATCGCCGACGACATCATGGAAACCTTCGACCATCTCAGGTCGGAGGAAGTTTTCCGTCTGTTCGGCGAGATGGCCAGCGTAGGCCAGGTAATTTACCTGACGCATCATCAGCACCTATGCGAGATTGCAAAGTCGGTCATCCCCACTGTAGCGATCCACGAACTGGGCTAGCGAACGGGACCATTGTCCTTGACCCATTCCGGCTCGGTACGCCGCCGTATCGCTCGACGGCCGCATTGCGTGGCGGGTCGAACGTTTAACTCGGCCCTGTCGCCTACGTTTAGCCGACGTCCCAAGGGAGCGCGCCAACAGTCGTGGTTGCGCCAGAGAATGTCGGGCTAGGCCGGCATCAGAGCCGTCTTCACTTCGCCCCGACCGATCAACTTGGAAAAGCGACGATAGTCCGAATGCTCGAAACGCCAACGGCCGGCGGCAATTGCGGGATGCACTCCAGCTTTTTTTGCGGCCTCCAGCACCTCCTCTGTGGTGCTGTCTTTGTGGATGCGCTTCCACATGGCATGAGGAATAAGAGCATTCCTTGCAAAGGAGTCCGCCTCCGCTTCGATGGCTTCCGAACTCGCCACATCCAGGTCGTCCAGAATCACCTGTCGATCAGGGTTCAAGTGGCAAGCCACGTGGGCAAATTCATGCAACAGCGTAAACCAGAAATTGTCTAAACGATCGTAGCGAATGGTCAGCGCTATCACCGGAACACCATCACTACGGCACAAGGCGGCGCCATCAAGAAACGTTCCTGGCAGGTGTTCCAATATAACCAAGACTATTCCTATACGATGTAGCGCCGTCACGATCTGATCATTCCAATCTGGCAAAACGCTTATCTGCGCAATTTTGCGTGCAGCTTTCTCAGGATCTGCGATCTTTGTTTTCTTGATAACAATCTTATCTGCACGCGCCAAGACGGCCGCACACCATGCTTCGAGCGCCGCCAAGTCTGTCTTGGCGTTGGTACGTTCAGTTCTGGTCTTGCGCAACATGGCGACCGCAGGAGCCGCAGCTTTCGAGCGCGATAAGAAGCCAGCGAGATTTTCTTTCGCTTTCATCACGCCAAGCTCTCGGAGCCTTCCCTCCGCTGCTATCGAGGTGCTCGAGGTACCTGCCATGGGCTCGTGCTTGAACGAGCCGATCAGCGAAGTAACTGGAATGCCCAGGTGCTGGTGAAGTGCCCTTATCTGATCGACCGTGGGCTGTCGCTGACCGTTAAGTATCTCGGATACTCGCGATTTACTTCCAAGGTAAGGGATCAGATCGCGTTGTGACAGTCCGGTCTGCGCCATGCGAAACTTGATCGCCTGCGCAGGCGTGGCTGCCTCAACGGGATGGCGGGACCGCTCCCATCGTTCGATCACGGCCTGCAGGACTTCGAGCTCGTCTCGGTCCTTCGAGTTCTTATGCCCGAACAACGCAGTGGCACGCGTCAATGCCGATTGGTAGTCCTCGTCGGTGCGAATAGGTCGAACCGTCATGTCACCTTGCTCCCTGCTTTGCCGGCGGTGCGTGCCCCACTAGTCGCGCCCGCATATTCGATGAGAACCATCTGCGCCTCGCAGTCAGCGAGGAGATCGACCCGATAGCCACCGTCGAGCGGGATTCGGACCCTGATGCCGTCGATCACCGCTGCCGGGTAGAATTCGGCGATCTCGGCGACCGAGCGCCATGAGCCTGCCTCAAGCTCGGCAACGAGCGCCGGTATGGCCCCATCGAGACCGTTACTGGCACGACGCGCAAGGCCGTCCAACCTTGATGTCCCCATCAGTTTCATGGCAAACCGCGTCTCCACCAAAAAGTGGTTCCCAAATATGGAACTACTCTTGAACTCGTCCTCGCGCCGTGCCATATCGGAATCAGCGTTCCCAGAAATGGGACTAACACGTTGAGACACCGAGGCCAAGGGTTTTGCTCCGCCCTTCCCGTACATGGATTCCGGAGCGCCGTGGAGAAATGCAATGACTGGCAGTAACGAAAGTGCTCCTGACGATAGTCGCAAAGTCCGCGTCGAACTCGAGTTCGAGGATCTGCAGGAGCACTCGCACTTTGAAGTCGAAGCCGGCGATCTGGACGCCATCATGCGTGCCGCTCATGGCAAGCCGAACTTCGAAGAAGCCCGTGTGTTCGAGCGCGATAAAGAGGAGACACTGATCGGCATCGGCAATCGCCGCGCGATTTCGATCATGGTTCACCGCTGCCGCCATGTCACGGTTCAGGTCAACTACGACGGCGATACGAAGAGCCGGGAGTTCTCGCCGGCGATCACTCTCTTGCGTGTCCTGCAGTGGGCGGTGAGCAAGCACGGCTTCAACCTCGACGACAACGCCGCTGCGAAGGCCAATCTGATGCTGCCGAGTGCCGATCAGCCCCTGCCCAAGGATGCGATGCTCGGCACGTACGTCAAGCACCCGGGCTGCTCGCTGACGCTCGACCTGACCCTCAAGGATTTCACCAATGGCTGACGTCGAAATGACGCCGGCACAAAGGACTCTGGGCTTTCAGTTGAACTCGGTTCGCTTCCTTGCGGGCGTCGACGAAGGCCGTTGGGAGGTGCTGGCAATGGCTTGGCCTTACCTCTTCGTGCGCATCCGGGTCGCAACTGGCCCGGAAGCTATCTTCACCCACGACTTCCGACTCGAGTGCACGGGCTTTCCGGATCCTGGCCCTTACGTCGAGCGCTGGGCCTATGCGGATAATCCAGAACACGGTGCCTGTCCCGCGGCACCCGGGACCGGCGCCCCAGGCTTCATCGACGCTCTCAAAGATTGGGGCGGCGGCATCTATCGTGCATGGAATCGTGGTGCCGCTCAGCACAATGACTGGTGGCAGAAGCGCCCCGACGAAGCGTGGAACCGGAACCGGGAAATCACCTTCATTATGGAGCAACTTTATGCCCTCGTTTCTGAACAGGCTCTTTGGTTGGCTGCTAGGGCGGCCTGAACCTCGCGTCGTCTGCGACCCGGCCGTATGGCTGGCGGGAGCCTCAGAGCTAAAACGTCGAACGCTCGGCGGGAGACGCGAAAGCGGCGCCTTCCTGATTGGCGAGGCGCCTGCCAAGGGGCCAAAGATCATCCGCGCGTTCGTCTATTACAACGACCTCGATCCGCACGCCCTCGACAGTGGCATCGTCCATTTCAACGGCAACAAGCTGCCGCTCCTGTGGGAGATTTGCCGCGAGCAGCGCTACCGCGTCGTTGCGGACGTGCACGTTCACCCGGGTCACTATGGACAAAGTCCATCCGACCAGGCGGATCCAGTCATGCCGCGCGCCGGTCACTTCGCCTTCATTCTGCCCGATTTCGCGGCCGGTTCAGTTGTTCCCGGCGGTATTGGCCAATATGAATATCTGGGGAACGGAAGGTGGGTGGACCACTCCCACACCGGCGCGCCGTTGCTCGGACTCCGGAGGTGGCAATGAACCCCCTTCTCCGTCGCTCCCGCATCGTCAAGGTCGTGACCGATGCGCCAGACAGTACGCGCGGCTTCGACCAGGCCATGGCTGAGCTGGACGCCGTACAGGTCGCGGTAGTCACCAACAGTCAGACGATCACCTCAGCGGCCGCACAAGCAGCCGTGATCACCGCCCTGAACACTGCTGTGAAATGCTTCGGCAACGCAACTCTCGTCTGTCCGCACGATCTTCCGCTGGAGTCTAAGCTGGCCCTTGGGCGCGATCTCTTCGAAGTTGCGCAAGCTTGCGGAGCCCAAGTTTCCCCGTTACTGCCACCGAGCCTGACCCACATTATCGCCGTCGGCGAAACGCCCATAGCCGGAGCCTTCGTGCGCTGCTGGTGGAATGATTGGAGTGCCGGCGTGCTCCCCGGCTGGGACGACGAGCCTTGCATCAAAGCTGGCAACCCGCTCGCCGGGGTGTTTGCCGGAGCGCTCGCGGTTCGGGAGGTTTTCGCTAACGCGATTGGGCGCCGTCATTCAGTCAATCGCCGTGCCACAATCTCGCTCTGGCAGCCTTGGTTTCAGGGAGGCGAGCCCGACCCGCCGCCGACGGTCTTGACACTTCCCCGCTCGCTTTGGCTGGTGGGACTGGGGCATCTGGGTCAAGGCTTCTTATGGAGCCTTGCCTTCCTTCCCGTCGGCGGTACGCATGCAATCCTTCAGGACGATCAGACTGTCGGCGAAGAAAACGTCGGCACGGGTCTCGTAACGCAGCTGGCGGACTTCGAGCAGAAAAACAAGAAGGCCCGGGTGGCGGCACGGTGGCTCGAAGGGGCGGGATGGACCACATCGCTGCTCGAGCGCCGGAACTATGGCGATCTGAAGCTGAGGGACAATGATCCGGCGATGGTACTCACCAGCCTGGATGAGCCAATGGCACGGCTTGCGATCGCCAAAGCGGGCCACGATTTAATGATCGACGCTGGGGTCGGGCACGGTGCCTTCGACTTCGAGATCGGCCAGATTCGGGTTGTGCCAAAGGGCGCTGACATTGACGGGCTATGGGCTCATGCCGCAAAGCTCAAGAACATCGAGGCCATGATGGAAATGCCCGCCTATCGCGAGCACGCTACGAAGTACGAGGGCTGCGGGACCTTCACACTTGCCGAGGCCAGCGCCGCGGTACCGTTTGTCGGGGCGGCCATCGGTGCTATGACGATCGCGCAACTGCTGCGCCTCGCATCCATGCATGCGACCCCGAGAATCATGCAGGTCGAACTCAACGCTCCGGAGGCGGCTAGTGCCGGCACGATGAATCTGGCCGCCGCTCAAGCGTTTGGCGGGATCGAGTTCCGTTGGGCATAAGCTGAGCGCCGAACTAGGTAGACGACCTCGCTGCGCGCGTCTTCTCAGCGGACAGAGCGATCATTCAATCCTTGTCGGTTGTGTGCGGACATGAACGCACGCTGTGCCGAGACGCTCGCCATTGAGCCGGCGGCCATCGCGCCGACGCATGGCCGAGACGCGCCTTCGGGGTTGGCCCGGTTCACGAGTGCCCGGTTCAGCAGAAGCCGGATGGTGCGGTCAATTAGAGCAATAGAATCTCAGGCGGGTATTCGCTCTGGCACAGGCAGTCTGCATGGCGTCCCAGTGCATAAGGAACTGCCGCAGACGGTTATCCCATGGTGTTTCGTCCAGACCGTCCGCGAGCGCTTTCCTGCGCGCCATCTTTGCGCCGACGATCCAGATTTCACGATCGAATGACGGATTGCGACACGACGCGCGGAGCAGATCGTTGAGTTGTGCGGTGGTGAGACCGTCAGGATTCCTAAAGATGCGACTACGGCCATTCAGCGTAACCTTGTTGGCCTGCACATCGGCTTGCCACCGCTCGGGTGTCCAGACCGAAGACGGCTGCCCGCGCGAGATAAATCCCAGGCTGGCCAGGGCCTGCCGTCCCGCATCCTGCAATCCGCCAACGTTGAAACCATGACCTCTCGGACCTTGATCACCGACCTTGGCGTGAACAAGCACGATCTTTTTGGCATCAGGATCAACCCCAATGAAATCCGCGGCCTCACGGTTGTCGTCGTCACAAACCCAGACAGGAAGCGCTTCAATTGCGTCGGTTAGTTTGTCGTCCGCGATTCCGTTCGCAACACGCTGGCCATCGCAAGTTACCGAAAAGAGGCCGAAAATGGATTGTCGGAACCAATTGCCCCGGTTGGCCTCGTAGTTGTTTTCACCCTTCTCACTCTCGACTGCGTCGAGCGTGGCCGATCCATGAACGTGTTCGAGAACCGGCTTGGTGTCGCCGTCCTGGACCCACTGCATCTTCGGCTCGTAGAAACTGCCCTCCGAATACACGATGCTGTCACGCTGCGTGAGAATGCGGAAGGCCTGCCCTTTATTAAGCCGCTGCACGAGTGTCAGCGCTTGACGCCTGCCGTCCCCTTCCGGCGCGCGAGCATGCTCATCAAGCCTGGTGCTGGTGAGCCTGTATTTGCGCGTTTCAGGAACGAACTCGACGCTGCAAGGCACATCCTCTTCACCGATCTGGATTGTGAAGTCGCCGGTAGCGCCGTCCACCTCGGCACACAGATCAAAATAATCTATGTCCTCATGGAGAACCCAAGCCGCCCCACCGACCTCGTCGTCCCGCATATCGTCAAGCGATGGATCAAGCAAAATCGAAACCGGCTGGGCTTCATGGTCGGCAATATCCTCGACCAACGCTGCGTAGCGCCCGAAGACACGGTTCCGCTTTCTATCAGCATCCGCGAAATCAGCTGCAATTTCTGCCGTCCATGCAATATAGTCTTCAACTGCAACATATCGCTCGGAGGCATCGCGCAGGCGCGAACGGCTAAAGCCAACATACCGTGCGGTCCCGTTCACAAAACCGGCGGCAGTTGCAGGAACCAGCGAGGGATCGAGCGAATCGGTGAAGGCATCCGCAAAAGAACGGGTGCGCAACGCCATTGCCCGGATTGCGTGTTGAGACATGTCGAGCGAGGAAAATGACATGCGGGAAAGTCGAGACGGGTTGTCTTCGTCTTCGGGGAACGCCTTCTCCATGACAGACCTGCCCGCACGTTTGAGGCTAAGGCCGCCCATATCGACCACCAGGCCCTCGGTATCGTGCATGAAAACGAATTCGCCCTGCTGGACGGCAAGGAATATCCCGAGCTTCCATTCGGAAAAGAAGCGGTCGATCAGGTACGGCGAGTTTCGCCATGCATAGTAGGAAAAGCCCATCGACCCTTGCGGCATCCCTTCAATCGGCGTGATCTTGAACCGGTCCTTGTCCATGATGGCTTCCTCGATCACTGTGCCAAACGCGCGGATGTCGGGAAGCGGTGCAGCTGTTCTCAGCACGGCGGCGGTTCGGGGAAGCTGAATATCGCCTGCTGCCAGCGGCTGCTCAAACTCGAAGCGCCCCCGAAATTCACCGCTAATGTACTGGTACTCGGCCATGTATTCGAGCAGGCGATCCGGTAACGTCACCTCGTTCGTGACGATGTGTGCCGTATTCCGTGCCGCATAGTCCTCGTAGCCCTGGTAACGCTCCCACGCGGTTCGAATGCGCTCGGCATTGGCGGGCGTGGAAAGAATCCAGCCGGTCTGCGGCACACCGTCTTCGCCATTCGAATGTCTGGTTGCGCGTCCAATCTGCTGCACAAGCTGACGTGCATTTCCCATGAGATCGAAGATGGCGACGGCAACGAATGACGAATCGTCGATCCCCTCCATGAGCTTGTTCTGGTGAATCCAGAACTGCGCGTCGGCGCGCGACCGAAGAGCCGACGCTACACTGGTGAACATGTCGCTGTTTTCGGGCGTCTTCTTGGCCCGGTCATGAATAACGACGGCGCGGGTCCGGAAGACGCGGTTAATCTCGGTCTGCAAAAGCGTGAGGGTCTCGAGATCGTCGCCGCGCACCATGACCTTTGGCGTTGCACCATTTCGAAACCAGCGCTCGGCCTCCCGGAGGCGGTCCGTCAATTCACGGTGCAGAATGCCGACAAACTGCGGGATTGCAGCTTCCCGTCCTATGGGTCTGTCGTCGCCCTGAGGCACGATGATGTCAGCAGGACGGATAATGCGCCTGCCAACAGCCTGCCGGTAGGGGAAGTTGAAAAGATATCGCCCGCGCACACGGAACGATTTGTAGTCGTTCCTGTAGGGCGTTGCGCTCAACAGAAGAGTCGGCAGATTGAATTCGCGAACGCCGCGTGACCACGAGATTGCAGGCTCGTAGTGACCTTCATCGACGATCACGAGATCGAACTGGTCACAGATATGGGCAAGAAGGATCGCCGCTTCCTGGGAACCGCCATCGTCGGGATCATGTGCCGTCTTGCGGATATCGCCGAGCGCCTGATGGGTGCCGACGAGGATTGCCCGATCGGAGTCCGGTTCGGTGAGGTGCTGCGCGATCATGCCTACGTTCTTGGGCAGAAATTGCTCGACATACACGCTTTCCAAGGCATTGCCGAATTCTTCCGCCGCGGCAGTAAAAAGCGCCGTTCCCTCGTGCTCGAAGCCCATATGCTTCCAGAAGCGATAGCGAATGTCCGCTATAAGCTGCTCGGTCAGCGCTGTGCGGGGCGTGAGTACCAGTACGCGACGTACGTTGGGAAGACAGCGCGCGAGCACGGCGATGATGCCGGATTTGCCGGTGCCTGTTGGAAGTTTGAGAAGTGCCGCTTCTTTTTGCTCGGGCCGCTCCGGGATCGCCTTGTCACCATTCAGGTAGGCGACAACTGTAGCGATCGCTGCTTGTTGGTGTTCCCACAGGCGCGGCGAACCTTCCTCTCCATCCCAAAAGCTGTAGCCTCCGAGATAGCGCATTCCCCGCCCATAGGCTGCACCATCAATCCCATCCTGCCGTATCGATGTACGCTCATCTCTAATGAGTTCTCTCAAAATCACTTTGGTTTCCTAGCCCAAGCAGTGCGACGCCCACTGAACGTGCAAACTGTTTTAAGTCTCGCCCAAAGTTGATGCGTAACATCTTATTATTTAAAGAGAAACTACCGTCTATGCAGTGGCCCGATGTTACCCCTGAAGCTGATGAAGATAGTAGTCTAACCTGCACCCATCGGGCGGTTCGGTTTCAGTCTTCGTGCATGGCGGCGCAGCCCAAATGCTGTCGTTCACTGCGGCGGTCCTAACGTTCGGCTTGGAGCCGAAAGTTAAGGCTCGCCCAAGCTTCTGCACGATCGTCGGAACGACGCCGCACACGACCTTCGCAGCCCCGCTTAATTCCGGACAGCGACAGACAATTCTGGACTGCACAGCGGGTTTCCGCATCGCCTACCTCGATTTGGTCGATGACCGCCGGACAGGCGAGACGGAACCGTATCTCGCCCGAGAGCACATTCGCGCGCATGAGTTCGACGAACGCGGCTACCTTTTCATCCGCAGTGAGAAACCTGCGTTTGACAGATGCAGTGGTGCTACGCTTGTGGAGCCCGGGGCGTCTCTATGCGGCAATCCTTCATCGTGAGCCGATGCTATTGTGCAGGTTTCGCAGCACTGCGGGTGGCGATATCGCCCAAGACAGCATGAAGAAGCGTTCCAACTTCCTGTTCGGCGACCCCGGGTGCAATTCCTGATTCGGACAGTTGAACGAGAATTGCCTTGGCGGTGTTGCGCCAGAAGGCGTTCGCGTCCTTCCCGTTCTTGGATTCCAGGACCCGGGCGATCCCTTCGACCAATTTCCGCCGCCGATGCAGCGGAAACGCGCTTACGTTTGAATCACACATCGATCACCTCACCCCTTCAGTCGCGCGAATAAGCATTGGCGGGTGAGAAAATTTGGTTAACAGCGCTTTTGGACAATGGTCAGCAATGGAATAAAGCGTCTACCCAACAAGCCAAGAGGTGTGCCACGTGTTGATGATCGGCGCGTGCTGAACGGCATCTTCTGGGTGCTGCGCTCCGGTGCTCCATGGCGCGACCTGCCTCAGCGCTATGGCCCGCGCACCACCTGTTGCAACCGCTTCGTCCGATGGCGAAAAGCAGGTGTGTGGCTGCGCAGTAACGAGTCTACGGCCTAAGGTTTGCGGAGCCTCACGCCGGCGCGGCTGCCGTTCTCCGGGATGAACTCGACGCCGGCGACCTAGAGGGCGATGCGCAAGGCAGCAACGGTTCGCTCTTGTGTGGAGCCCTGTCGGGCCGCGACATCTACTTAATGTCTATTTTAGACAGTCGCCGCGACCATAACTTTTGATAACAGGTCAGGGTCGCGGGATGCCGAGCCGCTTGAAATACCGGGTTACGTCCGGATGCTCGCGATCGTCCCGCCTCAACCGCGCAAGCGCGTCATCATCGCCGGCGAGCGCCATAGCCAAACCGGGAGCGCTTATTCTCCACGGAGCACCGGGCATTGTCTGGTTGTGAAGACGGTGCTTGATCACCAGCCGCCTGAGTGTGTCTTCGCTTACGTTATAGTCGTACATGAACAGATCAATGGCCCTATGGACCGTGATCGCCTCTGCCCGTGGGATGTAGAGCGGCCGAAGCCGTTCGCCTGCTGACGCTGTTTTGACAGGGCGCGCATTGGTCATTCGGCCCATCGCGCTTCTCTGCGGCCCGCCGTTTCGCCCGACATCAGGGAACGATATCGCCTCCCATGTATTAGAAACCGATGGACACTCTGGAACCCCACGGCCACGGGATGGCGGCCGATCTTTTGACATCGGAAGTTGCCAATGCCAGGCAGCGCATCCACAGGACCGAGTTCGCGCTTAACGCACTGAAGAAATGCTGGCCGAAAATCTCGCGCTGTGCAGCAGGATACGAACTGCGGTCGAGGCCGCAGACCGCTTGATGAAGATCGATCCCCCCAGCTTTGAAGGACGTCGCGCGGGTTGAACTGGGCCGGCGTTTCATTCGTCGCGACCTTGCGGCACCCTGCCGCAAGAGCCTGCCCTGTCGGCATCACAGCGTGAGCAAACATTGACAGAAGCATTCCAACATTCACGATGTGCAACACCGACGCTAGATCGACACGAATCCTCAGTTCAAAGAGCGAGGATTAATGCTGCGGCAAACGAAGGGGCACGGGGCGTCTTCGCGCGAGCCAGTTATCCGATCTCCCGCTCAAAAATTTTTACCAAATATTCCGACCTCCTGATGGAACCCATTCGTCGCGAGCGAGTTGCGGCTCATTGGGACGGACCTCCCGTACATGACAACCAGCAACAAAGCAGACCATCAGTCTGTCTCCAAAGCGTTTCGGAAACTGATCCGTTCCGAAGGCTATCGTCATCACGTACAAACGTTCTTAAATCTGGAGGTCGAACCAGAACTGCCGCCAACGTTACAGTCATTACTTGCGGCTATTGACCAGGCAAAACAGGGGTCGACGGAAGAAGGTCCTTAGCGGGCCGGCTGAGCGTCAAAGCGGAAGAGTACAGAGGCTCGCTCCGTACTTTTTTCTCTGGTTCCCGCTCAGAAATTCCGCCAAACATTTCTTCTTGATTTTTCCCGATAGAGGATCATGAATGTTCTCTTGGGTTCTCGCTGAGGTGGGAGGCCTTGTATGAATGTTTGGACGAACTGCCGACCCGACAAAGTGACTGCCAAACACCTTGTTCACGAGCTGATTCTACAAGCCCGTCGCGGCCAAATCATCTCCGTCAAAGAGACTATCGCAGCGGTGCGCCGAGACGGGCCACATCTGGCGGAAACTGACTGCGAGCTGGTGGAGTTTATTGTCAATGTTGCCCCAGCCTTTGGCCTGTTCGTCGGGTTCGATCTTCGCGAATAGCCTCATGGCAACCCATTGGTTCTCGCCTGCGGTGTACGTCAGGACAGACCGACCTGGGATTGTGGGAGAAAGGCGGCTCGAGGCGCGTCAATAGGATCGAGGAGGAGCATGAGGGTCTTCGCGAGCTGGTGTCCGATTCCCACCACAGAAATTCTACAAACATTCCTGACTGTCGCGGCCTAGCACCGTGCCAATTTGTACGTTTCGTACATGGCGTTGATGTCCGTCAGGAAGTGAGTAGATTCCCCTTCGGCGTGTCCCTGGGGAGGGCTGGATGAGCGTCGCGCAAAGGGTCGGTCCGCTTCTAGAGCAAGCAATCACTGTACTCCTCAACAGGGCGGACCGTCGCGATACGGTCTCGATAAAAGCGGCACTACGCGAAGCGCGGGAGGCTGCGCCTTATTTGGTGGCCTCCGACGAAGAACTAACCGAGGCAATCGTCGAGGCAGCAACTGCCATGGGCCTCTGCGTGGCTTTCGACGCCCAGGAGTAGCTGTCAGCCAACTTCAGTCACTGTGGCATCGCAACGGAAGCGCGCAGTCCTGCGTCATTTTTAATAGTCAGAGGTAATCCGCAATTACCGTCGCAAGCTGCTAAATCTGCCTGTAGAACGGAAGCTCCCGGCTGAGCGAAGGTATTTGCTGGAGAAACTTGATCGGGCCGACAAAGAGTGACGTATGGCTCTCCACTGGTTCAACCCTCCGGTCCCGGTCAAGACCGAGCGTCCCGGGATCATCCACAATGTCAACAACGCCGAGACAGCCGGCGAGGAGCTGATGAAGTGGACCAAGCGTGGCCCTTGGTGGGACCTCGCGGTGCGTGTTTGCATGGCCGTGATTTTCGACGAGATGGAACCTGAGGAGGCTCGCAAGGCGTTCCTGGCTGCTGCAAAAGAGGAGGGGACATTACTCCCCCCAATGATAACTAGCTAAATTGGATGCGGCATAAGGTTCTAGGTGTCTATTATCAACACCGCCTTCGCGAAAGGGGCCGCCGCCGGTGAGGGAGAGGCGACGGACCCCCCTACAGCGGCTGCACATCCACGAAGTAATCCCGCTGCCGCCTCTAAACCCGCGAGGGCCTACATCGTTCCCTTAGCTGCAGCTAAAGCGGGGTTGGTCGGCGGGCTCTTGCCGCTCTAAGTTCCCTCTTATGGGTCCCCTCTGGTTCGCTCCCCCGGTCTACGTGAAGACGAAACGTCCGGGCATTCGCAATGGGGTCAGCCACGTCGAGGGAGCCGCCGAGGAACTCCTGGCATGGGACACAAAGGGCCCGAGGTGGACGAAGGCGGTCCAATCCTGCGTCGACGCGTTCGAGGGCAGGATGTCCCCCATGAGGTGCGTGAAGCCTTTGAGGCGGCTGCCAAGGAGGCCAACGTGTATCTCTCCCCTGAGTAGGAGGTATCATGGCAACCCATTGGTTCGTCCCTCCGGTGTTCGTGAAGACTGAAACCGGCGACAGGCATGGCTGCAACAATGCGAGGGCCGCCCTTGAGCAGCTCAAGAGGTGGACCCGGAGAG
>NZ_JAMYQC010000051.1:0-33079 GCF_040320645.1 Mesorhizobium sp. M0633
AGTTCGATCGTCGCCGCCGCGAACTCGTCACCTCCGAATCCCTTCGGAGCCAGTGAATCATTGCTGCGGTCCGGTGGCGAGGGCCTTTTTCAACAGCCTGCTAAACGTTCACAGGGGTCCAGCGGCGGCTCGGTCTTGTGTCAGAATAGGGGATTCAACACCTTGTACACGTGGCTTACGCCGGTCTGGTTGCTCCTGTGGCACAAGAAGCAGTTCGATCCCTTATCTCCAGCTTGCGTTCCCTGCTGGTAGGTTTCCATCGTGCTGTTGGCCAACATGCTCGTACCCACCTGGTTCGAGGCGGTCGGAGAAGCGCCGCCGATCGTCCAGGTCGCGCCAACGAAGACGTAGTTGGCGCGCACATCGCCAGCAGCCAATTGGCTCCGCACGCTATTGTTGATGGCGATGATCTCGGTGTTTGAGGCGGTGTCGGACCCGTCGATCGGGTTCGGAGACACGCCAGACACCGCCCCCCAAGTCTTCCAGCGGATGGTGTTGCTCGGCGCAATGCCTGACGGGTCATCTCCTGGAATGATATCTCCGGAATCAAATCGCGCCTTCAGGGCGTTGAAAACGCCGGCTGGATTGTCGGCACTGAACAGCCATGTTCCTGAGCTCGGCTGAGCGACGGTCTTTGTATTGCCGGCTGTGTCGAGATACGTGTAGGCACCGGTTGGCACATCGTCGACATGCTCAAAAGTCGCCCAGATCATCTCGGGATGGCCCTTTGCGCTGCCGACAACGTGCATTCCGACCATGGCAAGCGACACGGTTTTTTGACCATTCGGTTTCCACTTCTTGGGATCGGACATGTCAAAGGTTGGCACCGTCGCATCCATGGTAATGTATTTGCTTGCGTCAGCGACTGAACTCGCGTCGACCCATGACGTCTTAAGTTCGATGGCCAACGTTTCCGGAGCGGCAATGATTTTCTGATTTGCTGTGGCGAATGCCGCGATCTTGTCCAGATCACTCGGCGTGACAGGAAATTGCGTCGGTGCGGGACTGATTCCGCCGTTGGCGGCCCCCGTCACCATGTAGGCGAAGACGTCGTTGACTGTGGTGACATAGTAGACCAGCGAATTGTTTTGCGAGATTAGGACCCCGTCGCTGTTGGCCTGGCCCACTTCCGTCTGGATCACATCGCCTGCAGCGTCAACCAACAGGTCTTTTCCGCCGACGCTCAGTTTTCGCGCAATGCTGATCTGCGCTCCGTCCACAGCAGTTCCTGCAGCGGCGGCGGGGAGATCGGGAAACGCCTCGATTTTCGTGCCGTCTGTGCCGAACAGGTTGGGCTTGGTCTGCCCGCTACCGACTTCCATACGCGCCAACTCGCTCACTTTACCGCTCAAATCTTGGACCAAAGGTCCACCTTTTGGTCCAGCGGGTGGTGTGACGACCTCAAACAGTTGACCGGTGTTGGACATAACCACCGGCAGATCGTTCGGGCCATTTTGCGGAGTTCTGATGCTCGCAATGCTCAATGGCGTCGAGGAATGCGGAATGAACTTTCGGTGGTTGCTCTCATCGAGGGGGGAAACGTCGAAGAATGCGGGCGACTCGAAGACCTTTCCGCTGCCGCCGAAGCGGGACGTGGTCGGCGAGGCGAGCCACAAAAACATTCGCTCCGACCATTGGTAAAAGCTGCAGTTTGGTGTGTCCGGGAAGTTGATGCTGTCCGCGGGCCCAATTGTACCGTTGAGGCTTACAGAGCCTGAGTCGAACCATGATTTGAACATCGGTGGATCGACCACGCATGTGGGCTTCGCATCCGTCGGCAGGGCCTGCGCCCGGACTTCAGCCAACGGCGAGAGCGCCCCAACACACAGGCAAAGGATAGCCGGCACGAAATGTAAGGTATGTCGCATGAGAAAACTCCTCCAGTCAGGTGCACCATGCCGGGCTTATGTCGGCCGCCCGCGTTCAAATATTCTGACGAGTCCACGCCAGTGACCCATCGAATTCCGGCTGTTTGGAATGAGTGCCTCGATTTTGAATTAGGCGGGCGCTCCGTTCGTTATCCACGTCGCTATGGTCGTGAGTTGTTGTTTATTCGCCAGCGTTGCCAGCGGATCGGAATCAACATCGGGCATTTGGCTCAGGGATGAACCGTCAAACGGCGGCTGCCCAGCTAGAGCCAGGTACAAATTCGAGGTTTCGGGATGCCCCGGAGTGACAAGCCGGCCATCCTGCCCCCAATTCGATGTGTCAAAATTGACAAAGCCATCGCGCGTGTCGGTCGGAGGCTTCCGCCAAAATCGCATGTGCGGCGCGCCATTGATGTTTGCATCAGTGGGAGGCACGAGAGTGCCCAGCAGGTTCTGAATATCCTCAAAGCTTGGCTGCAGCGTTCCGGCCAACGGCAGCACTTTGATCTTCGGCGAGGTCACCCCCTCGATTGGCTTCAGGCCTTCCTTACCCGAATTGGTAGCACTCGAGCGTGGCTTCTTGGTCATCGTTTGCTTCCTTGCCATAGCGCAGTTCTGGTCGCCCGATCATCTGCCAGCAGGTAGAATGCTCTCGAGAAGGCGTTGATATCTCGGAATGAGAGCGAACTCGCCGGCGGTACCCAGCAACACAGTCAATACAGAGGACCTGCCAGAATTTCTCGCGTGGCATCAATGTCCTGGTCAACTGTCCGATCGGACAGGTGACGCATTTTCTCGTGGCTGCGACTGTCCTTCAGGGAAGGACAGGGGTTGCGCTGTGGTAAGCACCCATGTCGCCAATGCGCTACAAGCACCTTTACAAGAACGAGTTCGAGCAGTTGTTAGGCCGACGCCTTGCGCTGCGCGGCTGTTCATATGGCCGGCATGGCTGCCGGTAGGAGACGACCCGGGAATGTCCGGTTTGCAGGATTTTGGCACATGGTCGCGAGCGACCGGGATGCTGTTTCGGGTGCCGTCAGGCGTACGAAAGTCTCTCATGCAGGAACCGCGGGCCGCACGCGGTGAGCTATGGGGATTTGTGTTTCGGGGTGTGCCAGCGCTGGGGCGAACTTCCGCATAGGATGCGGTGGGCATGTCGTGGAAGCGGCTTTTGGGCCAGGTCGCAGAGCCTGTATCGTTGATTCCGACGGGATTGGTGTGCGTGACGACCGGCGCCACGGCAACGTGCACATAACATCCCGTTGACCGGCGCGCGGTCGTACGAGCAACTTGGCCATGCCGGGTCATGGAGCGTTCTCCCGGTTCGGCGCTCTAGAGGCAGGTGGTGCACGAGGCTGGCACCACCGTTCGAACCCCTCGATGACGACCATGCGTCCGCCGCAGCAGGGGCAAGGCGGGCGGACGTCAGCCGGTTCTTCCGGAGTGTCGTCTTGGGGCGGCGGAGCGACGTTCAGCAGTTCGCGCGCGAGTGCGAGGCTGGTTTTGCGGGCGCGACCTCGGATACGCGCAGGCCCGCGCCATAGGCGACACCGAGCGCGGCCTTGTACTTGATGCCTGGCGCCGCTTCGAGCAGCCGCGCCGCTTCCTCAACGCTCAGCACATCGGGCAGCTTGCGCGCATATCGCGTGACCACCAGCGCGCGCGCCAGATCGCGCCGCCTCAGCGTCACCGTGAACAGGAATCGCAACGCCGAGACCGCACCGTTGATCGTCGCCGGGCCCAGGCCGTTCTCATGCTGGCGCAGCTGGAAGCGTCGGATGTCCTCGGCCGTCGCGGTGTCGGGAGCGCGACCAAGGAACGCGGCGAAGCGCCGGACATGACGAACGTAGTCCTGCTGCGTATGCGGTCCCAGACCCCGCATCAGCATATCTTGCTGCATGCGCTGGCGAAGCGGCGTGGTCGGAGCATCGGTCGACAAGGTAGCCATGGCAAGTTCCTCTCGTTGAAGGGAACTCCATGGTCGGATCGCGGGCTCTACCCGCTCAAGGCCTATGAATACCGCGCCATCTCACAACCAGGCGACACTCCCGCGAAGCGGGTTCGTGCTTGCGGCGCATAACAGACATTCAGCAGCTGACCGTCCGCACGCCGGTCGTATCATCGTTTCCACATCGTCGATCGAAGAACAGCCTGCATATGCTCTGCGAGGTCGAGTTCGCCGCGCGCCTCGATCTCAAAAAGATAGTGGGCCTTGGCCAAGCGATCCGCTTCCTCAACCGCAAGATAGCCGCAGATGGCGAGCCGCGCCCTCTCCTCTTTCTGGCTGGCCCTGACGCGGTCGCGGCTACTGCCGCCCGTTTCATGCAAAGCTTCGCCGAAGGACGCGTATGCTGTCTTGTGTACCTCAATCAGCGTTTGCAATTTCTTGGACGGTTCTGGGTCTTGGCCCGGCGGCTCTGTGACGAGTGCAGTTGCCGCAACCGTCGAGGCGGCGACTGCGCTGCTGGAGTGGAAGAGCAAGGCGCGACGGTTGATCCTGGACGTGGCAAATTCTCCATTTGCCTCGAGGGCTATCGAAACTATGACGTAACACCATCAGACCCTAACATGCCGGTTTGCACATTCGTGTCAGGATGGAAGGTCCCATGTCAGCCGACAGCCACTGCGGCTGGGGGATGCGCAGCGCCCGCATCTCGGACAGGATGCCGCGCCCTACAAGCCGCGATGGAAGCTTGGATCGGGGCAGGCTTGTCGCAGCCGGGGCGCTTCCATTGAGGCCCTGAAGCCAATGCATCTGCAGCGCGGCGGAGAGCGCCAGCCGACAAGCCTGCGCTCGGCCGCCATCCCGACGCTGGCGATGTCGGCTGGCGCTCCGGGCCGCAACGAAAACCCCCCAGACAGTCGTGCCGACCGCCGATCGCGAGTCGCCGCAAGCAACGTTGACGAGATTCTGATCCACCAGCTCAGTTGCCTGTCGACCAGAGGTCACCGAAGGACACGCGTCCCCATCTGAGAACTGGATTGTCTGTCGAGCGACTCGCTGCCGTCTTTTCTGACTACGCCCCTTCCCGGCCCAAGCCTCCTCAACTGCGGCCGAGCCGCCGCACACTGCACTAAGTCGCGGAAATCGCCGAGAAATCGTGATTCTCGCAATCTGCAGTAAACATCCACACATTGCAAAATCACCCTCTAAGTTATTGAAAAAAACCGTCCAACCGTAGCGCAAGGTGCGCCCTTTTATCGTGCCGCCGTAATTGGGCGACTGTTCCTGATCTTTGTCGCCACTGTCGTTCTCCTTTTCTATAACTGCGATATTACGACAGCTCGGCGCGCCACGCCACGCCGCCGTACGCGCATGGAAGCCGGGGAGTCCGTGCAGTCGTTCGTGCTCGATCCCGCAAGGCCTGCGGACACACATATCCGCGTCGGATTGGCAGGGCCACACATCCAATCACGCGCGATCGCCACCTCTTTAAGGCGATCGCCGGCAAGATATCGTGCTCTCTGCATCCGCTTCGATCCACTGTCTTCGCCGCCGCGCGGGCGGAACTCGTGTCGGCGCCGGGCCGTCAAATCGTCGTTCGTTCGTCGCTCAACCTGCGGTCATGCTGTCGCCGTCGCACTCAGGCCCTGGCCGGCATCCGCCGCTTTCTTGTCCGAAAGGCGGAAGGCAGAACCGTCGATCCACATGCGATCGTCGCCAACTTGCGCGCCACGGCGACGACGGCGCGCTTGTGACCTCGTTTAGCGCCAACCGCGTGCCCCAGGCCCGCAGCGTGCTGTGCTTCTTCGAGCGTGTGATCATCGCGCTCGCCGCCTCGTAGAGCGCGGTGCGGAGCTCGCCATCGCCGCGTCTCGATATGGCCAGCGCGGTCGATCGAGGTGCCCGACTGTTCGCGTCTCGGCGTGAGGCCAAAATGCTCGCCGAGCGTCTTTTGACCTGGCAAAGCGATGCGGATCGTCCACGGCGGCGAGGAACGTTATCGCGGCCGCCGGACCGACACCGGGAATCTCGCATCAGCGTCGGCACAGCTCTTCCCGGCCAACCAGCGGGACCAGCAGCTTGTGCAGCTTGCGATATTCTTCCCACAGCACCTGCCAGCATGTCAGCATGCTTTCGGTCGCCACCTCGAGCAGCGTATCTCCGGCAATCAGTTTCGCGGATACGGTCGACAAACGAGCTGCGCTGGCGCGCTGACCGGCCATCACCCGAACATCTTGAGTGAGTGACGGACCTCGGTCTCGATATCCATCAGCTTGCGTTTGAGCGTGCGCCGATGCGCCAGGAACAGTTTCATCCGGTTGGCTGCGTCGCTCTTGGCGTGCACCGGCTTGAACCAGCCCGAGCGCACGAGCTGCGCCAAGCCCCGTGCGTCATTGCGATCCGTCTTGTAGCGCTGCGCCTCCAGCATGTGGGCCGAATGATGCGTCTCAGCAGCACCATCAGAATGCCGCGGGCCTCAGTTCGCGATGCAGCCAGGCCGACCATCACGTCGCCTCGTGACCGACCAAATGCCAGATGCAACCTCGTCGCATACGGCTCGAGCACGCCGAAGATCGCATCGGGATGGATCGGCACGCTCGTCTCCAGCACGATCGTGCCGTCGCGGCTGTTGACGATGCAGGTCGTCGTGGTGGTGGCGGAGGTGTCGAGTGCGGCATCAAGAATCATCGGAAGTCTTCCT
This sequence comes from Mesorhizobium sp. M0633, assembly GCF_040320645.1. Taxonomy (NCBI): domain Bacteria; kingdom Pseudomonadati; phylum Pseudomonadota; class Alphaproteobacteria; order Hyphomicrobiales; family Phyllobacteriaceae; genus Mesorhizobium; species Mesorhizobium sp. M0633. The sequence goes on from NZ_JAMYQC010000051.1 coordinate 6,515, forward strand.
CTTCGTCGGGGTGACCGGGGATCACCATCCTGCGGGTTCTGCCATCGAGGGGAGCGTCTGGGTGTCCAGCCCAATTACGGTCAGTCTTAATCTGTTGTGTTTTGCGAGACTTTGGCTCCATCGTCGTTCCTTTCGTTTTGTGCGACAATATACGAATCTATTCTCTGCGCTACGATCCGGCTTTTTGGGCGTCGAGTTCCGATGCGCCGCGCAGTCTTCCAGTCTTCCGCGCCCTGCGATGGCGTATTTGGGCTGCACGAAAGCAGCGCTCGAACCGTCGTGGCGCACTTTTCCATCGGACTGACGGAGCATCGTCACAGGCAATCGAGCGCGGTTCGGCCGTCTCATCGTCGGCGCGGCCGCACGCAGGATAACGTGCGTTCCGTCGTTCCTGGTCTGCATCGGTTCTCATCCACCGGAGCGGATCTCCTGTTCAGATGGCGTCCGTCAGTTTGCCGACGCCATGCGTTTCAGCTGCCGTCGCACCGCTCATTGATACGCCCCCAGAAGCTTGCTGTCCTTGATATGCGCTCTCTGCGCAGCGTCGACTTGGCTCGCGGCCGCATCGCCAACCTAGAACGTGCCGTCCTCCACATAATGGCATAATGGTATGGACGGGCCGCGTGCATTATCACCGCCAGCTTGCGCGCCGCAGCGACACAGGCTTTGCGATGCCGGGAGCGTTTGGCGATCTCCCGGCCCAGTTGTTGACCTTGTCCCTGCCCTTGAAGCGCGTCATCAAACCAGACGCTGCCTCATAGAGCGAGCCGCACGTCCGCATCGCGGCGTTCGAGATACGGATACTCGATCGCCGTCATGAACGAGAGCGCCGTCACCGGGCCGGCCGCATGAGGCCAGAAAATAAACCCAGGACTCTCCATCAGGCCGAAGGAGATTAGGGTCTCAGGTCAAGGGTCCAACGTATCAAGAACCGACTTCCCGCTCGGAACCCGACCTCCGGCTGTCGCTACTTTAGCATGCGGGCACCGAAGGAGGCGGCAGGTTAAGCAAGCCGGCTCACGTCCCAACCAGGACTGAAGTCGATCAGCCTTTGTATATGATTCGGCGTTGCATACTTCACGAATGGGATGTTGGCCATAAGGTCCGCGCAGGTCGACAATTCACGAAATGGCTTGCATGCAGCGGTTACGAAGAAGTCGTCAGCCGTGACGTCCTTCAAGCCATATTTCGCGAGCCCGTCGACCACTTCCCGCTTCGATACTCCATCCTTGACTCCAATCAGAAGGCTTCCCACTACATTAGGGAAAATTATATGTTCTCTACTGCGCGCCCCGATACTCCTGAGGGTAATTGGATTTTTCTGTGGGAAGCCGGGATCGCCGTAAAAGATCGGTTTCCACAGGACGACGCCCCAACGAGGCTATCGAAGCCAACGTCGAGTACGAAGACAAATTCGGGTGGGTAGATAACAGCTAAGCCGGCGCTGGTCTTTTCCACTCTCGAGGTAACCGCAACTTCGGCGATCCCTTGGACGAGATAGAGTTCCGTCGATTTGACGGCGGGGAGCCTCTCGTCGAACACTTGACAGGCCCTGTCGGCCGCATCGGAGATTTGCTCCATAAAATTGGCAGGTGGCGGTGCGGAAGTTCCGGTCGAAGGTCTGCGGGAGATCATCACCGCTCCCGAGGGCGGATCGAACGACCAAGGAAATGGCCAGGGCAACGGCATTCCTTCACTCATATCAGCCTCCTATGAGCGTTATCGGACGAACGGACCAGCGTTGATTTCGCTTTGCTTTGGGTAATTCACGTATGAATGTCCAACTCCTAGCTAGAATGGAACCCAGCTGTCGCCGCCGCTCTGCTGATAGCGATATCCACCTTCCTCAAAGCGATTACCCACCCCTGTGCCGAAATCGTAGTAGCCGCGGGACCCAAGTTCTCGACCGTAGTCCATGATCATTCGATAGCCAAATACCTCATACTGGTAGGTGTGGGCACGCTCATGAATGTACGCAAGCTGCAAGCCTTGTGGAGTCCAGCCCCCTGGTTTCGCTGCTGGGTACAGGATGGAGTTCCCCAATGTAAATGGGTCTGAGGAAAACGCGATTCCCTTGAACTGGATCGCATTGTTTTCGAGTGAGATCGAGCCTGTTCCCCACCCTAGCTGAGATATCCCGACCATGGCGGTGCCCGCTACCGCGCCCGCTAGCGTAAGAGGCAATGCGTTTATTTTGCCAATTATTCCGGTAGCCGTTCGCACAGTCGACTGAAGCCCACCAACGAAGCTGGCCGTGCCCCCGGTTAGGCCTGAGGACCAATTGTAAGAATGGCTGTCGATGTACAATTGAGCGAATGTGCCGGACAAAGCACCGTTTGCGAATTTCTTCCCTTCCAATTCGGCCACGGCTCCACTCAGTGTTGCCCGTGCGGCCACCCGAAGCCCTGTTGATGGAACACTGCTAATGTTGGGCGAGACGCCACGGGTCAGCGCGCCAACAGCGAAACCTTTCCAGTAGTCCCCCCCCGCCATTGCGGCTTGCATGCCGCCTAGATGACCTTCAGCAGCAATACTTCCCCAACTACCGGCGCTAAAAGAAGTGCCGACGCCGTATCCAATACCGCCCATAATGGCTCCGGTGAATCCGCCGACTAGGACGTCTTCAAAAGTGCCGCCATAGGCCCAAGCCATACCGGCCCCCATCACGGCACCACTCAACATAGCGGCCGCGATTGGAGACAGTGTTCCGCCTGAGAAAACCGTAATGGCAACCGCAGCTGCGATGACGACGACCTGACGCCAGTTTTCAGACAGCCATTTCCCAGCGTCCTCAAGCCCGCGCCCTATTCCGCGAGCAGCATCTCCTATCGCATTCCCGACAGCGCTGGCCCCGTGTTTGATATCCTCCCAGCGATCGCTGAGCCAACCGAATCCAGTTGGATCAATGAACCTAAGAGGGTTGTTTGCCGAATAACCGTAAGCATTTGCTGATTGGGTATTAAAGACAGCCTGGTTTATAAGATCCACTGACGTGAACATTGAGATTGCGCTGTTGTAAACCCGTCCATTCATGTGGATGAGCGAGAATCCATCCATATGTTCATGGCCCGTGAATCCTCTGTCCCAGCTATCGTCAAGCTTCTTGCCAGGACGGGGGGTGTTCGGATCGCGTACGAAGACAGTTCGCTTGCCCCAAGGGTCGTACCAGAATGCAGCGGCGACCCGGTCTGTCTCGTCGGTGATCTTGATGACTGAACCCAGTTGGTCTTTATGCAGATACCAGACTTTGGTCGTTTCAATCAGGCTTCTCGGAATTTCAGACTTTGGTTGCGAAGGTCTGACGCCAGCCATCTCGCTCAAGACGTCCGAGTACTCACCATTAATTTCTACCGTTGCAAATATACCACCGCTATTGGAGAGATAATGGCGATGGCGGGTTAACTTCCCACGCCTCGCATCTGTTAGGGGGCCAATGTACTCGGTTTCCCTCTCATAGGCGCCGAGATAGAGTGTCTCTGTCGCTTCGATCCCTGTGCGCGCGAACTGTCGATATCGCGGACCAGTTGGTCCATAGTCGAAGCGTACCCACCTGGCCTGGTTCGCAAATAGCAGCTTCATGCTGTTGTCGGACGTGTACTCAAACGTTCCAGTTGGCCCGCGAACCATGTTTCCGTTTAGATCATAGCCATAGGTGTCTCGCGTACCTCCTGACTTCGTTGCTTGAACGGCATGAAATGGTTTCGCATCAGGATCTTCGCCTGCTAGCGCAGGAGTTATCGGAGGAGCATAGCTGTAGTCGCCAACTCCCGACTTAAACGTGATGCGACCTGCCGCATCGAACGCATAGCGCTCTCGAGCGCCGTTTGAGCGAGACATGACGACGAGACGATCGAGTGCGTCATACTCAAAAGTCTCTGAAATCGGCGTTCCGGGGTGAACGCCAGTCGCTTCTTTCCGGCTGGTCAAATTGCCGACAAGGTCGTACTTGAGCGTGAGATCAAGGACTGCGCCCTCTTTTTCCTGGCCCACGTAGATCGTTTGAGGACGACCGGTTTCTGGCTCAAACGTTCGGGCAGTTGTGAGCCCGTTGCCATACGTCTCCGCCGTAGTTCGACCGAACTCGTCAACGTTGAGGACGTTCCAATAGGTGGCGCGTCCATTTGAGTTGCGGACTGAAGTCAGAAAGCCCTTTGCATCGTAGACATTCTCGATCGCAAGGCCACTTGGATAGGTCGTACCAGCTATCCGACCAAGCCGGTCAAACTGCGTAAATGTAGCAAATGTCTCGTTGGCAATTGTGACAGACCAGCGGCTTTGACGGCCAAACTCGTCATAGAAATAATCCTCGCGATAACCGTCTGATCCTCTGACCGACGCTATTTTACCAACGCCACGGGCTCCGGAATCATACTCCCACCACGAGGTTGCGTCGTTTAAAGCTTTACGAACGGGCCGTCCCAGCAGGTCGTACTCGATTGTCGTAATCTGGTTTTTTGCGTCCGTTTGATGGACTAGTTGACCGAATGCATCGTACTGGTATTTCCAGCGTCCCATGTCGGGATCAGTAGTTTCAATCCGTTGACCTGTTTCATCATATAAGTGTCGCGTCGTGGCGCCGGTTGGGCCGACGATGGTCAGCAAACGATCGCCAGCGTCATAAGAATAATGCATCATACCGCCAAGTGAGTCTGTGACTTGAACGGGTAGGCGGCGCATATTCGTTTCGTTAGACGCCCGCCTTCCCAATGGGTCTATAACAGTCGTTACGAGCCCTCCTCCTTTCTTGGAGGCATAGACGGTTTCAGTCGCTGCACCATTGGGTGAGATAGTCTTCTTGAGCCTGCCCAAGCGATCGTACTCTGCAGTCTCCCAAAAGATGCGATGCCCGCGGTCATATGGCAGCGTCGAAGAAATGGGCCGACCAAGAATGTCAAATATGCCGTCGCGCTGAATAGATCGCCTGGAGCTTCCATCGCTGGTGAAGCCCTCTGCGATGGTCCTCAGCAAGCGCCCTTTGTTGTCGAGGAGGCGAATAGTCGGTGGCAAACTGGCAGTCTGCATACGTGTGGCGTACGCGACCGCGAGACTAGCTATTGCTTCCGGGTCATGAAGTTCGGATGGCAACAACATGTCTGACAAAGAGACTATGCCTGTAGGAGAAATCTCCTTTCTGACACGCCCGAAGCCATCGTATTCAAATCGGGTTGTCAGCCCATTTGGACCTGTCGTTGAGAGCGGCGCGCCAGTTGTCAGTTGCGGAGTTGTTTGGACACGATGCCCCAAAGCATTGATTTGCGAGGTGGGAAAGCGACCTAGGGGATCGTAGATGGTGTGCGTGATTCGAGAGGGCTGACGAACGGCGCCAACTTCAGTCGAGACGACGTTTCCAAACTGGTCCCGCGTATAGTCGGTCCTGACGGCAATGTCCGGGACATGGGCGTTAGCAATTTCGAACGCTAGAAGTCCCGTTATCGCATCATAACCGAACTCTGCTACCCGTGTTTCTTGGTATCGGTCATTGGCGCGGGGCTGGATGAGATCGCCGGTCTTTACTGCTACGGCCTTGGTTAGGCGGCCGAAGAACCAACGTGCTTCATCATCTTGCGCATACTCATTGGACGTCCGAATGGACGTGCCGTCACCCCGTTGGGTTACGGTTTCCAGCATGTTCTGCCGACGTTTCAAGATATCGGCAGTATCATCATACGTGAAGGTATCAGTTTGCGTCGAGACAAGTCCACCATCAAGCTCAAACGTGCTGGTCTGCGCGCGCGCAAGGCTGATTTGACGGATTGTGTGTGATGGAAGTCCATTTGACCCACCGACTACGCCTTCCTTCAACGTCCAAGATAACGTCGATTCCGCGAGTTTTCGGATCGCTTGCAACGGTTGAGGTATGTTCGACGGACAAAGATTGTTCCAGAACACATCCGAGGGCCGTGCGAAGTCGCGAGACACTGTTGGGCGTTTCAACTTTTCGAGCGGGACCCAGCAACTTGCCTCACGAATAGGACTGCTTCGAAAGTTGATGTCCTGAAGCAACTCTGTGCGCGTCAGCAATTGGCTCTCTGGCGCCTCATTGTAGCTTTCCCGCCAACCAAATCCGAGCGATCGCATGGCTGGGCCGTGCATTCGGAACTCGCCATATCTGTAAGAAAAGGCGAGTTGGCGGCCGGCCCCTTCGTCGACGATCGACCGGCGTACTACATAGCTTGCGGGCACGGGCGATACGATTGGATATTGCGCTAGCGGTCCCGGCACATAGACGGCATCCCAAGGCGCAACTGTGGTTGCTTCTGGCACGGCACGTCTATCCGGAATGGCTTCGAGCAACGTCTGGTAGAAGATTGTTGTGACGAGACCGTAGCCTGTATCGATCGAGGTTAGCACATCTGATCGGCGCCCCGCATTCAGTAGGACCGGCGCCGCGGGAATGGTGTTACCAGCGCCACTGGCGAAGGATTGCAGTACGTCTAAAAGACCATTGCCATCGACATCGAACAGACGAACGCCTTGATCGAGTCCATTCTCGTCTATGAAGCCAGGCACACGTTCAACGAGTTTCTTGTCGGCAGTAATCCAGGAAGAACCATTATTGAGATAGACACCAGCCTCCTTCTGGCCAGCGGACACGATACGCGAGTAGATGATGTCCAATAGGCCGTCACCATTGACATCGATCAATCTGAAGCTTGGGTCTCCATCGCGATCGGCAATTGCCTCGATCGGTACCTTCCAGCCTTGCCCTCCTTCGATGAAGCCACGGCCAGTGGAAAGGAAAGTCGCAGAGGCGTTGGACCCGCCATTGCGTTTTGAGAAAACAATGTCAGCAAGACCATCACTATTCACATCAGCCCATTGCACAAGCGCGCGACGATCTCTGAGAGGTTCATCAAGATAAAGCCGACCTCCTGATGGCATACTTGGCAGCCTCAGATTCGCCTCTAGCCGCCAGCTATGGCCTGTGTTGAGCCATGTTTCGAAGACATCCTTCGTATTGTCGTAGGGGTGCTTGAAACCAGCAACGACGTCTGCGAGTCTATCGCCGTCGATGTCAATCAGCTGGACGAACAGGTCTCGAGTGCGGTTACCAGTTGCAGCTTCCTGGGACACGAAGGGTACGGGCGGGTCGTAGTCCTGAGATCGTGCCCAGGAGGTGCCGTTATTGAGGAAGGCTGCAACTCGAAAGAGGCCACGATTAAGTTCGCAGATTTTCTTTCCATTTTCAGTTTTACATATTTCAACGGGCTCGTTCCCGCCGGACGAGGCCTTCGGTGGAAGGTATCCGACGAGAATATCGGCGCGACCATTGCCGTCCAGATCTAAGAAGCGAACGCCCAGGTCTCCTACCCCCTCCGCGGCGAAAGGGTATCCGGCGGGTGGAGCTAAATCAGACGCAACACCCGGCGACTTTTCTTGAAGAACCCATTTTCGGTCAAACCTCGGATCCCATTCACGCCCTGCAGCGCATATCTTCGTATCGTCAGCAACATTTGGATCGCATTCGGTATTGCGATAGAAGCCGCGAACTATGCTGTTGTCAGCCTTTCTGAAATTGTAGAGCATATCGATGAAGCCGTCGCCATCGACATCGACAAATTCGACAGGGTTGCCAGTTATCTTGTCGGATGCGAATGCTAACGGCGGGATCAACCCGGGCGAGGCCAGCCAACCACGGCCAATATTGATGAAAGCTCCCTTGGAGTCCTTGTCCTTTTCAGGATTAGTTACATCACGGTTGTAGACGATGTCAGGTAGCCCATCGCTGTTGAGATCGAGGAGACGGATTCCACGATCCTGCTGATCAGCGCGCGCAAAGGGTACCTTTGGGCCGTAGTCCGGAGTCTCAGTGAAACCGTTGCTGGATCCTCGAAATACGCGACCTAAGCCCTGTTCGGAACCTGCTGGCAGTACGATCTCGGGAAACCTGTCACCTTCGAGGTCGCCCACAAAGGCCAGTGGTTGTTGAGCATTCGGTGTTGCATCCGCTAGAACGGGAGGCTCGAATGCTGCGTTTTCGCTCCAACTGGTGTTCGTTTGCAAATAAGCGAACTTGACGGCTGGTTTTCCCTCAAGAGCGCGGTTAGCGATGACGTCGACTTGACCATCATTGTTGACATCGACCACGATGGCGGACGATTCATCGCCGTCGGACGTCACAAGATCAAACGGCGGCTCTTTGTCAGGAACGGACACCCACCCCGATGACGATGCTACAATTGCCGCGCGAAAGCCTCCATTCTCCTCGGTCGAAGCGATCAGGCCTCTGCACGTACTCCCGGAGTACTGTACCTCCAGGAGCGCTTTCGGGTTGATCGTTGGTGGGATAAAAGAGGTTGGTTGGAACTGTGAGCTGGTCTCAGGGATCCATCCAGTTGGAGAGAATCGGAAGACGCGCCAAGCCGAAGCTCCAGCTCCGTCCCGTTCAATTGCCATCAGCTCGGGCGATCCGTCACAATCGACATCGAACAAAGTCGCAAAGGGAGCAAGGGACACAGGCGGTACTAGGTTTGGATCGCTTCTCCAGCCAGTCGATGTGTTCTCTAGAAACCCTCTCTGCCCTTCCGACTCGTACAGCAGGTCAACCTTTCGACCCGAAGCAAGTACGCCTGATAAAACGATCGCTACACGCTTACCCTCGGCGCTCAGATTGAACGGAAGTCGATAGTCTAGCGAAGGTTGATCGGCCGGAAGCCAACGATCCTTTTCAGCAACATAGGCGCTGCGTACCGCCGCCGCGTCCTTGGGCCTGTGACTCTGGAGGAGATCAATTCGATCGTCCCCATTCACGTCGATCAAAAGCGCTCCGAGGTCATCTCCATCGGTGTTTGTAAATGCAAACGGCGGCTTGAACGCATCGATGCGATCCCACTGACCATTGCCCTTATTTTGATAAGCAAAAGCATCTAGTTGACCGTCAACTTGCGCCGCTACAAGCAGATCCGGCACCCCGCTGGCTTGCTCGGCGACCCGTACAAAGCGATAGGCTCCAGCGAGCTCGTGGCGGTGGGCGAACGCGATCCCCTGGGGCAAACTGTAGCGATCATCACGCCATTCAAAATCAGGGCCGCTATATTTGAAGCTTGTCGGCGTTATCTCAGTGTTGTCTTCGCCGAATTGTCGTATCTTTGTGAGGACGAAGCGGTTAGCCGTGGTTGGGCGGTCCTCGTATTCAAGCGTATATTTTGAAACTTGCGACCATGAGGGGATGGGGAGCGATAGATCACCGGTGACCAAAGCAGTGATCGAAGAGAGCCTTCTCTTTTTCTTTAGAACATGACCGGCAACATACGCCTCGATTGTTCTTGACGCGCCCTCGTACGAAAATTCCACAGAAGCAAAGCCGGCTCGCTCTGAGGTGACTGCACCTGTTCCGTCAACCCGACCCCTGCCCGTGTAGCGGATGCTGGAAATGTCATAGTCGCCGTCTTCATCATTCTGATACTCGAATGAAATGTAGTTTCCTGCGGTATCAAAAATATACGAAACCGCCTGGAGAAGCGTCGGCCCCGCCCCAAATGATATTCTGCTTTTTCCCTCCCCGTTGAAAACAAGTATAAGGCCGCCTTTGGTCCTCGCGATAAATCGCGATGAGCCAAAATCGGCCCCAAACTGGACAATTTGACTTTGATCATCGACTTCCTTCCGATATTCGATGCGGCGGGCATCGCCTGATCCTGAGACCGCGATAGGCACCAGACGCTGTCCATCAAGGAATAACGCGTCAGAATCCTCCAATCTCACGCCATCAACTAGACCATCAAAATAGAGGCTCCTTGGGCCGCGCGTTATGGCGGATAGACCCGCAACAGACCACCCTGCACCGAGGGTGCCCCCCGGTGACTGCGAATCGTATGACAAGGCAACCTTCGGCTCGGTTCCGGCTGATCCCGGCGCCACCCGAATTGGAATATTGTAGATAGCGCTGCCGGATAACGTAACATCGAAACCGCCGGCAATTGTTCCTACTTCTTGCCTAGCCTGCGCCTTAGATTCGTTCAGTGGACAAAATGCGGCAAAGAGAGCAATAGAAAACACGAAAGCGGCGCTTGAAAACACGTTCATCGAGGCCCCTCCCCCATCTGTCAGCAGACAATACACCAGTTCCTTAGAAAATAAAGGGATACTGAGAAGTGTTTCCAAAGGTTCAACTGAATTGTTAACTTGTCCATCTTTGACGATGTTTTTATTTGGAAAGATGGCCCTCTAAGCGTTTCAGTGCGACGCGTGACCAAACCGGCGATAAGGTCGTATGTCTCCTCCTGTAGTTGTTGGGCGCGTGGCGAGCGGTCTTCCAGTTAGGCATCGAGAATGAGCAACTCAACCCGAGGCCAGAATGCGAAAAACGCGCGAGGTGCGTCACCCTTTGAAAACTCAGAGAAACCTTGGTGAACAATTGATCGGAGATCCGTCGGACACCGTTGGAAAGACTGGAAAGCATTACGCTTATGAACAAACGCTTTGTTAGGGGGACGATATGTCCAAAGTAACTCTGTCAGAAAGCCTGGTTAGAGCGTCACTTTTTCTTTCCGTGCTTGCACTATCGCTGGCCGCATGCACCACGCCGTATGTTCCGCCGCAGGTCGATGAACCGGGTCAGCCGACAGCTTCAAGTTTCGGTGGCATCATGAACTTCGCGAAACAGGAAGACCTGCGGATAGTGTGGGTCATGGAATGTGTGAGCACAAAGAGAACTGGGCCGACAATCGTCATTCATTGATTCAACAGGCTATCGACATCGGTCCCTCCACGCCTCTGACGCTGAGAAGCCCCAGCGGCGCCCTGCGCAAGACATTTTATCATCACGTCCGCGGCCATTCTCTCGAGATGCGCTTTCTAGTCTGGTCGCCGCTGGCAAAGGATGCGAAGGTCGCTATCGCCTACGACCATAGACGGGATCTGACACGGGCGAGCTTGAATAGAGATCTAAAATGGGGACTGATAGATGACTGCTTCTCCGACGCTGTCATCTACACTGGAAAAGCCGGGGATCCGACAAGGATGTGGGTTCGCTCTGAAATCTGCGATGCGCTTGGTGGAAATGTATCATATTCCGGCCGGTGCCTGATCGATGACGGCAAGCCACGCCGTAGGACCATATTTGTGGCTGAGAGTTTGGGCAGCAAAATACTGTCCGATGCGATTGTTAAAATTTGGCAGACCGCTCCGGCAGCGGACCAATCGAAGATCGCCCAACGCCTCGGCGACGTCCAAATGGTGTTTCTGCTGGCAAACCAGATTCCGCCTCTAAACGCTGCAACCTATTCCTCAAAAACAGCGCGAATCGCCGGCAACAAATCCATCGATGACTCCAGCGGAACAATTCTGGACGTGTTGACCATTGCCCGCGCTCAAACGAACAAGGTCTTCGCGGCCGAACCTTCGGACCCTGTTCACATTGTTGCCTTCACAGATCCGAATGACTTGTTGAGCTATCGACTCTTTCGAGGCCCTTATCTGCCGACTGACATGATCATAACGAACGTGATCGTCTCAAACGACAAGACCTACTTCGGTCTTCTGGAACGGCCGGACACCGCCCATTGCGGCTATGGCTGGAACCCGGCGGTGATCGCCACCGTCGCGAAAGGGTACGATGGAAAACGAGTAGGATCTATACCGGTAAAGGTCCCACGTTCGTGCGGTTTAGGCGGCTGACAGGGCGCTGGAACGTATCTTGATAAAGGGAATGATTCTTGCGCCGGAAGCGACCGAACAGCCGATCATCTCTAAAATCCATGCCTTGCGCCATGTTCGTGCCATTGCCGAAGTGGTGGCAGGCATCGGAATTTCGCTGTCGTATGTCGCGGTAAAAAGGGTACTCGACGCACTGTGGAAAGACGATCACATTGACCCCGACCCCGTAACCATCCGGTGTGGTCTTTGTCGTACGGATACTTTAGTTCTTCGCCTTGGAAGCACTGATGGTGACCTCGACGCAAGCACGGACAACAGTGCCCTCATTGCCGCCGCCGTTGAGGGACAATTTCCCGGCGAACATACGCAATGGGCGGTCAATATCGTCGGCAGAAGAGCGTCCGAAAAGAGCTGTCGGCGGCTCCGTCGTGGGAACAAAAAAAGAAAGGGAAGCAGAACTTTCGTGTGCGATTTAGCACACAACATCTGGTAACTAGCTGATTATACTTAGATTTCTGCCCCATCCATCATGGAATGGCCGGCTTCCCGTTCGGTGCGGCCCTTTCCTGGCCGAAAGTTCGGCAACGTATTCTGGCTGATCCGTTCGCACCCGTCGCGCGCCGAAATCGGCATGAGGCGAAGCAACCGCGGAAAATATTCGAGCGAGTCCTCGCAGGGCAGGCTGGGTCAAGTGCGTGGCTCGTCGCGGTCGATCAGGATCCGCTCCGCGGCGCCATCGAGATCTTCATATTGGCCGCTCCTCAAGGCCCACAGGAACCCGGCCAGCCCAAGCGCCCCGAGGAACAGGGCCACAGGTACGAGGTAGGCGAGCGTCGTCATCAGGATTGTGCCAGTGCGCCAATGTCGGAGCGCCTGTCATGTCGGGCATCTTGCACCGATGCATTTGACACGAAACCTTGCAGGCGTAGCGCATTGCCGATGACCAGGAGGGACGAGGCGGACATCGCGACCGCCGCGATCAGTGGCGTAACGTGCCCCAGAATGGCGACCGGCACGGCGATGCCATTGTAAACGATCGCGATGGCGATGTTCTGCCGGATCAGCCGTCCGGCCTTCCGCGAAATGTCTAAAGCAAGTGGGACCGCCAGAAGACTTTTACGCAGGAACACGAAATCCGCGGCGTTGCGACCGATATCCGCCGCCGTGGCCGGAGCGATCGAAACGTGTGCGGCGCCCAATGCAGGCGTGTCGTTGAGCCCATCGCCGACCATCAGCACCTTGTGGCCAGTTCGCGTCAATGCTTCGATGTGTTCGACCTTCCCGGAGGGAAGCAACGCGGGAACGAAGCGCTCGACGCCCAGCGCTTCCGCGACTTCGCCGCAGGCAGCTTCTGTGTCGCCCGACAGCATCTCCACCGACACGCCGGCGCCGTTCAGTTGCTCGATGGCCGCCTTGGCATCGGCACGCAGCTCATCCTCGAAATCGAAAGTCGCGACAATGACCCCGTCCTTCGTCAGAACGGTTCCGCCATAGCCTTGTTTGCCTTCGCCGCCGGTCCGGGCTTTCCACTCAGCCCATCCGCGGCGACCCAGCCGCCAGGTACTGCCCTCGGCGATGGCTTCGATGCCGAAGCCCGGATGCTCGCTGACGGACGCGAGTTTCGGCTGGCCGGCAAAGGCTGCATTGCCAGCGATTGCCTTCGAAAAGGGATGGCGGGAATGCGCTGCCATCTCGGCCGCCATGGCGAGCATCGTCGGATCGATGGACGGCGCATTGATCAGCCTGGGCAGTCCGAGCGTAAGCGTGCCGGTTTTGTCGAACAATGCCGTGTCGATCCCGGCCAGGCGCTCCATGGCGGAGCCGTCCCTGACCATGACGCCGCTTTCAAACAGCCGCCGCGCAGCGACCACCTGCACGATCGGCACGGCGAGACCGAGCGCACACGGGCATGTAATGATCAAAACGGCGATCGCGATTGTTATTGCCCGGTGCCAGTCGCCGGCCGCCGCCATCCAGCCGAGGAAAGTCACAAAGGCGGTGAGGTGGACCACGGGGGCGTAGAGCGCGGAGACGCGATCGGCGATCCTGCGATGGCGGGCGCGGCCGCCCTCTGCCGCTTCCATCAGCCGAACCATTTCGGCCAGGAAGGAATCCTTCGCGGCGGCCGTCGCCTCGATGGTCAGTGGACCGGTGAGATTGAGTGTACCGGCCTGGACCTGCGCCCCCGGGCCCACCGTTCTGGGCGTGCTTTCCCCGGAAACCAGGGAACAGTCGAGATCCGACGCCCCGCCAATGATCCTGCCGTCGATGGGCACCCTCTCGCCGGCCGCGATCAAGAGCTCCATTCCCGGTTCGATCTCGCCAACCGGCAAGTAGTCGCGCGAACCGTCCCCGCGCAGCACCATGGCGCCGCGCGCCGCCAGCCGAGCCAGTCCGTTCACGGCCGTCCGTGCCCGTTCCCGCATCACGTGATCCAGCGTGCGGCCGATCAGCAGAAAGAACAGCAGCGACACCGACGCGTCGAAATAAGCATGGTCGCCATGGCTGATCGTCTCGTAGAGGCTCATGGCGTAAGCGAGCGATACCCCGACCGCGATCGGCACGTCCATGTTCATGCGGCTGTGGCGCAGCGCATTCCAGGCCGAGCGAAAATAGATGCCGCCGGCGAAAGCGAGCGCAGGAATGGCAATCAAGGCAGAGACCCAATGGAACAGGTCGCGGGTCGCGCCTTGCGCGCCGGACCAGACGGAGACTGATAGCAGCATGATGTTGCCCGCCGCAAAGCCGGCGACCGCGACGGCGCGGATCAGTTCCGAGAGCATCTTGTCCTTCCCGTCAGCCTCGGGATCGAACAGGTGCGCGCCATAGCCCAGCCGTCCAAGTGTGGCGACGAATGGCGGAACCTCCTCGCCGCGCCACCGGACCGAAACACGTTTCGTCGAAAGATTGACACGAGCGCCTTCGACGCGATCCAGCTTGCCGATCGCCGTCTCGATCGTCTGGATGCAGGCGGCACAATGCACAGCCGGCACCGAGAGGTCGGTCTGGCGAAGATTTTCGCCAATCGAGCGGCTCGCCAGTCTGATTTCCTGGCCAGAAGGCAGGACCAGTGTGACCTTTTCCAGGTCCAATGCCATTTCGGCGCCTGGCGCGCAGCAGCTCATTGCAGCGCCCCGTGGGAAATCATGATCCGGCGAACGTCGCGATAGGGTTCCGCAAGGCTCGCATCGGCGTCGATTTCGACGATCCAGAGGCCATCGTTGGGCATGCGGTGCGCGGCGAATATCTGACCGGAGGCAGCCTCAAGAGTGACGGATTTGTCCTCGGCCTCGTAGGCGGGATGACGGAACAGCACCTTGACGCCATGCAAGGCAACCGGCTTGCCGACAGCATCGGTGAGGCTGTAGCGGACCTCACCGCCTGCGATGGTCAGTTTGCCAGTCCAGCCGAGGGCTGCCTGAGCTCGCCCTTGCTCGGCCTTTTTGTTGAATTGCTGGCTCGCCACATAGGTGTTTTCGACGACAAGGCCGGTCCAGCTCGTGTTGGCGAGCGTCGCCATCGTCAGATTGACCGCTATGACCACGCCGAAGAAGCCAAGGATGGTGAACAGCATATGCCTGCCGGTGAATTCGCGGGATTGTCGCGAGGTGTCGCTCATCTGGCGATCTCCGATGCGTTGAAAGTGGCCGTGTATTCGTCCGACTCGAACGTTGCCTTGTTTTCGACCCGGAACTTGAAGCTTTGCGCTGCACCCCGAACCTGATCTGCCGGCTGACGCACGAAAACCTTGAGCATCTTCAGCCGGTCGGGTTCGACCGGGATGGCAAAGGAGCGATCCGCCGGCAGGTCGATGCCGACAACGCTCATTTCGGCTCCATGCAGGCCCTGCATCGTGACAATGATCGTTCTTGGTTCGGGGATCATGTTGAGCAGCTTGACGGTGTAGCCGTTGCGGATCGAACCGTCGGACAGCGTCACGAACTGCGGGTTGCGATCGTGCAGGACATTCAATTCGAGTCGTTCGCGGGTCAGCAGCGAATAGAGCAGCGCCAGACCGACCGCCGACCAGGCGCCCATGTAGATGAAGGTGCGCGGGCGAAAGATCTTGCGGATATGGAAACGGGCCACCTTGTCGGAGAACAGGCCGTCAGCGCTCCTGACCAGTGACGGGTTGACTGAACCGGAGCCGCCCGGGGTCGCCAGCATCATGTTGGCGTTGTAGTCGGCCAGCGTCGCATAGGAAATCAGTCCGCGCTCCCTGCCGAGCTTGTCCATGATACCGTCACAGGTATCGATGCAGAGCGCGCAGGTGATGCATTCAAGCTGCTGGCCATCACGAATGTCGATCCCCATCGGGCACACCGCGACACAGGCATTGCAGTCGACGCAGTCGCCGACGGGCTGCCCGGCGGCAAGGACCCTCTTGGCGTGACGCGAGCGCGGTTCGCCGCGCCAGTCATTATAGGTGACGGTGAGGGAATTCTCGTCGAGCATGGCCGCCTGGATGCGCGGCCATGGGCACATGTAGGTGCAGACCTGCTCGCGCATCAGCCCGCCGAACGTATAGGTCGTCGCCGTCAGCACGGACACGGTGATGTAGGCGACGGGGGCGGCGGTGCCGGTGAAGAGTTCCCCAAGCAGCGTCGGCGCATCGGCGAAATAGAAGATCCAGGCGCCGCCGGTCAGCACCCCTATGACCAGCCAAATGGCGTGTTTCGATGTTCGCAGCACGAGTTTGCGCGCAGTCCAGGGACCGGCATCGAGCTTGATGCGCGCGTTGCGGTCGCCCTCGATGGCTCGCTCGACGACCAGAAACAGATCGACCCACACGGTCTGCGGGCACGTATAGCCGCACCAGGCCCGGCCGACGGTGGATGTGATCAGGAAAAGGCCGACACCGGCCATGACCAGCAGGCCGGCGACGTAGTAGAATTCCTGCGGCCATATCTCGATGAAGAAGAAGTAGAAACGCCGGTTGGCAAGATCGACCAGCACGGCCTGGTCCGGGGCAAATGGCCCGCGATCCCACCGCAGCCAAGGTGTCAGGTAGTAGATCCCCAGCGTGATTGCCATCACCGACCACTTGAAGCGGCGGAAACTGCCAGAGGCCCGGTTCGGGAAGATCTTCTTGCGTGCGGCATAGAGCGGCTGACGGGTCCTGGCGGAGTTGACCGCATCGGCTTCGAGCCGTTCTATTTGCGTGTTATCGAGCACGAGAAGCTCCAGTCACCAGCGACGATTTCGCCGGAAGCCCGACCCATCGGTTTCTGGATGATGCCGAGGCCCGGCTTGCGCCGGGCCTCGTCGCTTGGCGGTTGGGGGGAGGACGAGAATAGGCTTGCGTTCCTATTCTCCGCCACCAAGCGAATGGATATAGACCGCGAGTTCCTTGGCCTTGATCTCGCCGAGACGCCCGATCCAGGCCGGCATGACGCCGTGCTTCGGCGCGCGGACCTGCGCGGCGATGGCTGTTTCGCCAGACCCGTAAAGCCAGATCGCGTCGGTCAGGTCGGGTGCGCCGAGCTCCCTGTTGCCCTTTGCATTCTCGCCATGACAGGCCGCACAATTCTCGGCGAAAACGTTGGCGCCGAGTTCGATCAGGCTTGTGTCCTGAACAGGATCGGAGAGGCTTGCGACATAGGCGCCGACCTGCTTGATCTGATCCGTCGTGATGATGTCACCAAAAGCAGGCATTTCCGACAGGCGCGTATCCGGGTCTGATGCGAAGCGGATGCCGTGCGCAATCGTTTGCTGGATCTGTTCGGCGTTGCCACCCCACAGCCAATCGTCGTCGTTTAGGTTGGGAAAACCCTTGGACCCTTGAGCGCCCGAGCCATGGCACTGCACGCAATTGACCTTGAACGCGGCGCCACCTGCGGCGACGGCGAATTCGCGTAGCGTCTCGTCGGCGGTAATCTCGGAGACGGTCTTCGCCTGAATGGCAGCGACATATTTGCCCTTGGCCACTTCGGCCGCCGCCAGTTCATTCTTGACGTCTTTGCGGCTCGAATACCCCAGCACACCCCTGGTCGCGGAAGTCAGCATCGGCCAAGCCGGATAGACGACGGTGTAGCCGATCGCCCAGGCAATGGTGATGTAGAAGGTGATGACCCACCAGCGCGGAAGCGGGTTGTTGAGTTCCTTGATGCCGTCCCACTCATGGCCGGTCGTCGAGATGCCCGAAACCTCGTCGATATGCTCGCTGCCCATGATCAGTCGTCCTTGAGAGGAATGTGAGCGGCTCTCTCGGCTTGCCTGCGGCTGCCGGGACGAAGTGCAAAGGCAACGCATCCGAGGAAGAAAAGCGCCATGGCAAGCAGGCCCCAGCTGTCGGCAAACTCCCGCATGAAATTGTAGGTCATCGCCATTGTCCTCAGCGGTAACCGGCGGCTTCGTCATAGGTCCTGAAATCGACCAGCGTGCCGAGCATCTGGAGATAGGCGACCAGCGCATCCATTTCGGTGACCTGCTGCGGATCGCCGTCGAAGTCCCCAAGCTTGGCCTTCGGATAGCGTCTCTCCAGGCCCGATGTGTCGGCATTCGCATCGGCCTGCGCCATGAGATCGGCATTGGCATGAGCGATCATGTCGTCTGAATAGGGCACACCGACACGGCTGTTGGCGATCAGATGCGTCGAGAAATCCTTCACCTCGATGGGCATGTCCTTCAGGAACGCGTAGCTCGGCATGATCGATTCCGGCACCACCGAACGCGGCTCGGTGAGATGCTGGACGTGCCATCCGTTCGAGTAGCGGTCGCCGACCCGGGCGAGATCCGGCCCGGTGCGCTTCGAGCCCCACTGGAACGGGTGGTCGTACATCGACTCGGCCGCCAGGCTGTAATGCCCATAGCGCTCGACCTCGTCACGGAACGGCCGGATCATCTGGCTATGGCAGAGGTAGCAGCCCTCGCGCACATAGATGTTGCGCCCCACCAGTTCGAGTGGCGAGTAAGGGCGCATGCCTTCAACCTTCTCGATCGTGTTGTCGAGATAGAAGAGCGGTGCGATCTCGACGATGCCGCCGATTGTTACTACCAGCAGGGACCCGAGGAGAAGAAGTGTGGCGTTCTTCTCGATGACCGCGTGTCTGTCCATCAGGCCCATTTTCTGGCTCCTGATCGCACAGGCTGGAGGGCGGGGATGGAGCGCGGCATCGGATCCTCCTCGCGCTGGTAGCCGAGGATCGTCATGGCGATGTTCCAGGCCATGATGAGGGCGCCCGACAGATACATCGCGCCGCCGATGGCACGCATGATGTAGTAGGGATGCATGGCGGCGACGGTTTCGGCGAAGGAGTAGACCAGGAAGCCCTGCTCGTTGTATTCGCGCCACATCAGGCCCTGCATGACGCCGGAGACCCACATCACCGCGGCGTAAACGACGATCCCAAGCGTCGCCAGCCAGAAGTGCCAGTTGACGAGCCGCAGCGAATAAAGCCGGTCGCGGTTCCATAACTTCGGGACCATGAAATAAATCGCGCCGAACGAGATCATGCCAACCCATCCGAGCGCGCCCGAATGGACGTGACCGATGGTCCAGTCGGTGTAGTGCGAGAGCGAGTTGACGGCCTTGATTGACATCGTCGGGCCTTCGAAAGTCGACATTCCGTAGAAGGCGATGGCCATGACCATCATACGGATGATCGGGTCGGTGCGCAGCTTGTCCCAGGCGCCCGAGAGCGTCATCAGGCCGTTTATCATGCCACCCCATGACGGCATCCAGAGCATGATGGAGAACACCATGCCGAGCGTCTGGGCCCAGTCCGGCAGGGCGGTGTAGTGGAGGTGGTGCGGACCGGCCCAGATGTAGAGAAAGATCAAAGCCCAGAAGTGGATGATCGACAGCCGGTAGGAATAGACCGGCCGGTTCGCCTGCTTGGGAACGAAATAATACATCATGCCGAGGAAGCCGGCGGTGAGGAAGAAGCCTACGGCATTGTGGCCGTACCACCATTGCGTCAGGGCGTCCTGTACGCCGGAGAAGGCTGAATAGCTCTTGGAGCCCAGGAAGGAGACCGGCATCGACAGGTTGTTGATCACATGCAGCATTGCGATGGTCACGATGAAGGCAAGGTAGAACCAGTTGGCGACATAGATGTGCGGTTCCTTGCGCTTCAGGATCGTGCCGAGGAACAGGATGAGATAGGCGATCCAGACAATGGTCAGCCACAGGTCCACATACCATTCGGGCTCGGCGTATTCGCGGCTCTCGGTGATACCGAGCAGGTAGCCGGTTGCCGCCATGACGATGAACAGCTGATAGCCCCAGAACACGAACCAGGCGAGATCGCCGCCGAACAGCCTGGCACGACAGGTCCGCTGCACGACATAAAGTGACGTGCAGATGAGTGCATTGCCGCCGAAGGCAAAAACCACGCCGGAAGTATGCAAAGGCCGCAGTCGGCCGAAATTGAACCAGGGCTGGATGTTGAGATCGGGGTAGGCGAGCTGCAGGGCGATGACCACGCCGACCAGCATGCCGACGACGCCCCAGAATACGGTGGCGATGGCACCGTAGCGGATCGGCCCATCCATGTAAGCGGCGGGGTCGATCGGAACTGCCGGCTTGAACTCCGTGTTGCGCAACAGAATCGCAGTGAAGCCAGCGACGGCGAAGAACAAAACCCACATATGCCGGCGAAAAGGTTCATCTACGCCGAAGCCGGCAGCCACCAGGGCCGCAAACGCAAACAGGCTTAGAAGGACGATCTCTGTGCCGAATTTCATCGCAAGCCCCGATTTCCAATTCCGGCGGGCGCCAACCGCAGTGCCTTATTGCGCAGCCGTGGCCTGCTCGCCCTGATCCATGTCAGAGCCGCACGATTTTGCTTCGAGCAGCATCGAGTTCGGTGCGATCAGACTGTGGCGATCGAATGTGGAAGCGCAGCACCGGCCGCCGCCCTTATGGACAGGCCCGGCGTCCCCGGTCGGGCCGGGTATGGAGGCGATCGCGGGCGTGTGGGAAGCGCGCCTTCTGTGACGCTGAAAAGTAGGCCGATGCCTTGCCGAACGTCGATCGTTTCAATGCCTTGGGACAGCCAGCGCCAGCGTTGCGCTGCCTTCGTGACATTCATGATTCGGGGGAACGGCGATTTTCCCCTGCGTATGAGGCGTATTGACTTCGGCCGAGTGCGATCCTGCCTGGAACAGCCGGTTGCACGTCGAGCACCTCGAGGATGGATGCTTCGCCGACGAGTTGGCCGAAACGCACCTGGCTCATCCGATCGGATGGAGAGCGGGCTATCGCTATGCGACTTCTTCTAAGCCCAACGCGAGCATGCCCTGCCCCGAACGAAGTAAGTGACGTAGGCCATGCAGCTTCGATGTCATTCAAAGGGCGGTTGCGCCTCGGCCGCCGCAGCGCCGTTCCAGCCGGCTCATGCTGTCCACGGTGACACGGCGGTTGTTCTCGATCCGAATCACGCCGTCCATTCTCAGGCTGGTCAGCTGACGGCTCACGGTCTCGTTTGTAATTCCAAGGAAATCAGAGATGTCGGCACGCGTCATCGGCAGCTCGAAGCACGCCGACCTAGCCGCCGGGTCAACACTGGAATCGATGTTCCGGGCGATCATGAGGAGAAAGCTCGCCACCTTCTCCGGTGCGGTCTTGCGCCCCAGAGTCACCATCCATTCGCGTGCCTCGTCGAGTTCGTTCAGCGCCTGCTTGAGCAGGCGATGCACAAATTCCGGTGATTCCTTCATCAACCGTTCGATGGCCGCTCTCGGAAACGAGCATAGCGAGACAGCTGTTGCCGCTTCCGCATTGATCGCGCTTTTCATCTTGAAGGGCCGTCCCAGAAAATCCGGCGCGAACTGGAGACCGACGATCTGCTGGCGGCCGTCCGAAAGGCTCTTCGTCAGCTTCACCACGCCTGAAAGCACGTTTGAATAACAGTCGACCGCCTCGGCGTCGCCGATCAGTTCGACCCCCGGCTCGATATTGTGCCGCGACGACGTCTTGGCGAGCTGCGCCAAATGGTCTGGTTCGAGCGCACCACAGACACCGCGGTGCCGTGCCTCGCAAGACAGGCAAAGAACGGGAATGCCGGAACTGTGAGTGTCCTGCCGTAATGTCATTCGATCGCTCTACCGGTCCAGTGCGGGCAGGATAGCAATCGACGGTAGAAAAATCCTTGCGGCAGTTTGTCCGTGCTGAACGCTGATCGAAATCAGGGCTTAGGCTCATCCAAGCATCCACAGTTCCGGCGACGCAAACACGGTGGACCACGACATGCGACTGGAGCTAGCTGCCAGACTTGGCGAGAACGTCCCGCGCTATACCAGTTATCCGACAGCGCCGCATTTTCATACAGGCATTGATGCTGCAATTTGTCGTGGCTGGCTGCAGGCGCTCAACGATGGCGATGAGATCTCGCTCTATCTGCACATCCCGTATTGCGACAAGCTTTGCTGGTTCTGCGCTTGCCACACCAAGCAGACACGCCACTACGAACCAGTGACCACATATCTGCGCTCACTGCATGCCGAGATCGCAACCGTCTCCAGTCTTGTCGCAGGCAAGGGCCGCGTGCGTGCCGTCCATTTCGGCGGCGGTTCGCCAACGATGCTCAAACCGGAGGATCTGGTGGCGCTGGGAACCGTCCTGCGCAACAGCTTCACGTTTCTCCCCGGTGCAAAGATCAGCGTTGAGATCGAACCCAACGATATGGACGATGCCCGCCTCGATGCACTTGCCGAAATCAGCATGACAAGGGCGAGCCTCGGCGTCCAGGATTTCGACCCGAACGTGCAGAAGGCGATCAACCGCGAGCAGAGCTTTCTGCAGACCAAGACGGTTGTTGATGGCGTTCGTTCGCGCGGCGTGGAATCCGTCAATCTCGATCTGCTCTACGGCCTGCCGCATCAGACCAGGGAGAGCCTCGCCTCCACGGTTGCACAGGCACTGACCCTGGAACCGGATCGGATCGCGCTTTTTGGCTACGCCCATGTGCCGTGGTTCAAGAAACATCAGACGATGATCGACGAGGCGTGGCTGCCAGGGCCAGAGGAGCGATTTGATCGATCGCAATTGGCGGCGCGGGCGATCGTGGACCAGGGATACGAAGCAATCGGCCTCGACCATTTCGCCAAACCGGGCGATGCGCTGGCGCTTGCGGCCCGCGCCGGGACTTTGCACCGGAACTTCCAAGGCTACACCGAGGACCGCTGCGAGACATTGATCGGCCTCGGCCCATCGTCCATCAGCCAGTTTCGCCAGGGCTATGCACAGAATATGCCTTCGACCGCCGAGTATGGGCGCATGGTCGAAGACGGCGGGCTGGCCGCTGTTCGGGGTATCGCGCTTTCTGACGACGACCGTGTTCGCGGCTGGATCATCGAGCGATTGATGTGTGACTTCGCCTTCTCGGCGATTGAGCTGGTGGAGCGCTTTGGCGAAGCCGGCCAAAGACTTCTCCTCAAGGCGAGTTCCACGGCCCTCCAAGATCCTGCGCGGTTGCTTGAACTTGATGGTGACCGCTTCGTCGTGCCTGCGGAAAGCCGGCCCTTTGTCAGGAGCATCGCGGCAAAGTTCGACAAATATTTCGAAAGTGGAACGGCCAGGCACTCAGCGGCAGTCTGAGCACCGCAGAGGAACGGTCATGGTTCTCAGTCGATCGTGAACCGATTGCGCTACATTTTTGTCTCTTCATAGGCGACCGTCGCGTCGAGATAGGATTTCTGATCGGACCAGATGCGAAGACCTTTGGCATAGCGACGATGTCGTCCAGTCGTGCCTTCCATTTGTTGCGACCAGAGGACTGCTTGCCACCTTTCTGCGGCGTGCCCAAGTGATGTTTGTTCGTCTGTTCGCGACAGTCTCACTCTGCCGCGGCCAGTCTCGCCAGGTGCCTGTTCGCGCTTCGCGACGACGGCAGGATCATTGATGAAATCGGTCCTGCGCCCCGGGCTTGCTGCCTCGTTGGCTTCGATCATTCCTTCGATAGCGCATAACGGACAACGCGCAACGTTTCCTCGTCTTCGAGGATCACTTCAAGAACCTGGTTCACAAGATCATCGTCGTCCAGCTCGATCAGCGCCATTTCGAAAAGTTCGATCTGCATGTCGAGATCCATGCCTGGCGGGCCGTTTAGGCAAACAAGCCCTGCGTGGATGGCAACATCTGCATACTGTCCCTTGGTGCCCGGATTATCCTTTGGCCCCCTAAAATCCACCGAGTTCTTGGTTACGAAGGTCCAGTCGCCTTCAAGAATGATCGGCTTGAGCTCCCAGTCCTTGAGCCCGGCGAGCCCCAGCCAGACAACGTGGCTGGTCTCGCAATGACCCTTCCCATGCGCAATTTTTGCAAGCTCGGGGGTGAGACATTCATCGATCAGGAACTTCATCCCGCCTTCCTAAGACGCGGAACACGGCGATCGGAAGTGATGACGGAGCCTTTTGGAAGGTCTCCAGTACGAGGACGCCCTCGCAGGGGGTTCGCCTCTGCATAAATCGCCGCGAGCCGTACCTTCTCCGTGTCAAGGTTCGGGTAGGCCCCAAGAATGCGCTCAACCGAATGACCAACAGTGACGGATGCCGCGACATCATACACTGGGACGCGAGTGTTACGGATAACGGGCGTGCCGCTGAGCACGTCATCCGACGACGTGACCATCTCGCGAGCCGCCTCGAGATCGGACAGACGTTCACTCGTGCTCTTCAGGAACGGCATCAGATCGATCGTTAGAAAGTCGTCACGCACGGTCCAGTCCTCGCGCAGCAGTGCCGCCCAAGCGAGCGAGCGCGAGCGTGTTAGCTTGGGCTCAACCGTCCTGATCGCAAACAGTCGTTCTTCCGAGGTTAGACGCTTTGCGGTCTCGAAGTAGAAGCTGATGAAGGAGCAGGCTCCAGCCAGGACGTGCCGGCCGTTGTCAACCGATACGAAGGCATCGGGCAGGATGCGTTCATCGATTGCGCGATTGACATCTCGCAGGCTTACACGCGAGACCACGGCGGCCTCGGTTGCCTTCAGCATTTCGGCTACAGCTGCCATGGTCGCTCCTAAATAAATCTTCCGACGCATCGGAGATGTATAATGAGAGCGTGCCTTTTTCAATGCCTGATGGCGATTTTGATCTTCACAACTTGGCCGAGCTTCTGAGCTGGCTTTGTTTTTTTGGCGTCCAGCCGCCCCCAAAGTCACTGCAACACGGGCTTGAATTCCCCGGTTCTCGAAAAGGCGGCCAGGTCGGCATCATCCCCTTAGCAGCCGTACATGCAGTTCAATCGGCCGGAACGAACGGCTGCCATTGCCCCAGATATCCGCCGACCGAAGCCATCCCTTTCAGGCAGCGAACGGACTCCCCTCCATTGCAAGAGCTCACTCGGGAGACCCGGGCAAGCTCCTGGCAACCTACTGAGCGAAAAGCCGCCTCCATAAGCACGCAGCTAACAGGCGGCGGCTGTGTGGCCCGCCTGAACAGGATAGTTACTCTCGTGCCCTCATTCGGGCTGGAGTTCACGTCGAATTGCGCGTTGGCGTTTTCGATCAGCGAGCGCGCAATCAACGCGCCGAGCTTACCGTGCTTGGGCCATGTCTCGCCTTCTGGCAGGCCGATACCGTCATCGGCGACGACCACCCGGCAGCCTTCACCCTCAACGATGCTGTGCAGGGTGATCGTGCCTCCCTCGCGTCCTTGAAAAGCATGCTTTAGTGCATTGGTCAGCAGTTCGTTCACTGCCAGTCCGGCGGGCATGGCGACATTGATCGAAACTGGGTAGGTGTCCACGCTCATGTCGAGCCGGATGCCCTCTGTAGTATGCGCGGTCATGACTCCGATGCGATTTGACCAGATAGACGCCGAGATCAACCTCGTCCTTTGGTTCGTCACCGGAAAGTTCTTGGTAGAGCATCGCCAAGGCATCGACACCTCCTGCTAGGCGCTCGAAACGCTTTTGGTCCGGCTCTACCGCATTGCGAGTTTCGATTCGGATCAGGGCGGTGATCATCTGCAAATTGTTCTTGACCCGGTGCTGAGTTCGCGCAACTGAACGTCTTTTTCGCGGATGCGCTCCTCGGTCTTGCGGCTGTCAGTCTGGTTGTAATCGACACTCCCGACAACTCGGCCAGTCTGACCTGGTCGATTCCGAGCAGCGCCCGCGCCGCGCGCATCTGTGCGGAAGTGATCAAGGCAGCATCCCTCGTCTGGCCACATAAAGCGGCACTAAACGTTATAGTCACGTCTCCTTCATGGGTGCGTCTCAAGAAGTAGCGATCTTCTGACTCGCCCTCCCCAATGGGGAGTGAACGTATCCGATGATCAAATTTTGTCAGATAGCGCGACCTGAAGTCTCCATCTCTTTCATAAGCACACGCAATTCGGCTGGAGGAGCGAGACAGAAGGTTCGAAAACCTTCCAAGAACCCCAGCAGTTCCGGAGTACGAATTGCGGAGCTCTATTGCTGCCGATGTCAGCGGACGGTTCCTTTACGGCGGCTTCGTGCCCTGCCCGCAATGCCTGAGCGGCGTTCGCGCGAGCAGGCCAGCCGCAACCGCCCTTCGAAACGCCGCCGACTTGATCCTCCGCCACCAAAGCGCCGAGGGTCCGCTCGCGAGGGCCTTTGCCGATCGAACTTCATCCGGGTCGCCCACCGCGCGCGACGACGAGCGTTGCCATCGCGTTGCTGAGCAGATTCGTGAACGCACGGCATTCGAACATGAAGTGGTCGACGCCAAGGATCAGCGTCATGCCGACGAAAGGGGCGGTCGGGACGACAAAGAGCGTTGCAGCCAAGGTGACGAATCCAGTACTGGTAATGCGATCTGCTCCTTTCGAAGGGAGCATGGCAAAAAAAAGCAGCAGCACCTGATCGCCGATTGACAGATCCGTGTTCGTCGCGTGCGCGATGAAGAGGGCAGCCAGCGTCATGTAGATATTGGTGCCGTCCAGATTGAACGAATATCTGGCCGGGATGACGAGACCCACAACCGAACGCCTGGCGCCCGCCTTCTCCATCTTCTGCATGAGCGAGGGGAGCGCGGCCTCCGAGGAGGACGTTGCGAGGACA
>NZ_JAMYQC010000052.1:0-32030 GCF_040320645.1 Mesorhizobium sp. M0633
CTGCATCGCCGGCACGGTCGCCGCCAGCCGCCGCGTCGCCGGCACCAGGCGGGTCGAGCTCGAAATCGGCGGCGAACGTCAGCGGGTCGAGATCGAATTGCCCATCGACCATCCGGCGGCGCAGAAAAGTCGCGTGGCTTTTCGGCCGCGGCGCTGGAAGCTTTTTCCGGCCGCTTGATCCTCTATCAGGCGCTACACCAGCCAGTTCTCGACCTTCAGGCCTTTGATCCGGTTGAAATCCCCGGTGTTGGCGGTCACCAGGGTAGTTCCAAGCGCACGGGCGTGGGCAGCAATAAAAAGGTCATTTTGGCCGATGGTCTGGCCCCTGCCTTCCAGTTCTGCGCGAATCGCGCCGTACTCGGCATCCATCGGCACATCGAGCGGCAAGACGGGAATCTCAGCCAGCAATTCCTCGACCTTCTTGTGCAACTTGGCTGATCTTTTCTTGACGCAGCCATATCGCAGTTCCGACGCGACCACGATGCTGGTACACACGGCGGCGTCTCCCACGCGCAGGACAGCGCTTGCGGCTTTCCCGGCCGGATTTCGGATCATGTCGCTGACAATGTTCGTGTCCAGCATGAACCGCATCAAAAAAATTCCTCGGATTTGACAGGCATATCCTCGACTTCGGGAAAGTCTTCCTCGGCATCGGGCGGCGGCTCTTTCGCCCATTGCGCGAGCAGTGCGGTGAGGCCAGGTTTGCGGACCGGCTCGATGATCAGGCGGTCGCCTTCACGGCTGATCAAGACCTTTTCGCCGGGAAGTTCGAACTCGACAGGAATGCGCACCGCCTGGCTGCGATTGTTACGAAACAGCTTCGCCTCCTTCGGCGGGGTTGTTGAATGGCGGTGTTGAGACATGACAACAGCTCCTTGTATATACTATTTGTATATGCCAGACAGGGCGGCGATGCAATCGCCTTGCATCGCGTTGGCCGGCCGGGAACCGTCGTGCACGCGGGCGAAATCGGCACCCCTTCCAGGCTGCGCGGAAGGCCCTTCTTGAAAGAAAAAACTAGCAATCGCCCACAGCGGGAATATTTCTTTTATCGACAACGTGGAGCGGCCACTCTGCGTGCCTCGTCGCGCACGATGCCTTGCCGCTATGGTCCGGCATTAAGCGCATGGCATTGGAGCCCTGTTTTCATGAAGCGATTTTTGCTTGGCGTCGCCACATTGGCCGGCCTGGTCCTCGCATCCTCCCAAGCCTGGTCGGCCGACAGATTGCTGAACGCCTCTTACGATGTCGGCCGCGAACTGTTTGCGCAGGTCAACAAAGCGTTCGTCGCCGGGCACCCCGGTGTGACCATCGATCAGTCGCATGCCGGAACTTCGGCGCAGGCGCGTGCCATCGCCGAAGGCCTCGGCGCCGACGTCGTCACCTTCAACCAGGTCATCGACATCGACTTCCTGGTCAAGAAGGGCCTCATCTCCGCCGACTGGCAGAAGGACTTTCCCGACAACGCCTCGCCTTTCTATTCGCTGCCCTCCTTCCTGGTGCGCGCCAGCAATCCGAAGCACATCAAGGATTGGAGCGATCTCGTGCGCGACGACGTGCAGGTGATCTTCCCCAATCCGAAAACCTCGGGCAATGCGCGCTACACCTATCTTGCGGCCACCGCCTACGCCAAGGAAGCTTTCAGGGACGACGACGCCAAGGTGAAGGAGTTCGTCACCAAGCTGTTCAACAACGTGCCGGTATTCGACAGCGGCGGGCGCGCCGCGACCACCACTTTCGTGCAGCGCGAAATCGGCGACGTACTCATCACCTTCGAGTCGGAAACGCGCGGCGTCCGCAAGGAGTATGGCGAGGACAAGTTCGAGCAGGTAACGCCTTCGGTCAGCCTGTTGGCGGAATTTCCGGTGGCGATCGTCGACACCGTTGCAGACGAGCATGGCACGCGCGATCTCGCCAAGACCTATCTCGACTTCCTCTATACGCCGGAGGGCCAGGACATCGCCGCCCGCAACGGCCTGCGGGCCCGGGACGCGGCGGTCGCCGCCAAATACAAGGCTGAGTTTCCCGATGTCCGCCTGCTGACGGTGGAGGACGTCTTCGGCGGCTGGGCCAAGGTCCAGGCCGAGCACTTTGCAGCGGGCGGCCTGCTCGACCAGACTTATGGCAGCCGCTGAGGCGATCTTCCAACTTTGACAGAAGCCGGCTTTGCCGGCTTCTTTGCTTTCGCGCCGCGAAAGGTGATTTCTGGCACTTTCCGGGCGCATTCCGTCCAAAACGTTACAAAGAATCAACGCGTTTGTGCCTACCGTGAGAACGGACGGCTTGTTTTCGCGAACGGCTTCGCGTGATCAAACCGTCATGATTTGCACACAAACAGCCGCCAGACGCGGGTGGTTGGGGCTTCATGGGTTGACTCGGGGCATGCTTACCAAAAAAGGCAAATACGGCCTCAAGGCCCTCGTGCATCTGTCGGGCCTGCCGGTCGGCCAGCTCGCATTCGTCAACGACATTGCGGTCGCCAATAACATCCCCAAGAAATTCCTGGATGCCATCCTGGGCGAGTTGCGTAACGCCGGCTTCGTCCAGAGCCGCAAGGGCAAGGAAGGCGGTTACCGCCTTGCCCGGCCGGCTTCCGAGATCAAGATCGGCCATGTCGTGCGTGTCCTCGACGGGCCGCTGGCGCCGATCCCCTGCGCCAGCCGCACGCAATACCAGCGCTGCGAGGATTGCGACGAGGCGACCTGCCAGGTTCGGCACATGATGCTGGAGGTCCGGCAGGCGATCGCCGAGGTGCTGGACAACCGCAGCCTCGCGGCCATGCGCGACGCCGACAATGACGATTTCCCAGTCGAACTGACGTCGCAAATCTAGCGCGCGAGCAGGCTCAAGGCAGTCGCGACGGTGTCGGCGACCGGACGCGTGCCATCCAAGGTTATCGCCGCCTCGTCCGCCGCTGGCGCCTCGAGCGTGGCGAACTGGCTGTCGACCAGGCTTGCCGGCATGAAATGACCCTTGCGATTGCCGACGCGCTGTTTTGCTGTTGCCGGGTCGATTTCCAGGTAAACGAAAACGATATCCGGGCAAAAGCCGCGCAGGCGATCGCGGTAGCTGCGCTTCAGCGCCGAGCAGGCGGCGACCACACCTTGCCCGCTTGCGACCGACGCGGCCATCCGCTGGCCGATCGCGTCGAGCCAGCCCTCGCGCAGCGCGTCGGTGAGCGGCTGGCCGCTCGCCATGCGCGCGACGTTTTCGGGCGGATGCAGCCTGTCGCCTTCGATAAAGACGGCGCCCAATGCCGCTGCAAGCGCTTCGCCGACAACCGACTTGCCGCAGCCGGCAACGCCCATCACCACGATGGCGGGTATCGTTCGAACAGTGCTTGCCGGCTTATATGCCACGTCTTTACCGGTCATGCAGGTCAGCGGCTTGCCGGCGCGCGGCCATAGAGCAGCAGCATGGCGACGATGACGACGCCGTAGATGATCTGCCGTCCCGCCTCCGGCATCTGCATGACGGAAAGAATTGATTGCAGGAGGGTGATCAGGATTACCCCGGCGACGGTGCCGAGATAGGAGCCGCGCCCGCCGAGGATCGAGGTGCCGCCGAGCACCACCGCGGCGA
The DNA here is from genome assembly GCF_040320645.1 of Mesorhizobium sp. M0633. Lineage (NCBI taxonomy): Bacteria > Pseudomonadati > Pseudomonadota > Alphaproteobacteria > Hyphomicrobiales > Phyllobacteriaceae > Mesorhizobium > Mesorhizobium sp. M0633. The sequence goes on from NZ_JAMYQC010000052.1 coordinate 3,583, forward strand.
TCGACGGCAGCAGATAGGCATCGCCCATCGACTGTGCCGCCTTGGAGGCATAGCCGGCCAACAGCACGCCGCCGAAGGCGGAGAGCCCGCCCGAAACCGCAAAGGCGATCATCACCACGCGCCTTGTATCGATGCCGGAAAGATAGGCGGCACGCTCGCGATTGCCGATGCCGTAAACGGTGCGGCCGAAGCCGGTGCGGGTCAGCACGAACACCATTGCGGCGCCGATCAGCGCCCAGATGAGAACGGCGTTGGGCACGGCAGGAACGGCAAAGCCGGTCGCCAGATAGCGCATCGCACCGGTCGCCGAATCCTGCGGCGAGAAACCGCCCGTGTAGACCACCATCAGCCCCTGCGCGACGGCGTTGGTGGCAAGCGTGATGATCATCGAGGGAATGCGCAGATAGGCGACGCCGATGCCGTTGACGATGCCGATCAGAACACCGCAGAAGATGCCGAACGGAATGGCAAGCGCCACGCCGACGGTACCGTATGCGGCCGCGGCGCAGGCCATCATGGCGCCGGCCGCCACCGACCAGGGCACCGACAGGTCGATCTGGCCGAGCAAGATGACCAGCATCATGCCGGTCGCGATGACGCCGAGAAACGACGCCACCTTGAGCTGCTGCAAAAGGTATTCAGGCGACAGGAAGCTGCGCGAATAGAGGCTGCCGAGGAACAGCAGCAGCACGATACAGGCGAACGCCGTCAGCACCGCCGGGTCGGCGCGGCGGAGGAATTTCGGCATGCGGCCGGCGAGACCACTCACAGTCGTTTCGCTCACAGGAACCACTCCAGCCGGTTGCGGACCCGAAACAGGGCGAACGCGCCGAGGCTGACCGCGATCAGCAGAATGACGCCCTGGAACAGGGGCTGCCAGAGCGGATCGAAATCGAAGACGAACAGCAGGTCGCCGATGGTGCGGAAGGCAAGCGCGCCGAAGATCGCGCCGATGGCGCTGCCCTTGCCGCCGAACAGCGACACGCCGCCAAGCACAACCGCGGCAATCGAAAACAGCGTATAGGCGTTGCCGCTGGCATAGGCCGCATCACCGGTATAGGTGAAGAACGTCAGGAACAGCCCGCCGATCGCGGCAAGCAGACCGGCAAGCGCATAGGCGGCGAACTTTCCACGCCGGATCGGCACGCCGGACATGTAGGCCGCCATCTCCGAGGAGCCGGCTGCATAAGCGGCGCGGCCTAGCACCGACCGGCTGAACGGCACCCAGACCACGAGCACGACCGCCAGCAGCGTCACCAGACTCGCCGGCACAAAACCAAACAGGCGCCCGGTCAGCGCATCGGCGAGCCCTTCATTGACCGAGCCGCCGGGAAACGGCCGAAGCAGCAGCGCGATGCCGAAATAGACCGCGCCGGTGGCGATGGTGGCGACGATCGGCTGCAGGCGTCCATAGATGACGATGGCGCCGTTGATTGCCCCGCACAGCAGCCCGGTGCCGAGCACGGCGAGGACGCCGAAGGCGGTCTCGATGCCGGTGCCGACGACCAGCCACGAGGCCAGGCAGTTGGTCAGCGTGAAGATCATGCCGACCGAGAGATCGATGCCGGCGGTGATCACCACCAGCGTTTGCGCCATGGCGACGAAGGCGAGCAGCACGCCCTTGTTCGAGGCCGTCTGTACGACGTTGGCGGTGAAGCCCGCCGGATGGTTCGAGGTGTAGATGACGAACATGACAACGAAGATGCCGAACGCCAGCAGCGTTCCGCGCTGTTCGGCAAGCCAGTAGCGCCAATCCTTCACGCGTCCGCTCCTTGCCTTGGCATCTCTTCGTGAATGTTGAGCGCGCTGGCGATCAGCGCCCGCTCGGTGATTTCGGCGCCGACCAGTTCACGCTTGACCGCGCCGTCATAGAGCACCAGCACGCGGTCGCAGCAGCCGATCAGCTCGTCATAATCGGTCGAATAGAAGAGGATCGCCGCACCCTGGTCGGCAAGCTTGCGCATCAACTGGTAAAGCTCCTGCTTGGTGCCGACATCGATGCCCCGCGTCGGGTCGTTGAGCAGGATGATGCGCGGCTGCCGCATCAGCCATTTGGCGATGACGACCTTCTGCTGGTTGCCGCCGGATAGCGCGCCGACCGGAATGTCGAGCCCGGCGGTCTTGATCGCCAGGAGACCGACCATATCATCGATCAGCCGCTGCTCGGCGGCGCGATCGATGATGCCGGCCCTGGACAGCCGGTCAAGGGCGGCGAAGGAGAGGTTTTCGCGCACCGTCATCGGCAGCATCAACCCTTCGGTCTTGCGGTCCTCCGGGATCAGCGCCATGCCGATCCGGTCATCGCGCGCCGCAGCCGGACTGGCGATCGCCACCGGCCTGCCGTCGATCAGTATCTGGCCTGACAGGCCGCGCAGCACACCGAAGAAGGCGAGCAGCAATTCGCGCTGGCCCTGGCCGTCGAGGCCGCCAAGCCCGACCACCTCGCCCGCCCCGACCGACAGCGAGACATCGTGCAGCCGATCCGTCCATGACAGGCTGCGCGCCTCGAGAACCGGCGTGGCTGCGGCAGCCGCCCGCGCGGGCTTGGGCGGAAAGATGTGGCTGTATTCGCGCCCGATCATCAGCTCGACAACTTCATTGTCGCTCTTGGTGCCGGCGGCGTAGCTGGCGACATTGCGGCCATTGCGGAACACCGTGCACTGGTCGGCCAGCTCGGCGATCTCGTTCATGCGGTGCGAGATGTAGAGCAGCGCCAGCCCTTCCGAACGCAACCGCTTCAACACGGCAAAAACCCTGGCGACGTCAGCCGCGGTCAGCGCCGAGGTCGCCTCGTCGAGGATCAGGATGCGCGGCTTGCGCGCCAGTGCCTTGGCGATCTCGACCATCTGCCTTCTTGAAAGAGGAAGATCCTTGACCAGCGCCAGCGGATGGATATCGGAAGCGCCGGCGCGAGCCAGGGCTTCTTCGGCGATGCGGCGCTGCGCCTTGCGGTCGATCATGCCGAAACGCTTCGGCGGATCGGAAATGACGATGTTGTCGGCGACGCTGAGTTCGGGGACGAGCGACAGTTCCTGGAAGATGCAGACGATGCCGGCCTGGTTGGCAGCGGCCGGCGAAGCGAAGGTAACTTCGCTTCCGTCCAGCATCATGCGGCCCTCGTCGGGCGCAACGACCCCCGCCATGACCTTGATCAGCGTCGATTTGCCGGCGCCGTTCTCGCCGAGAATGGCGTGGATGCTGCCTGGAGTGACCGACAGTTCGGCCTTCTCCAGCGCCCGCACGCCGCCATAGCGCTTGGATATGCCTTCCATGCGGAAGAGCGGAACCGCACCGTCCATCGGCCCTCCCCAGGCGCTTGGCAATCAGGATGTCGAGCGCCGACGCCGCGGGATTCCCGCGGCGTCGGGCTGTCGGAGTTTACTGGTTTTCCTTGCTCTGGCCCATGATTTCCTGCGCCGTGAAATTGATGCCGCAGGTCGGGAAGGAATTGCCGACGAAGAAATTGTCGGACTGATCGGGGAAGAAATCCTGGCCTGCCTTGAAGTTCGGATCCTCGACGATCGCCAGCGGCAGCTTGACCGCTTGCGGCACGACCTGGCCTTCAAGTGCTGCAATCGCCGTCTTGATGGCAACCGCGACCTGAGCCGGGCCGGTGCCGGCCGACGAGCATTTCAGGCCGTCAGCGGCGAACTTGGCGCAGAATTTGCGGAAGCCGTTCTCCGTCTCGCCGCCGAACGGCACGAACGGATGCTTGGCATCGATCATCGCCTGCACGATGCCGGTATCGCCGCCCTGTCCGGTAATGCCGTCGAAGGGGCCGTTGGTGGCAATGGCATCGGCCGTAGCCTTTTGAGCAACGCCGTCATCCCACTTGCCGACGACCTCGGTGACATCCCATTTCTTGCCGGAAGCGTCGAGAACCTCGTGGATGCCGTTATGGCGATCGGTGTCGACGGACGTGCCGGCGACGCCGCGCACTTCCAGCACCTTGCCGCCGTTCGGCACGTGCTTGACCAGCCAGTTGGCCCACAATTCGCCAAGGCCTTTCTGGTCGACATTGACGTTGATGGCATCCTTGGTGTCGAGGATGTTGTCGAAGGCGACCAGCACCACGCCGGCTTCCTTGGCCCGCTTGATGACAGGACCGAATGCGGTCGGGTTCTGGGCGTTGACGACAATCGCGTCATAGCCGGAATCGATGAAATTGTTGATTGCCGAAATCTGGGCCGGCACGTCCTCGCCGGTCGAGACCACCTTGAATTCCTTGAGCTTGGCCGCGACCTCCGGCTGCGCTGCATAGGCCTTTGCCGTCTGCACCATCTGGATGCGCCATGTGTTGGCGATATAGCCGTTGGCCAGAGCGATGCGGTACGGGCCGTCTTTCTTGGGGAACTTGAAGAACTGCGTATCGGCCGACCAGGGCGCGAAGCAGTCAGGCTCGGCCGATGGCCCCTTGACGATTTCAGGATCGGCGATCGCCGACGAGCTCAGCATGACGAAAGCAGTGGCGGCAACGATTCCGCCAACGAGTGACTTGATCATCGATATTCCTCCCAGTTGCAGTTTTGTTTGTTGTTACGCCGATGAATTTGCGCGTTTCCGGCCCGGCACCTCCCGCCGTATCCGTCGCGCGTTCAGGTGGCCGAATGCCGACCCGATCCCCTCCTTTGCTGCCCGGCTAGTCCCGCAAAAACTATCATATTATACATAATAAACAAGCATGAGCTGTCGCTTATGTATAATAAACAGCCTCCCATCGTCGGGGCGAAGTACCGCCCGGCGATAACTGGTAGCGCTACCATGACGTAGTGTAAAGCGCCATTGCGTCGAAGCTCGCTTCAGCGCGCCGTGCTCTCACGTCGCTTGAGTTCGAAGCCAAGGTCGACGACCCGCTGCTCTGGCCTGTTGCCTTCGATCGCCGCAAGCGCCATGGCGACCGCCCGCCGGCCGATCTCGTAGCGGTAGGTCCGAACGCTGGTGACCGACGGAAAGGCCACCTCCATCATGTCGAGATCGTTGAAGCCAACGATGCCGATCGTCTTCGGCACGGCGATCGAAGCGCGGTGGCATTCGAACAGCACGCCAAGGGCGATATCGTCATTGTTACAGAACACCCCATCGAGGCTCGGCACCTTGGCCAGCGCGTCGCGGAACAATTCGCGGCCGAGGGTGACGCTGGAGGGCACCGGCGTCGTGGTGGTGAGCCTCGGATCGAACAGGCCGGCCGCCTCCATCGCCGCGCGATAGCCGGCAAGCCGCCGCTGCGAACGCGGATCCATGCGCGCACCGATGAAGCCGATCCGGCGATAGCCTGCCTCGATCAGATGTTCCGCAGCCGCCTTGCCGCCCTCGAAATGCGAGAAGCCGACCATCATGTCGACCGGATCGGGCCCGGTCTCCATCACCTGCACCACCGGACAGCCTGCCGTTTCCAGCAGTTTTCGCGAGGCCAGCGTCTGGTCGATGCCGGCCACGATCAGCGCCGCCGGGCGTTGCGGGCCAAACACCTGCAGCAGCCGCTCTTCCTCGAGGCCGGAATAGTGGGTGTTGCCTAGCTGAATCCGGAAAGGGCCGTCCGACAGGCTGTCGTAGATGCCGCGCACCACTTCGGCAAAGACGTTGTTGGTAAGCGACGGCACCAGAACGCCAAAGACCTCGGCGCGCGCCGAAGCCAGCGCCCGCGCATTCGGGTCGGGCACATAGCCGAGTTCGTTCACGGCCGACTCGATCTGGCGGCGCAGATCTTCCGAGACACGCCCCGGCTCACGCAGGGCGCGCGACACGGTAATGGCGCCGACGCCGGCCTTGCGGGCGACATCGGCGATGGTCGGGCGGCCGCCGCCGCGGCGCGAGCGCGGCTTGATCACCGTACTGGTCCCGAAGCCGGGCAACCGCCCAGACGCGACCGTGAGACGATGTTCAGGGTCTTTGCCACTGCTGCCTTGCCAACCTGGCCCGTTGCCACACCTTGTCTGGCGTCGCGCAGCCTTCGGCTATTGTCAAGCGACGGCCGGAGAGACTGTATCCGTACCGCTGTGCTTCAGGCCGCCACAGCAGCGCTGCGCCGGGCCTTCCACAGCAGCAGCACCATGGCCAAAATATTCAGCAGGTTCCAGGCAATGCCGTTGAGGAACGCGGCGGCATAGGAGCCGGTCAGATCGTAGATCCAGCCCGACATCCAGCCGCCGATCGCCATGCCGAAGATGGTCGCCATCATGACGATGCCGACGCGCTGGCCAGCCTCCTTGGCTGGCATATATTCGCGCACGATGATCGCATAACAGGGCACGATGCCGCCTTGCGACAGGCCGAAGACCAGCGAGACGACATAAAGCGAGGCAAGCCCGTCGAACGGGATATAGAACAACAGCGACAGGCATTGCAGCACCGAGCCGATCAGCAGGGTTTTCACGCCGCCGATGCGATCGGCAAGGAAACCCGAGCCAAGCCGGCTGACGACGCCCGCCGCCAGCATGATCGACAGCATATCGGCGCCATGCGCCACGCCGTAGCCGAGATCCATGCAATAGGCGACGATATGGACTTGCGGCATCGACATCGCCACGCAGCAGCCGAGCCCGGCCACGATGAGCAGCGCCTGCAAGGCCGCCGGCGACAGGGAGATCGGCTGGACCACGCGGCTGCCCGGCGATCCCGGAGCCGCCTGGGGCGGTGCGCCGCGCCGGAGCAGCAGGATCAAGGGCACCATGGTGACCAGGCAGACGACGCCGATCGCGGCATAGGTGAAGCGCCAGCCTTCGGTCTGCATGACATAGGGCATCGCCGTCGGCCAGATCGCTCCGGCGAGATAGTTGCCGGACGCGGCAGCCGTCACCGCGACGCCGCGGCGACGGTTAAACCAATGCGAGATATCGGCGATCAAAGGGCCGAAGATCGCCGACGAGCCGACGCCGATCAACAGGCCCTGGACGAGGGTGAACTGCAGGATCGAACTGGTCAACGACGCCAGCATGAAGCCGGCGCCAAGTGTAATCGCGGCAATCAGCGCCGGGATCCAATACCCCATGCGGTCGATGGCGCGGCCGAACAGCACATTGCCCGCGGCAAAGCCGACCATGGTCGCGGTGTAGGGCATCGAGGCAGCGGCGCGATCGACGCCGAATTCTGCCTGCACGGCAGGCAGCACCACGACCACCGCCCACATGCCGACCCCGCCGATCGTTGCCAGCAGCATCGAGACGCCGAGCCGTATCCAGGCATAGGCACTGTCGATGCCGGAACTTCCTGCCTGGCTTGAGACGATTGGGGTCAAGAGCGTTTCCTGTCCGCAGTTCTTGAATCGGCGGTTCTGACCACTATCGGCGCATTCGCATCGCCGAGCAGCGCCACGACAGGCAAATCCGTGGCTCCAGCGATTCGGGCCGAAGTGGAACAGGGGTGCGCCATAAGGCGTTTTCCGGCAACGACCTAGTGGAAGGAGTTTGCCATGACCGCGCAACGGAAATGGTCCGCCGACGTCACCGAGCACAGTGACGCGCTGGACCTCGAGGAACATATCTTCGAATCCCACGATCCAAGGAAAATCGCCGCCTCGTTGAAGCGATCGGCCGAGCACAGCGACCGACGCAAGGCAGGGCCGTTTCAATCCGCCATGTCGATGCTGAATTTCTACATCAACCGCGCCGGCAAGAACCTGCCGGCGGCGCAGAAGGAAGTGCTGGAGGACGCAAAGGATGAACTGCGCGTCCTTTTTGGCCGCCCAAAGGAAGACTAGAATCGGTCACCATTAATTGGTTCTGCCAAATTCGGCTGAACTGGACCTAGTGACAGGGCCTCTTTGTCGCCAGTCTGCAGGCTCGGCTTGTCTTCCCAAGCCCGCAAAAGCCTGGCGTCATGACGGTCAAGATCGGCATCAATCCCATCACCTGGAGCAATGACGACGTTCCGGCGCTTGGCGGGGATACGTCCTTGGAGACTTGCCTGTCGGAAACGGCGCTGGCCGGCTACCGCGGCACCGAACTCGGCGGCAAATTTCCGCGCCAGGCTGAAGTGCTTGGGCCGCTCCTGTCTTCCTATGGCCTGGAACTCGTTTCCGGCTGGTATGATGGCCGCATTCTCGACCGCACGGTCGACGAGGAATTCGCGGCGATCACCCCACATCTTCAGCTGTTGCGCGACCTTGGCGCCAGGATCGTCGTCTACGCCGACACCTCGCGCGGTCGCCATGACGGCATTTTCGCACCGATCTCCGAGCGTCCGCGCCTCGCCGACAGGGACTGGCCGTCCTATGGCAAGAAACTGACCGCCCTCGCCGACCGCATGGCTGCATTCGGGGTCGGCATGGCCTTCCACCACCACATGGGCACCATCGTCGAGACGGACGATGAAGTCGACAGGCTGATGGCGGCGACGGGCCGAAGCGTCGGCCTTTTGTTCGATACCGGCCACTGCCTGTTTTCGGGCGGCGACCCGCAATCGCTGCTGCAACGGCATCTCGACCGTATCGTGCATTTCCATTGCAAGGACGTTCGCAGGGCGGTGCTGGAACGGGCACGCCGCGAGGACATGAGCTTCATGGCGGCGGTAATGGACGGCATTTTTACCGTGCCCGGCGACGGCTCGGTCGATTTCCTGTCATTGCTGAAACCCCTCGCTGCGCGCGGCTATGAAGGCTGGCTCGTTGTCGAAGCCGAGCAGGATCCGGCCAAGGCGCATCCGCTGACCTATGCCAGCAAAGGCTATTTCTCGCTGCTCGCCACCGCCCGCGAGGCCGGCTTCGAAGTGGCGACTCGGAAGGCAGGCTGACCGGCCCGCATTGCGAGCCGGAGGAACATAATGGGCGCGCGCCTCGATGGGGTTAGCGACGCGAAAGCGCCCGGCGATCCGCGCCGCCTTGCTCCCTGCGCGGCGCGGATCGCAGAATCCCGGCTCTGGATTAAAACCCCGACTTTCAAGCTTGAGGCCGGCCGGAAGCCGTGCCTTGATGCAACCGAGGAGGAGCGACATGGCTTTCGAAGCTGCGCTTGGCATGGAACGGCTTTGCACCATCCGGGAGATTGCCGAGAAGGCGGAACTTGGCGCCGCCACCGTGCATCGCGCGCTGAAGAACAGCCGCGAGATCCGCCCCGAAACCAGGCGACTGGTGCTCGACACTGTCTGCCGGCTCAACGAGGAAAAGATCGCCCGCGCCGCCCGGTCCGTCGGGGGATAGTGCCGTGGCCGACCACATGCGCCTTTCCCTCGACATCATGTCGGTCGACCGTGCTTCGGAAGAACCGATGCATCGTCAGATCTACGGCGCCTTGCGACGCTTCATCCTTGACGGCCAGATCCCGCAGAACACGCTGCTGCCGTCGACGCGCTCGCTGGCCGAAGATCTGAAGGTCGGGCGCAACACGGTCATCGCCGCCTATGACCAGCTCCTTGCCGAAGGTTTTATCGAGGCGCGTGCCGGATCGGGCACCTGGGTGGCGCCGATCCAGCAGAACCGCCCCTTGGCATCCCTGCGCGCCGGACTGGCAGCGCCGCAAAAGCTGTCGCGGCGCGGTCAGACCATCGTCAACGGCCCGCAACCGCCGCGTAATGCCGGCGTCATCAATTTCCATCCGGGCGTGCCTGAAACGGCATCGTTTCCGTTCACCATCTGGTCAAGCCTTCTGGTGCGCAATGCACGCAGCCGCGACGAGAGCCTGCTTGGTTATCTCTCCTTTGCCGGCCACCCCGGCCTGCGTCAGGCCATTGCCTCGACCATCGGCCTGTCGCGCGGCATCAGCTGCACCGCCGACCAGGTGATCATCGTCACCGGTGCGCAAGCAGCACTCGATCTCGTCTCGCGCGTGCTGATGGACGAAGGCGACCATGTCTGGATGGAGGAGCCCGGCTATCTCGGCGCCAAGAGCGCCTTTCTCGCCAGCGGCGCCAGGCTGGCACCGTTGAAGGTCGACCGGCGCGGCTGGCATCTTGCCGATCCGGAGCTGCCGCCGCCGCGGCTGATCTATGTGACGCCATCCTGCCAGTGGCCGTTCGGCACCATCATGCGCATCGAGGAGCGATTGCAGTTGCTCGACATCGCCGAACGCAACGGCGCCTGGATCGTCGAGGATGACTATGACGGCGAATACCGGTTCCGCGGCCGGCCGGTGCCGGCGCTGCGCGGGCTCGATCATGCCGACCGCGTCGTCTATATCGGCAGCTTCGGCAAGACGCTGATCCCGGCGCTGCGCATCGGTTATCTGATCGTGCCGCGCGAATTGTCGGTGCCCTTCGACCGGGCGGTGAGCATCACCGGTCAGTTCGCGCCGCTGATCCTGCAGGCAACGGTCAACGACTTCATCACCCAGGGCTATTTCGCCACGCATCTCAAACGCATGCGCCGGCTCTATGCGCGCCGGCAGGCGAACTTCGTCAAGCTATGCCAGGAGCATCTGGCCGAATGGCTGACCGTCACGGAAAACGATTCCGGCATGCAGCTGCTGGCGAGCTTCGTCAGGCCCTATAAGGACAGCGACGTGGTTGCCGCGGCCGTCAAGGAAGGGCTCGACGTCCAGGGCATCTCGATCAACTACCATTCCACAGAACCCGAGCACGGCCTGTTGCTCGGCTATGCAGCGATGGACGAACGCCAGATCCTGCGCGCCGTGCTGGCGCTGCGCGCCGCGTTTCTAAGATTGGACAGAAGCTAGAGCCGGCTCTCCATCTCGTTCACCGCGGGGTTGAGTCAATCGCCCGCAGTGATTAGGAAGGTGGGGCGTCGGTCCTTGTTTTTCGGCGTTCGCGCAAAGCGCGCTTCCCAAGGCCGAACCACCCCGAAAACCAGAAGCATGCCCACCGCCGGTACGGCGGGCACGCATTCATCTGAACCATGAGGATTGCCATGAGAACCGCATCCTGTGCCTGTGGGCAACTGAGTATCTCCTGTAACGGAGAACCGCAACTGGTCGCACAGTGCCACTGCCTCGACTGCCAGAAACGGACCGGCAGCACATACGGCGTCGCCGCCTTCTTTGCGCGCGACAAGGTAGAAGCCGAAGGCGACGCCAGTACCTACAGGCGATCGGCTCGGAGCGGCCATCACGTCATTTTCCATTTCTGCCCGGGCTGCGGCTCGAGCGTCTTCTGGGAGCCCGAGCGAAAGCCTGAATGGATCGCCGTCGCGGTCGGCTGCTTCGCCGATCCCGCCTTTCCGGCCCCGGCGCATGTTGGGTGGGAAGAACGGCGTCATCCCTGGGTTTCCGGTTAGCGACGCCAACCCGCCAGGGCAGCGCTTTATCTTACTGGTTGATCTCGGGTTCAACGAGCTTCGCCAGATTTCGCAGCGACTCCTGCCAGCCGAGATAGCAGGCCTCAACCGGGATGGCGTCTGGAATACCTGCCTGCGTGATATTCACTTCGGTGCCGACCGACACTTTCTTCAATGTCACGGTCACCTCGATCTCGCCGGCCAGGTTGGGGTCGTCGAAGCGGTCGGTGTAGCGCAGCTGCTCATTGGGGACGAGCTCGACATATTCGCCGCCGAACGAGTGGCTGTCGCCGGTGGTGAAGTTGCGGAAGGACATTTTGAACGTACCGCCGACTTTCGCCTCGAAGTGATGAACCGTGCAGGTGAAGCCGTTCGGCGGAAGCCATTTCGCAAGTGCATCTGCTTCGAGGAACGCGCGGTAGACTTTCTCCGGGCTTGTTGTCAGAACGCGGTGCAGCCGTACGGTGCCGGGCATATCGTTAATCCTCCGTGTTGGTGATCGATGCCCCCTAGGACGAGCGGAGCCCGGCCTATCCGACACGGGCCTGCGGATTTTTTGGCGACCGGTAATGCCGGCCGGAATCCTCGCCCGGCCGCCGGACAAGGAACTCGACCGCAGGGTAGCAAACCGCGCCGGATCTGGTCTAGTTCACACTGTCGAACTTCTGCAGATCAACCGGTGCCGCCTTGCGCAATTCGATATCATCGAGCGAAGCATTCTCCAGCGCCACCCGCACCGCCGCGTCGATGTTGTGGATCATGTCCTGAATGTCGGCATCGCTGTGCGCCGGGTTCATGGCGACCATCACGGTACGGTTGAGGATGTCGAGCGAGCGCTTGCCGAGGTCGTCGGGATAATCCAGCCGCAGGCCCTGGTTCTCGGGCAGTGCGTAAGGATTGAGCGCCGGATGATGCGCGCCTTCATGCATCAGCACCTGGTCCCACTGGGTGAAATTGTGACGGCCGGTCTTGCCGGCAACGACGCTCGGAATGGTCTTCGAAAAAGTCTGCGCCGCCTGCTCGCTCGGCAGCAGGTACATCACCTGTGCGGCACAATCGTCGTCCGCGCTGTTCATCGGCGACGGTGTCAGCCCAAGATTGTCGAGATGGCGGGTGCCGGCCAGCACCTTCTTTTTCTCGGCCCGCATCGCCTCGATGATGCCGTCCAGCCGGTCGAGTTGGACGTTGAGCATCGCCCCCATCAGTTCGGAAGCACGCGCGCCGATGCCGGCGAAGGGTTTGATGCTGTCGCTTCTGCCCTGCCAATAGAAATGGCAAGGGTCGATGGCGCAGCGCGCCCGCTCCGCCACTTTCGGATCGCTGGTGGCGATGCCGCCGCCCTCACCCGAGGTCATGTTCTTGAAATAGTTGAAGGAATAGGCGCCGGCATGGCCGATCGAGCCGAGCTTGCGGCCCTCATAGCCGCCGCCGATGCCTTGGCAGACATCCTCCAGCACCAGCAAGCCGCGCTTGGCAGCAATGTCCATGATCGCATTCATGTTGCAGGCCGCGCCCCACATATGCACCGGGATGATCGCCCTGGTGCGCGGCCCGATGGCGTCGCGCAAAGCGATGGGATCGATGGTCAGGCTCTCGTCGATATCGACGATGACGGGAATGGCCCCGACCGACAGCACCGCGGTCGCTGTCGCCATATAGGTGTGCGCGGGAACCAGCACTTCGTCCCCCGGGCCGATGCCGAGCCCGATCAGGCCGGCGGCGAGCCCATAGGTGCCGCTGGCGGCCAGTGCGAAATGCTCGACGCCAAGATGCTGCGCATAGCGGGCCTCGAAGCGGTCGCATTCGCTGTCCTTGCCGTAACGAAACAGCGCGCCCGAGCGGATCACCCTGGCAATGGCTTCGATTTCCTCTTCGCCGGCGGTGTACATGACAGGCCTCCAAGGCTCTTGATAATGTGGTCGCTTGATGGTGTGGACAGCTGTAGGCTTGTCGGCACAGTTTGAAAGAACCACTCCGCCGCTATTCGACCAAGCCATCTGCGCCCGGAAGACGGTTCCTATGACTGGTTTTGAACCGTGATTGGGGAAATCGGTAGCTAAGTGTCTCAGCCGGCAGGCAAATCGTACCCATCCGAATTCGCCAAAGTGGCCCTGTCGGAAACCCAACTTTCGGCGTTCCATTCCGGCCAGTTGGGCAAACGGTTGGTTCCATGAAATACGGGACACACTTTGGAAGACCCTCGAAACCGGCGCGCCGGCGGGAAGGCGGCCGGTCGTGAACGCCGCCGGCTCCAGCAAACGGATCGTGCTCCACGAGGACGATGTCGGCATGTGCCACGGCGCCAACAGCGCCTTCCTCGAATTGAGCGGGCTGGGTGTCTGCAGTTCCGGCGCGGTGATGGTGCCATGCCCGTGGTTCCTCGAAATGGCCGAGAGCGCCGTCGCCAAACCTGCCCTTGACCTTGGCGTTCACCTGACGCTGAACAGCGAGAAGCAGCATTACAAATGGCGGCCGTTGACCGCGCCGTCGCGGGCGGCCGGCCTGACCGACGAGTTCGGCTTCTTCTGGCCCGACGTGGCGACCACGCGCCGCAAGGCGGTGCCGCAGGCGGTCGAGGCCGAGCTTCGCGCCCAGATCGACACCGCCTATCGCGCCGGCATCGACGTCACCCATCTCGACGCGCATATGGGCGCGGCATTGTCGCCGGAATTTTGCGACATCTACATCAAGCTCGGGCTCGAATATCAGCTGCCCGTGCTGTTGACCAAGACCCTGTCCGCCTATTCCCCCAACGACAATCTGGTCGGCGTCACCGAGGAGGCGTTCCAGCGCGGCGTGGCGCTGGCCCGTGCCGGCGGCTTTGCCATTTTCGACGCCGCCATCCAGACGACCTGGGGCCGGCCGCGTTCCAGGCCGATCGAGCCGGCTTACAAAGCGCTCATCGAGGGTGTGCGCGAGGGCCTGACCTTCTTTTGCCTGCATTGCAACGCGCCCGGTGAACTCGAGCTGATCGAGCCGCGCTCCGCCTATATCCGCACCGAAGAGTACGAGCTGTTCCGCGACCAGGGCTTTCGCGACTGGCTCGCCGCACAGCCGATCGACGTCATCGGCATGAAGCCGTTGCGCGAGGAGCTTCGCGCCGCACTCTCGGCCGGGCGATTATCAACGACAGCCCGCGGCAACACCGCGGGCGAACAGCGATTGGCGTCGGCAAAGGCCCGCAAAGCGGCCACCCGATCCGCGACGTGAGCCGATCGTCGCGGCCGGAAAACGGCGCCAGAGGGATTGGAACTGCAACGACAAATGGGAGAATAAGATGAAAACTCTTCTGAAAGTGGCATTGGGCGCCTTCGTCTCGGCGGGCCTGATGACAGGCATTGCGCATGCCGCGGGGCTCAAGGATCCGAAGGACGTGCGCATCACCTTCGTGGTGCATGGGTCGGCGTCCGATCCCTATTGGTCGGTGGTCAAGCGCGGCGTCGATGACGCGGCCGCCCTTACCGGCGCCAAGGTCGAATATTACGCGCCGCAGGTCTTCGACGTGGTCGAGCAGGCCCGGCTTCTCGACGCCGCCATCGCCACCAAGCCGGACGGTATCGCCGTCTCCATCGCCGACGCCAATGCGCTCGGCAAATCGGTCAAATCCGGGCTTGCCGCCAATATTCCCATGGTGGTTCTGGATTCCGGCGAAAAGGAAGGCGCCGAGCTCGGCACTACGCTCTATGTCGGCACCGTTTCCGAATATGATTCCGGCAAGAAGGCCGGCGAGCGGCTGGCCAAGGAAGGCACGCTCAAGGTCGTCTGCATCAACCACGAGGTCGGCAATGTCAGCCTCGACCAGCGCTGCCAGGGCCTCAATGACGGGCTGAAGCCCTCCGGCGGCGGCACCGAGGTTCTGGCCGTGGCGCCCGATCCCGCAGACATCCAGCGCCGCACGGAAGCCTATCTGTCGGCGCATCCCGACACGCAGGCCGTCTTTGCGCTCGGCGCCACCGCCGCCAACCCGCTGATCCCGATGTTCCGCGACAAGGAACTGTTCGGCAAGCTCAAGCTCTACACATTCGACATCAGCCCGGAGGTTCTCGACTCTGTCGTCGCCGGCGAAATGGGCTTCGGCATGGACGCCCAGCAATATCTGATGGGCTATCTGCCGGTGATCTATCTGGTCGAGCAGGCAACGCACGGCTTCTGGCCGCAGAACAACGCCTATACCGGACCGCTGTTCATAGACTCACCGGAAAAAGCCAAGGCGATCCTGGCGCTCGCCAAAGAGGGCATCCGCTAGGCAAGCGCTCCGACGGAACGGGAGAATGCGCCAAGCGCTCTCCCGATCCGTTCGAAGATTGCGAATTGAGCGATTGGAGAGCCTAATGGCGGTCGTGGAAGACAAGGCGATACCTCCGGGCGAACTGAAGGCGACCGACCGCTTCGGCATGACGTCGAAGCGGGCCGCCGGCGCCGACGAGCGGCTGGCCAGCACCGGCAAGCTGACCCAGTGGCTGCGCCGGCCGGAAGCCGGTGCCGCCGGTGGGCTGCTTGCGACGATCATCATCTTTGCGCTGCTGCCGGGCGCGGCAAACCTCTATTCGCTGCAGGGATCGATGACATTCCTGACGCTGTCGGCGGAGCTCGGCATCGTCGCCACCGCGGCAGCACTCCTCATCATCGCCGGCGAGTTCGATCTTTCGGTCGGCTCCATGGTCGGCTTTGCCGGTGTCGTCATCGGGCTGACGGTGAAGTACTGGGGCCTGCCGCTATGGGGTGGCATCGCCTGTGCCTTCGCCGTTGCCATCCTCACCGGCTATCTCAACGGCCTGATCGTGGTGAAGACGCGCCTGCCCTCCTTCATCGTCACGCTCGCCACGCTCTATATCCTGCGCGGACTGTCGATCGGCATCACCCGCGCCGCCACCGGCCGCACCCAGATCCCCTACATACTCGAAGGCGCACCGGACCCGGCGACGGCCGGCATTTTCAACGGCCATCTGCTCACCAGCCTGTTCCGCTGGATGGGCGCGCAAGGCTGGATCGCCACCCGCAGCGACGGCATTCCCTTCGTCGCCGGCATTCCGATGTCGATCGTCTGGTGGCTCGGCCTGACGGCGCTGGCCGGCTACGTGCTCACCCAGACGAAATACGGCAACTGGATCTTCGCCACCGGCGGCGACCTGATCGCAGCCCGCAACGTCGGCGTGCCGGTCGATCGCGTAAAGATCAGCCTGTTCGTCTACACCGCTTGCGCGGCGACACTGCTTGCCACCATCCAGGTGATGGAGGCGGGCTCCGCCGACACCACGCGCGGCCTGCTCAAGGAATTCGAGGCGATCATCGCCGCCGTCATCGGCGGCGTGCTGCTCACAGGCGGTTACGGCACCGTCTATGGCGTGCTGTTCGGCGCGCTGATCTTCGGGCTGGTGCAGATGGGTATCTTCTACACCGGCATCGACACCGACTGGTTCAAGGTCTTCCTCGGCATCGTCATCCTGATGGCCGTGCTGGTCAACAACTACATCAGGCTGAAGGCGCTCGGCCGCGGAGGTGGCAAATGACCGAACCGGCCCAAATGACCGAACCGGCAATGGAACTGCGCGGCGTCAGCGTCAATTTCGGCTCGGTGCGCGCCCTCCAGGACATCGACATCAAGGTCTATCCGGGCGAGGTCCACTGCCTGCTCGGCGATAACGGCGCCGGCAAGTCGACGCTGATCAAGGTTTTGTCCGGCGTCTATCGGCCGAGCAAGGGCGAAATCCTGGTCGACGGCAAGCCGGTCACCTTCCGCAGCCCGCGCGACGCGCAGGAGCTCGGCGTGGCAACGGTGTTCCAGGACCTCGGCATGATCTCGCTGATGTCGATCACCCGTAACTTCTTCCTCGGCCGCGAGCCGACCAAAAGCAGCCTGCCCTTCTCGCGCATCGACAAAGAGCGCGCCAACACCATCGCCAGGCAGGCGATGGCCGATATCGGCATCGACGTGCGCGATCCGACGCAGGCCGTCGGCACGCTGTCGGGCGGCGAGCGCCAGTCGGTGGCGATCGCCCGCGCCGTGCATTTTGGCGCGCGCGTGCTGATCCTCGACGAGCCGACCTCGGCACTCGGCGTCCACCAGGCGGCGATGGTGCTGAAATTCATCATCGAAGCGCGCATGCGGGGCCTGGCCGTCATCTTCATCAGCCACAACATCCACCATGCCTATCCGGTCGGCGACACCTTCACGCTGCTCAACCGCGGCCGCAATCGCGGCACCTACGCCAAGTCCGAGATCTCACGCGACGAGGTCATCTCGATCATGTCGGGCGGCGAGGATCTGAAGGCGGTCGAGGCGGAGATTGCCGGCCTGCTCGCCCAGATCGGCAACCGGCCGCCTGCGGCGCCTTGAGCTGACAATCGGACATTGCGGGGAATGATCCAATGAGCAGGATACGCGTCGGGGTCGTCGGCGCCGGCATGATCTCGCAGGTCGAGCATATCCCCAATCTGCTGCGCCTCGGTGAATTGTTCGAGCTGGTCGGCGTCGCCGATCCCTCCAGGATTTCGCGGCAGTTCGTCACCGACACCCATGGCATTGCCAATTTCGAAACGATCGACCAGCTCTTCGACCAACGCCTCGACGCGGTGGTGATCGGCTCGCCGGACCCGCTACATCACGAACAGGTGCTGGCGACGCTGGCGCGGGGCCTGCATGTCTTTTGCGAAAAGCCGCTCTGCTATTCGCTGGCGGAAATCGCCGAGATCGTCGCCGCGCGCGATGCCGCCAGGAAAATCATGCAAGTCGGCTATATGAAGCGCTTCGATCCGAGCTACCGGCTGGCGCTCGCTTCGCTGCCTGGAACATCAAGCACGCTGCGCGCGGTCTCGGTGGAAGTGAACGATCCCGACGCCTGGCCGTTCATCGCCCATCAGCCCTACAGGCGCGGTACCGATATCCCAAAAGACATGATCGCCGCTGTCGCGGCCAAGCAGAAGCGCCAGGTCGAAGACGCCATCGGTGTTCCCGGGACCGACCTCGCTTTCCGTGGATTTACCGGTGCTTACAGCTCGGCCTTGATTCACGACGTCAATGCCGTCCACGGCCTGCTCGACGCGCTCGGCGTGCCGGACGGCGAGGTCGTCGGCGCGCAGATCTTTGCCAATGGCGACGGCGGCCAGGGCGCCGTCAAGCTGCTGGATGGGCAGGCGCTGTGGACCATGACCCACCTCACCGTGCCCAAGCTCGCCGACTACAAGGAGCGGATCACGCTGTTCTTCGACGATGCCAGCCTCGAGCTCGAATTCCCCTCGCCCTGGCTCAACCATCATCCGACCCGGCTGACGGTGACGACCTCGGACGGTCACACGCTGTCGAAGAAAGATTTGCGTGCCGGTTACGCCGAAGCCTTCGTCGAAGAGATGCGTGGCTTCTGGGCAGCGATCGTCAATGGCGATGCGGTCGTCAACCCAGCCGAACACGCCGCCCGCGACCAGGCGCTGCTGATCGGGCTGACCCGGCGGCATCTCGCGACCGCACCCTTCGACTGAGCACTCCACCTGTAGCCGAACGGCGCTATCTGGACTTGATGACGCTGTCGGTATTGGCCAGCAGCTTGCGCACCGCATTGCGCGCCGCGTCCGGCCGCTGCAGACGGATGCTCTTCTCGATTGCCTCATGCAGCCTCTGCGCATGCTGCAAATCGTCGAGTTCCCGCGTGGTATAAGCAAATAGATGATCGAATGCTGATTCGATCAGCACGCCGAGCGGCACCAGCAGGTCGTTGCCCGAGGCGCGCAGGATGGCGAGATGAAAACGCGTGTCGGCGCGCGTGCGCTCCTGCAGGTTGGTCGCCTCGCCCATCTCGCGGCAGGCCTGGCTGATCTCGGCCATCTGCTCG
Source organism: Mesorhizobium sp. M0633 (assembly GCF_040320645.1). NCBI lineage: Bacteria > Pseudomonadati > Pseudomonadota > Alphaproteobacteria > Hyphomicrobiales > Phyllobacteriaceae > Mesorhizobium > Mesorhizobium sp. M0633. The sequence continues at coordinate 22,570 of NZ_JAMYQC010000052.1, forward strand.
TCGGTGCGCCGCATGGCGGCAAAAGCGCTGGCCTCCGGCTCGATGATGTGGCGGAACTCCTGCACCGTCCGGAGGAACACCTCGCGGTCCGGCGAGGTCGCATACCAGGCCAGCACGTCGCGATCGAGCAGGTTCCAGCGTTCCTTCGGCTCGACCCAGCTGCCGATTTTGGGACGTGACGACAGCAAGCTCTTCGCCATCAGCATTTTTATGGCTTCGCGCACCGCCGAGCGGCTGACGTCGAAGGTCTCGGACCATTTGGCTTCGTTGGGCAGGATGGTTCCCGGCGGATAATCGCCGCGCACGATCCTCAGCCCGATTTCGTTGGCGAGCGACGCATGCACGCTCGAGCCCGGCATGCGCGCCGCATCGGCCCGGCGGATACCGCTCGTGCGTTCGGCGAACGCCTCGGCCGCTGTCTTTCCCTTATTCGGCTTCGCGTCCTGCATGGCTCCACAAAGTCCGGATTTGGAGGCGTGTCAAGGAGATGAAATCGCCGGCAATATCTCAGCTTGATTTTCCGCATCCGTCGCCTCGCCGACACCGCGCTTTGCCGAGCCTTCACGCCGGGGAGGCACGAACGGCTTCTCCTTGTCCCGACTGAATTCCTCGATCAGGAAATCAAGGAAGACGCGGATTTTCGGGGCGAGATGCTGGCGTGCCGGATAGACCGCGTAGAGCGTGGTTTCGACCTTGTCCCAGTCATCCAGAGCCGATTGCAGCCGGCCTGCTTTCAGGTCGCTTTCGACATAGAGATAAGGGATCAGGCTGACGCCGAAGCCGGCGCGCAGCGCATCGCGCACGGCAAGGCTTGACGAGACCGAATATCGTCCGTCGATGGCGATCCGCTCGGCTCGGCCGTCCTTGCGGAACTCCCATATGTCCGCATGCCCCGAGAGGCTGAACCGGATGCAATTGGCCGCCTTCAAATCGGCGGGCGTTTTGGGCCGGCCATGCTTCTCGAAATAGGACGGAGCTGCGCAAATCACATGCGGCATGATCGCAAGCTTTCGGGCGACCAGGCTGGAATCCTCGAGATTGTCGCTGCCGCGAATGGCAAGGTCAAATCCCTCCCGCACGATATCGACGCGCCTGTCGTCAAGGTGCAGATCGAGCTTCAAATCGGGATAGCGCGATAGAAACGCGGGCATGGCAGCCGAAAGCCGCGTCAACGTGACAGTCATCGGCGCGCTGACCCGCAACGTGCCGCTCGGCGCCGTCTTGATCGGGCCGAGCACCTGGTCGGCCCTGGCCAGCGCATCGAGCCCCTGCGTGACATGCTCCAGGTAGATCCTGCCCTCTTCAGTCAGCGCCATGCGCCGCGTTGTCCGGTTGATGAGCCGCACCCCCAGATCCGCCTCCAGCTCGGCGATATTCTTGCTGATCGCGGGAGGCGAGAGACAGAGCCGCCGTCCGGCTTCGGCAAAACTGTTCAGTTCCGCCACCTGGCGGAAAACCTGCAGCGCAGTCAGGCGATCCATCTCACCATTCTCTTCTAGTAAATAATGTCTTTCAATTATCGCATATTATCGCTCATTGGTAAATTCTCTATCTGCTATCCGAACGGCTTGCTCAATTTCGGAATGACATGATGACCAACCCCGCAATCTCCCTTATCGAGCGACGCATGTCGGCCAATCGGTTCGATGCCTCGCATGCATTGACGGATGCCGAGGTCGAGGAACTGGCACGCCTCGCAACGCGCGCGCCAAGCGCCTACAACCTTCAGAATTGGCGTTTCATCGCCGTGCGGACGCCGGAAGCAAAGGCGCGGTTGCGCAGCCTGGCCCACGGCCAGGTCAAGGTGCAGGAAGCAGCGGTCACCTTCATCATCTGCGGCGTACTCCCCGACCACGCTGCCCTCAATGCAAGGCTGCGTCCTTTCGTGGAAGCCGGCTTCATGCCGGTGGATATGGCTTCGGGCTGGCAGGAAGGCGCCCGCGCACAATATGCCGATCCTCTAGCGGCCCGCGACGAAGCGGTGCGCTCGGCAACGCTTGGCGCCGCAACGCTGATTTTCGCGGCCGAAGCGCTGGGCCTCGGCTCCGGTCCGATGGCCGGCTTCGACGCCGAAGGCGTGGCCCGCGAGTTTGGCCTTGGGCGCAATGAAGTGCCGGTGATGCTCATCGCGGTCGGCCGCGCCGCGCCCGGCAACTGGCCGCAAAAGCCGCGCCGCCCTCTTGCCGAAGTACTGGAAATCTTATGAAAACGCACCGTTCCGATCTGTTGCTTACGGCCATTGCACCCGCGATATGGGGCAGCACCTATATCGTCACCACCCAGTTCCTGCCCAACTTTTCGCCGATGACGATCGCAATGCTGCGTGCCTTGCCCGCAGGATTGCTGCTGCTGGCGATCGTTCGGCAACTGCCAACGGGCATCTGGTGGCTGCGCAGTTTCGTCCTCGGAGCCCTCAACATCTCGATCTTCCTGAGCATGTTGTTTGTCGCCGCCTACCGGCTTCCGGGCGGGGTCGCGGCGACCGTGCTGTCGGTCCAGCCATTGATTGTGATTTTCCTCGCTGCTGCCCTGCTTGCCAGCCCTGTCCGCCGGTTGGCGATTGTCGCCGCCCTTGTCGGGATCGCCGGTGTTGCATTGCTGGTGCTGACCCCGAACGCGACGCTCGATGCGGTCGGCGTTGCCGCCGGCCTCGCCGGGGCGGCCTCAATGGCCTTCGGAAGCGTGTTGAGCCGCAAGTGGCAGCCGCCAGCATCGCTGCTCGCCTTTACGGCATGGCAACTGACCGCCGGCGGTCTCCTTCTCGTTCCGGTGGTCCTGCTTTTCGAACCACCCATCCCGTTCCCGACCGCGGCCAACCTGCTTGGACTGGTGTGGCTCGGGCTGATCGGTGCGGCGCTGACTTATGTCCTCTGGTTCCGGGGCATTGCGCGACTGGAATCCGCAGTGGTGTCATCGCTGCTTTTCCTCAGCCCGGTGACCGCCGTGCTGCTTGGATGGGTATTCCTGGGTCAGACACTGACCTTGCCTCAAATCGCCGGCGTCGTTTTCGTCATCGGCAGCATCTGGCTGGCTCAACGCCCTAGTCGGAACGAGGCTTGAGCCTAATGCATGTCGCGCAAAGTGTGCAGCGGTTTTGCGATAACGACATGCATACAACAGGCACCTGAAGCGCGTCGTACGAGGCCCGTCGAACGCGACGCGCTTACCGACTTGAGTCGGCGGATTGTTCCGCACTATGATCTAGCGGCGCTGCCGGAGATCCGCCGATGCCACAACGCCCCTATGATGAGCGCCTGCTCCGTCAGGCGTTCGAAGTCGCGCGCAAGGCCCGCGATGCTGGCGAACATCCCTTTGGTTCGCTGCTCGCTGACAAAGACGGCAATGTGTTGCGCGAGCAGCCCAACGCTTACAAAGCCCACGGGGGCGACCGCACCGCTCATGCCGAAAGGCTGCTGGCCTCGTGGGCGGCGATGAATGTCAGTCTCGAAAAGCTGGCCTCTTGCACCCTCTACACTTCGGCCGAACCTTGCGCGATGTGCTCCGGCACAATCTATTGGGCGGGCATCGGACGGGTCGTCTTTGGGCAGAGCGAACACGACCTCAAGCGGCTGACGGGCGCACATGTCGAGAATCCCACGCTCGACCTGCCCTGCAGGATCGTCTTCGAAGCCGGGCAGCGTCCGACTGAAGTCGTCGGCCCGCTGCTTGCCGATGAAGCGGCGCAACTCCAGGCCGAATTCTGGAAGGACAAGTAGCTCAATTGCCGCGCGGCGGGAAAACGAGTGAGTGCTAGGCTCAGGACTTATTGATTAAAAGTATTGTCCCCTTCAAACAAGTGAAGCGGGGATCATCGGGGAGCCTTAACCCCTTTGGGCCTAAAGAGCAGTGGGGATGGGGTTGCCGGTTCCATCCCTGCTCAACTGCGAGATGCGCAATCGGCCAGCTGAGATTTCCTCCCCGTCGCGAACGACTACGACCACGAGTTTTGCAGGCTCCTGGAAGACCAAGGTTGACAGTTGAATGTTCATGCTAAGAGCCAATAATTTGACTGCATCCTTCTCAAATTCGAGGGGTCCTCTCTGGGGGATGATGTCGGTCTTCGGCACTGGAGCTTCTATCAAATCAACTACCCCACCGGCCTTGGATTCAAGACGAACTTTTATCGCGAGGGTAGGCAAAGTTTCTGGATACGGCTCAAGGTATTTAATCAGACACCATAGCCCAGTGGGCAACGCCCACGGCAAAGGTCCGTCGAATAAAACGGCATCATTATAGACCCCTATGTGCAGTTGCTTCCCGTTGGCCTCCTGTCGAAGGTCATCGCAAAACACGACGCTAGCATGGGGGTTCAAAATCATGCTGCCTCAAGGCGTATTGAGACCGCACTGACGGTATCGGTTCCCGGCAGGATGGGATGCTGCCCGGAACTTGGTGTGGTCCCCGCTCCGAGCGTGAGCGGCTGTATCTCGCCCGCGGGCCCAAACCGACGGTTCATTTTTCTGTCTACGACCACAACCTCTACGTCTACCTCAAGGGCAATCGCGAGGTCCGAGATAGTGTCTATTTCCCAGTTCGGCTTTGTTCCTGAAAACCAGCGAGAGACCGCAGACTTGTTAATTCCGAGGCGATCAGCAAGCTGACTGAGGGTGAGCCCTGTTTCCGCTTTCCTGGCTTGGATGACCGCCCAAAAGGCACTCACAAAAGCCGAACGAAGCATCCCACGTTCGAACTCTTGAACGAACGCTTGGTCGGAAACCTTATTAGATTTTTTCATCCACATCTCGACATATTCCCTTCACGTACTCTAACGCTGTTGCTGCACGAAAAGGTTGCGCATTACCCATGGTGTTGCCCCAAAGATCGGGGATTCCAGCGGCGGTTTCGCTATAGTTCTTTTTGATTCCTAGCCAGTGTCGGCAATGCAGTCCTAAACCTATGAATACACCGGCGTCGAGGAACCTACCGAATAGACGCACTTGGACATGCCTGGGCTTTCGCGCACAAATTACCCAGACCTCGTCAACAGAATGCAGCCGTTCGATGTCTGGCCCCCGATCGTCTGGGTCTCCTTTGAGGCTTGCCGTCACGAACCAACCGAAACAAAAAATCGCGATCAGTTCTTCCATTTTCGCCATCGGCAAATGGCTTAAGTCGGGATCCTTCCCAGCTAATCCTCTATAAACATTTGGCGTCACATACAGAAACCGCTTGGCCTCCACCTTCTGGTTAAGCGCAGGCCGCGCGACGAGCCGACGGGTTTCGACCGCCCGATACAAAATAGAGTTAGTTGCATTTAAAGTCAACAATTTCCCCCGCTGGCCGCACCGTTCCTCTCGAATGGGGAAATGTGTTATTACCAGCCAGGAGATAGCCTATGTCAGATTCGAGCTTGAGTCAGGCCCTGCAAGCAAATCGATTGGAAGATTTCATCAAGCAACGGAAGCCAAAGGCGTTGGCCCTGTGGATAAAGCCGTTCTTATCCCAAAGTCATCAAACACAAGACAGGATCAGATCAACATCGCGTTCTGCATCAGGCGATAGTTCGACCGGAAAGTGAATTCGGCAAGGTAGCGATCCATGTATTTGGCCGGCGCGTGAATGTGGTCGAGCGAACCGAGTTCTTGAACAGGCTCCAAAAAATCTCAACATAATTGGTCGAAAGGAATTCGCCGGTGGCGTTGTAGAACGTCGACCAAATGTTTTTGCAGTGCCTCACGGTGCCGAGCTTGTACCCGTCACCCTCTATAACCCATAGGACATGAGTTCGTCGGTCGAGACGACAGAGCCCTTCTCAACGTTGCGCGTCGGGGCTGGCCCAGTGCCGCCATCGCGTCAGCTGCGCCCGTCAGCTCGTCTTGACGTATTTCCGCCAGCTGTGCTCCGGCCGGAAGCCGAGCATGTCGCGTGCCTTGCGGTTGGAGAGCAGCGTCTCGTAGTCGCCAAGGTCGCCCTTGACCGGCACATCGGGGTAAAACCGCTTCAGGAGTTCGGCTGTCGGCAGGTCGGACGAGGTGTCGTCGTTGGCGGCGTTGAACACCTGATAGCCGAGCCCGTCCTTCTCGATGGCGTGCAGCGTGATCTGGCCGAGGTCGCGCGCGTCGATATAGCTCCAGGCGATGCGCTTGCGGAAACCTGGATCGGCGAACCATTTCGGAAACAGCGAATATTCATGCGGCTCGATGACGTTGCCGATGCGCAAGGCATAAATGTCGAAGCCGCTGCGCAGGGCAAAGGCGCGCGCGGTCTTCTCGTTGACGACCTTGGACAGCGCGTAGCTGTCCATCGGGTCGACGTCGTACTCCTCGTCGAGCGGAAAATGCGTCGGGTTGCGCGGCTCGTTGGCGAATACCAGCCCGTAGGTCGTTTCGCTGGAGGCGATCACCACCTTGCGGATGCCGAGTTTCACCGCGGCCTCGATGACGTTGTAGGTGCCGAGCGCGTTGATGCGGAACACCTCATTGTCGGGCGTGATCATGATGCGCGGGATCGCCGCGAAATGCACCACGGCATCGACCGGCTGCGTACGCAGCGACGGGTCGAATTCGTGCAGGCCGATATAGCTCGACAGCGCATTGAACACCTGCCCGCTGTCGGTGATGTCGGTGATCAGCGTGCGCACCTTGGGATTGTCGAGCGGCTTGGTGTCGATGTTGAGCACCTGGCAGCCCTGCTCGACCAGATACTGCACGACGTGGCGCCCGGCCTTGCCGCTGCCGCCGGTGAACATGATCCGCTTCGTCATTTTGCTCTCCCTAAGATTCATGTGTATTGTCAGACAATATCGAACTCTGCAATCGCCTGCCATGGCGTGCGGCAAAAACCCGCTTCAACAATTCGCCGGCAAGGTGCAGCGCCGTCATCCATCATTGCAAAATAGGACGAAACGACATGAACACGACTGCCGCGAGCGAAAAGATCGGCTTCATCGGGCTTGGCCTGATGGGGCACGGGATCGCGAAGAACATCGTCGATAAGGGCTATCCGCTGACGTTTCTCGGCCGCAAGAACCGCACGCCTGCGGAAGACCTGCTCGGCCGCGGTGCCAGGGAAGCGGCGACCTCGCGCGACGTCGCGGCGGCATCCGATATCGTCTTCATCTGCGTCACCGGCTCGCGCGAGGTCGAAGCCATCATTCGCGGCCCAGGCGGTCTCAAGGAAGGCCTGAAGCCGGGATCGGTTGTCGTCGATTGCTCGACCTCTGATCCCGTTTCGACGGTGGCGCTGGCCGCCGAACTCAAGGCGCTCGGCGTCGCCTATGTCGATGCCCCGCTCAGCCGCACCCCGAAAGAGGCTTGGGAAGGCACGCTCGATGCCATGGTCGGCGCGCCCGATGCGGTCTTTGCCCGGCTGAAGCCGGTGCTCGAAACCTGGGCCGGGCGTATCGTCCATATCGGCGACACCGGTGACGGCCATCGCATGAAGCTGCTCAACAATTTCATCTCGCTCGGCTACGCCGCGATCTATTCCGAGGCGCTGGCGCTGGCGCAGAAGGTCGGCATCTCGCCGCCGCGCTTCGACAGCGTCATCCGCAACGGCCGCATGGATTGCGGCTTCTACCAGACCTTCATGCGCTGGACGCTGGAAGGCGACCGCGACGCGCACAAATTCACCATCGCCAATGCCTTCAAGGACCTCACCTATCTCGAATCGATGGCGGGTGCCGCCGGCATCGCCAACCCGCTCGGCAACGCCACCAAGAACGCCTTCGCCGGCGCCTTCGCGGCCGGCCCCGCCGACCAGTATGTGCCGATGCTGGCGACGCATATCGGCAAGGTCAACGGCGTCGACCTGATGCCGACCAGGGATGGCAAGAAGCAGACGATCTGAGGCGGCCGATCAGCTCTCTGCCACGCAAGCTCACTTCATTCCGAGGCGTAAGCGCCACTGGCGAAGCTGCCGACCTCCCCTGAGGCAGTGCAATCGCATGTAGGCAGGTGCCCCCTCACCCGGATTGCCAACCGAATTGCAAAGGGCAATTCGGGGCAATCCGACCTCTCCCCGAGGGGAGAGGAGGTCGCCAGCGCCGGCGTCAGCCTCTTCTCCCCAGCGGGAAGAAGGTGGCCGCCCACGGGTCTTGCCTCCGGCAAGCCCGAGGACAGGCTCCGCGGCCGGATGAGGGGAACTCCCTATGCGATTGCCCCGCCTTGTTGGGGCGATGTCCGGCAGGGCAGAATGGGTTCCATCCGACGTTGGTATCGGCAGCACGCGCAACGCCAGAAACAAAAAACCCGCCTCGGGAGGCGGGTCGTTGGAGCCAATTAGCACCATACCGAAATTAGTAGCATAGCTGCCGGCACAAAGCAAGAACAAAATAGCTGCGACGGCAAAAAGTCCGAATTCCTTTCCCACCCGAGGTCGCCGCCCTCATTGCCTAGCGTTGATGATCAGCGAAAGCCGAAGTGGCATCCAATCTCCCCCCTCGTGGGGGAGATGTCCGGCAGGACAGAGAGGGGCGCGAAGGAAGGCGAGTTTTGCAATCGTTCGGAGCAACGCCAGCCCTGGCGCATAAATCACCGCCGCGACCGGCCGATGACATCGTCGGTGTTGGCAAGAAGCCTGTGCACCGCGGCGCGGGCTGCGGCGGGCCGCTGCAGGCGGATGTTCTTCTCGATCGCCTCGTGCAGTGCCTGCGCCCGCCGCTGATCGCTGGTCTCGCGGGTGACGAACTGGAACAAATGGTCGAGCGCCGATTCGATCAGCACGCCGAGCGGCACCAGCAGATCGTTGCCCGAGGCGCGCAGGATGGCGAGGTGAAACCGCGTGTCGGCGCGCGTGCGCTCCTGCAGATTGGTTGCCTCGCCCATCTCGCGGCAGGCCTGACTGATCTCGGCCATCTGCTCGTCGGTGCGCCGCATCGCGGCAAAGGCGCTGGCCTCCGGCTCGATGATGTGGCGGAACTCCTGCACGGTCCTGAGGAACACCTCGCGGTCCGGCGAGGTCGCATACCAGGCCAGCACGTCGCGATCGAGCAGGTTCCAGCGCTCCTTCGGCTCGACCCAGCTGCCGATTTTCGGGCGCGAGGCAAGCAGGCTCTTGGCCATCAGCATTTTTATGGCTTCGCGCACCGCCGAGCGGCTGACGTCGAAGGTCTCCGACCATTTGGCTTCGTTGGGCAGGATGGTTCCCGGCGGATAATCGCCGCGCACGATCCTCAGCCCGATTTCGTTGGCGAGCGAGGCATGCACGCTCGAGCCGGGAAAGTGCGCGGCATCGGCACGCCGAACGACGGCCGGCCGCTCAGCCTCTGCCTTGAATTTGGCGGGTCGCTTTTTTGATGTCGCGTCCGGCATTGGTATTCCCCGGCGGCTGCTTGTCGAAAGCCTGAACTCAGGGCACGACAAGGCAGCGGCCTACGCTCCAAAGCAGCGTCGCCTCGTGCGTTTTGTATGGACAGTGCGAACGGGGGGGGCCGCGCGGGGGGGCCCCCGCCACACGGACCCGGAAGGTGTTTGGGGGGGGGGCAGGGTGGCGGTGGTCAAGTGGGGGTCCGGCTGGGCCCA
>NZ_JAMYQC010000053.1:0-30562 GCF_040320645.1 Mesorhizobium sp. M0633
ATGCCAGGAGTTCCTCGGCGGCTCCCTCGACGTGGCTGACCCCATTGCGAATGCCCGGACGTTTCGTCTTCACGTAGACCGGGGGAGCGAACCAGAGGGGACCATAAGAGGGAACTTAGAGCGGGAAGAGCCCGCTGACCAACCCCGCTTTAGCCGCAGCTAAGGAACGATGTAGGCCCTCGCGGGTTTAGAGCTTGCAGCGGTCGATCTTCGTGGATGTGCAGCCGCTGTGGGGGGGTCCGTCGCCTCTCATCTCCATGCTTGGCGGCGGGCTCCTTTCGCGAGGGCGGTGTTGGTCAGAGACACATAGAACCTTGTACCCCATCCAATTTAGCTAGTCGTCATTGGGGGGAGTAGTGTCCCCTCCTCTTTTGCAGCAGCCAGGAATGCCTTGCGGGCCTCCTCAGGTTCCATCTCGTCGAAAATCACGGCCATGCAAACGCGCACCGCGAGGTCCCACCAAGGGCCACGCTTGGTCCACTTCATAAGCTCCTCGCCGGCTGCCTCGGCGTTGTTGACATTGCGGATGATCCCGGGACGCTCGGTCTTGACGGGGACCGGAGGGTTGAACCAGTGGAGAGCCATGCGGTCACTCTTTGTCGGCCCGATCAAGTTCCTCCAGCCTATACTGCTCAGCCGGCAGCTCCCGTTCTACAGGCAGATTTAGCATCCTGCGAAGGTAATTGCGGATTACCTCTAACTAGCGCAGGACGGCGCGCTTCCGTTGCGATGCCACAGTGACTGAATTTGGCTGACAGCTACTCGCGACCGTCGAAAGCCACGCAGAGGCCCATGGCAGTTGCTGCCTCGTCGATTGCCCCGGTTAGTTCTTCGTCAGAGGCCACCAAGCAAGGCGCAGCCTCCCGAGCTTCGCGTAGTGCAGCTTTGATCGAGACCGTGTCGCCACGGTCCGCCCTGTTGAGGAGGCGGTTATTCGCGAAGATCGAACCCGACGAACAGGCCAAAGGCTGGGGCAACATTGACAATAAGCTCCACCAGCTCGCAGTCAGTTTCCGCCAGATGTGGCCCGTCTCGGCGCACCGCTGCGATAGTCCCTTTGACGGAGATGATTTGGCCGCGACGGGCTTGTAGGATCAGCTCGTGAACAAGGTGTTTGGCAGTCACTTTGTCGGGTCGGCAGTTCGTCCAAACGTTCATACAAGGCCTCCCACCTCAGCGAGAACCCAAGGGAACATTCATGATCCTCTGTCGAGAAAAATCAAGCAGAATGTTTGACAACTTCTGAGTGGGAATCAGGGACAAGCCACGAAGCGAGCTTCTATACTCTTTGACCTGACGCTCAGCCAGCCGGCTAGGAACCTTCTTCTGTCGGTCCCTGTTTGGCCCGATCAATAGCCGCAAGTAATGACTGTAGGGTTGGCGGCAGTTCTGGTTCGACCTCCAGATTTAAGAACGTTTGTACGTGATGACGATAGCCTTCGGAACGGATCAGTTTCCGAAACGCTTCGGAGACAGACTGATGGTCTGCTTTGTTGCTCGTTGTCATGTTCGGGAAGTCCGTCCCAATGAGCCGCAACTCGCCCGCAACGAATGGGTTCCATCAGGAGGTCGGAATATTTGGTAGAAATTTCTGAGCGGGAGATCGGATAACTGGCTCGCGCGAAGCCCCCCGTGCCCCCTTGGTTTGCCGCAGCATTAATCCTCGCTCTTTGAACTGAAGATTCGTGTCGATCTAGCGTCGGTGTTGCACATCGTGAACGTTGGAATGCTTCTGTCCAATGTTTGCTCACGCTGTGATGCCAATAGGGCAGGCTCTTTGTGGCAGGGTGCCGCCCCACGGATTTAGCATGACAAGAGGGTTGCTTTCCGTATTTTGGCAGGGTATCGGATTTGGCAGGTAGCCTAATGGCAGGAAGGAAGACCCATGAACTTCGGATACGCGCGGACCTCGACCACAGATCAGGTAGCCGGATTGGACGATCAGGTGACGGCGCTGGAGAAGGCCGGATGCAAGCGTGTGTACAAGGAGCATGTCTCTGGGGCCGCTTCGAGGCGGGAGCGGCTTGAGCGGCTCGTGGAGAGGCTGGAAGCGGGTGACACGCTGACGGTGACCAAAATGGACCGCCTAGCGAGGAACGTCAGACAGCTTCTCGAGATCGTGGAGGACTTGGAGGGGCGTGGCGTAGCGCTGCGTATCCTCGACTTCAACGGCGACACGGTCGACACCAAGACCTCGACCGGCAAGCTCATGTTGACGATGTTCGGGGCGTTCGCGGAGTTTGAGCGTAGCGTCGTGCTGGAGCGCCAACGGATCGGGATCGATGCCGCAAAAGGCGACAAGACCAAGTACCCAGGACGGAAGCCGACAGCGATGGGGAAGCGCGACAAGATCGTGAAGTTGGATGCCGAGGGCATGACCAGAACAGCGATAGCCAAGGAACTGGGGGTCAGTGAGCGGAGCGTCTATCGGGCGCTTCAGGGGACCGGTGAGCCGATAGGGTGACCACTAGAACTACGAGGCGAATTAGGCCCCACCAGACTATGAAACGCTCCTCTCCCAAGCTGACCCGCACGGTTCTCCCTGCATTGCGACTGCCTGTAGCTTTGGCGAGGCGCGTGTGTCCTGATCAGTGCCTTTCCATGGGGACAATCAGTCCCATCGACCACACCCAACAAAGGAGCAATGACGACAACCGGCCTCACGCACAAGATTCCTGACAGTCCCATCGGCCTAGTCTCTTGGACAAGAGGGCTGATATGAATACTGAAGTCGAAGAACGCAAACTTGATCCCGCCTTGGCTCTCCCGGTACTCGATGAATCCGCACCGCGCGAACCGCATCGGCAATTTGCGCTGAAGCACGAGGACTGCTTCGTCGTCGCCGACAGCTACGGCGACATACGAGGCACGGGCGACGGGCTCTTCTGCGACGACACGCGTGTGCTGTCGCGCTTCCGGCTGTTGATCGCTGACCGCATGCCCTCATTGCTTGGCGCGTCCTTGTCGCAAGACAACATCTTGTTCACAGCCAATCTAACCAATCTCGCCGCAGTGGGGCCAAACGGCAGTGAAGTTCCAGCGAGCGCCGTACACATCGATCGGAGCCGGTTCATCTGGCAAGACCGCATGTTCGAGCGTATTACCTTCACCAACTACTCCGCGCGCGAGATTGCGTTGCCGGTCCGGCTCGACTTCGATGCCGATTTCCGAGACATGTTCGAGTTGCGCGGCACCACGCGTAGCCGTCGCGGTCGTGCCCATGACGGGCTGATCAGCGAGGCAAGCGTCACATTTCGGTCCGAAGGGCTCGATACCGGAACGACGTACCTGAAGGCGAAAGATCGATTTCCGCTCCACGCTCCTCGTTTGTGGCCATCGCCGACCGAGAGGAAGTTCGCCGCTCCGCTGACACGTGGCTGGACGGGGCGCGCCAAGGTCATCGCTGACTGTCAAACCATTTCTGCAGAATTTGACGCACACAAGGCCGATCCGAGGCCAACTGGGAGTGCATACCAGCTTGGAATTGTGCGGAACCGTACGAAGTCGATTGCAAGCAACCAACCTGGTTGGCCGGGCATTAAATTTAGCAAAGCGTCAATGGGGGAAAGCATCGGGAGGAAGACCATGCTGCACGTTAACATGCCTCGCGAATTTGAGGTCGGCGATGAGGTTGCGCTGGCAGGTACCGTCGTCACGATTCTCCCCAGCGGGCGCGCCAGGGTGAGCATTCCTTCGTATGACCATCCTTATACGATTGATCCGCCACCCAAAGTCCGGGCCGGCGACCGAGTGATTCTTGTTGGGGACGTCACCCGCATCGAGCGCGGGGCGAACAAACTCACTGTGCGGATTGACTGCGGCGGGGTGATCACGGTCGACAAGTCGGCGATCACCCGGCTGAGAAAGCACCGCCGGACTTCAGCGGGTTGACGCTCCGGCGATACAACGGCCGGTGTCGGCGTAGGGAAGATGCCAGCGCCTTTGAACAGCCCAAGGGTGCGGCGCGGTCCAGCCGGATATGGAGCGGACGAACGGATAAGCGGGAGCTCGACGGCTAGGGCACGCGTCCAGCGTAGTGCGTCCCTGGCGTCTTCGGATTACTGGTGAAGCAAGTCAGACCTGGCCTATCGCAACCGCGCCTCACCTGCCGTCCAGCGTTCGGATTCGCGATCGTCGCTCTCGGCAACAGGCGCCGCGCCCGGCCAGGACGTGTCGCATGTGCGCGCTGTCGAAGGAGGCGCCCAGCAACATTTCGGGTGAAGGCAACGCGGGCATCCGATCGATCGTAACCTTTCTCTGCAATGAGCGACTTGTTGCGGGCGATCGGCCTTCGGCTCTTACGCATTATCGAGATCACATGTTGGTCCCGGCACCCGATGCCGGCAACAGGTCTGCTTCGGAGCGCCGCGACAGAACTGGGCGACATGGTTGCGGTGGAGTAGGCGCCGTCGCCCTGGGTTAACAACCCGGTCGGTGACGGCCGCGGCCGCATCGAAAGCCCGCAAGGTACCTGTGAAGACATAGCGTGCCGGCGAAGGTCCGCCCTCGCGTCAGGGATTCGTTCTAGGCCGATCAGTCGGCAACGCGACCGGCCAGATGAGCGAGAGCTTACCCTCGGTGTTGGTCTCGACCCCGGCTCGCATAGAGGCCGTGAAGGGACATCTCCAAACGCTCGTCGACGGTCGTCCATCACTGCCGACTACGAGTCGAGGTCGTATGGCTCGTGGCCTAGCTCGTTGTGATGAAGCGCCTCTGCCATACACCTGATGTCGAACGCCTGACCGCACGCCGGGCAGAGGACGAAATACTCCTCCTCCCGAAGTGGCGATGCATCGTGGTCTTGGGGGATGACGATGTCATTGTATTCGTCGGGCATTGGGTCCTCCGGCAACGCCGCCCGCCATCCTGGAACGCCTGCCGGCAGGATTTGTTTCAAAGTTACTGCGCTTAAGAAGGAAGCCCTGAGCATCGATTGGGGCCTGATGTCCGGTTTCGACAGCGATGCCGTGCCACCGGGCAGTTCAAAGTGATTTTCATCTGCAATCTTTGGTTACGGCACGGGCAAGAACCGTTTCCGCGCGCGGCAAGGCTCGAATTCCACCAAGCATGCGCGGTCATCTGAACTCCAATCCGGCAACGCACACCGCTTGGCCGAGATCGACTATGGAGACTGACGTTGCCCCAAGTTTCTATCCAGATTTGAGTTCGTGGCCGGATATGGAGTAAAATTCAGGCCCGAGATTCCATTTCGCGGTGTTCGGAGAACTCCGCTTCACTGGGTATTTGTGCATCATTTATTGGGTAACGCCGCTCTTGGCGATGCGCTCTTCGAAACTCGGGGCCAAGCCCGACGTGCTGAAGCACTGGCCAGCGTCCATCGCGGCGGCAGCTTCTGGGCCAAGCGGATGCCTTTAGTTACTTGCGGACGTTTGATGTGGCGCAAAGGATCCGCAGAAGCTAACATAACTTTTTCTTGGAGGCTGTCGTGGGTACGAGACGTTTCAGAAAGCCCGTCATCGTTCAACCCGGCCGGATCGATCGCGACAGAGTTGTTGCGTCGGTATCCGACGCGGCCGAAGTTCTGCTGAGGGATTGGCCGACGCGGGAAGGCAAGTCGCGGCTCGCCGCAATCGAAGCATGCCTTGCCGTAATCCGTGGAGAAAAACCACCAAGGATAGCGCGCCAGGCGTTCATCGCTGCTGCCAAGGAGGCCAGGATATTGCTCGCGGAAGAAATTTAGGCTTATCGTGCGGCGGAGACCCTGCTCGGTCTGATCCAGCCTAACAGCCGCATCCAGTGCAGCGAGACGATGCCGGGCGGCGAGGCCAATGCGATCTTCTATCTGGTCGACCGGGCGGGGCTTGAGGGCGCAACCGCGACCTCCGGAGTCCTCGCTTGCGATGTCTGCTTTCAGGACGCGGAGAAGCTGATCTCTACGGCCGAGAGGCGCATTGCTGCCCTTCGCCACGCGGGAAATGGAGGGCCCAATGGCTCATCAACGTGAATTGAAAAATCTCCGACGATGCGGTCAGCGTAGCCGGGAACGTCGCAGTTGCGCCACAAATGCTCGGGGCGCTAGCCCGGGCTTTCCCCCTACCGACTCACGGGATAACAGCACCGCAGGCTGGTGGTGGTTAATGGCGCGTCGTGCATCAGCTTCGTCGACGAATGCTCTTTGTACGCCATTGGCGCCGCGAGCAGTTGTAGACGCCGCTCCATTCTGCACCTAGACAACTTTGCGAGGCTTTAATGGATGAAGGGCTCTTCGTTAAAGCATTGATTTTCTTCTCCGTTTTTGGTTTTGCGACACTCCGTCGCATGGTAGACAAACCCCTTGTTGCGGCCAGTTGACGGCCGTCCAAAATGATTATTAAGTTCGGTCACAGAACGAATTAATCGGAGCTGCTGTTGAACGACTTGCCGCGCATTTCTCGTCAGTTCTCCCAGCGCTCCGTCATGGAGGCGATCGTGCAAGGCGGGCCGATCTCGCGCGCTTCAATCGCAAAGCAGACCGGCTTGTCCAAGCAGACAATCTCCGAGATCGTCAGGACACTCGAGCAGGAAGGCTGGGTGCAGGAGACAGGGCGCACGAGCGGACATGTCGGACGCACGGCTGTCACTTACGAACTCGTATTTGACGCGGCCTACATCGCGGCCGTCGACCTCGGCGGCGCCAAAGTCCGGGTCGCCCTCACCGATCTTGCCTGCCAGATATTCGCAGAGGAAACGGCGCCGACCGATCCTCGGGGCGGACAGTTCATCGTCGACCAGATCGTGGATCTAGCGCTTCAGGCGGCCGAGAGGCACCGAATCTCGCGCACAAAGATAAGGCTGGCGGTGATTGGTGTTCCCGGTGCACCCGACAAGAAGACGGGCCGCGTCCTGCTTGCCCCGAATATTGCCGGCTTTGGCACGATGAATGTCGTTCGCGCTTTCGAGCAGGCATTCGGGGTTCATGTGATGATCGAGAACGATGTCAATCTGGCGGTGCTCGGCGAGAACTGGCAGGGGTGCGGCCGCGGTATCGACAATCTAGCCTTCATAGCGCTGGGTACCGGTATCGGCAGCGGCCTCATGGTTGCAGGCAATCTGGTGCGGGGCGCCAGCAATGCAGCCGGCGAGATGGGCTTTTTGCCGATTGGCGCCGATCCTTTCGCGCCGACATCGTTGCGCGCCGGCGCTTTCGAGCGCGTGGTCGCAACCAACGCCATGGTTGAACGCTACGCAACGCTGACGGGCAACATCGTCAATGTGCCGACGATTTTCCACGGTGCATTGGCTGGAGACAGGCATGCCGCGACGGTGCTCGACGAAACCGCGCGCTACCTCGCACAAGGCATTGTGGCCATAGCGGCAATTGCGAATCCGCAAAAGGTCGTCCTGGGCGGCTCGATCGGGCTGCGGCCGGAAATCCTGTTGCGCGTTAGGGACCTGCTGCCGCGCTGCTTCCCCTACCCTATCGCCGTTGAGGCCAGCGAACTCGGGTCGCGGGCAGCGCTCATCGGCGCTGCCGCCATCGGGCTCAGCCAGTTGCACAACACACTGTTCGGCGTCGACGCGCCCGACGGACGCATTTCGCTTCCCCCAGCCAGTTCGGCCGTGCTGCGCGAGGCCACGCTATGACCGCCTTAAAGGACATCACCGCCCGCTTGCGCGCCGCCCTCGATTGCGACGCAGCGGTGGAGCTTCTGCAGGGGGCAATCGGCCGCGAAAGCATAACCGGTCACGAAGAAAACTTTGTCGACTTCCTTGAAGACCGGATGCGCGTGCTTGGCTTGAGCGAAATTCGGCGTGCGGAATTCGCGCCCGGCCGGCCCAACGTCTGGGGTGAGCGCAAAGGTGCTGGCGCCGGGAAGCGGCTGCTCTTCATCGGCCACACCGATACGGTCCATGTCGAGGGCTGGCGCGAGCACTGGGCTGGCACCGCCAAGCAGCATCCGTTTGCCGCGCCAATGATCGACGGGCAGATCTGGGGCCGCGGCGCCGGCGACCTCAAGGCCGGCATCTGCTCCGCGCTGTCGGCACTCTCTCTGCTCGACACAGCCGACATCCAACTGGCCGGCGACGTTGCCTTTGCCTTCGTCGGCGACGAGGAGAGCGGCCAGCCTGGAACCGGCGTCTCCGCCGGCATCAAGGATTTCGTCGGCCGCATTGAGAGAGGCGAAGTCTTGGCGCCCGATTTCGTCGTCTATGTGGAGCCTACCCGCCTTTCGGTTTATCCGGCCCAAATTGGCTTCTTCATTACCGACATCACCATCACCGGACGATCAGCCTATTTCGGCGTACCCGAACTCGGCAAGGATGCCTTGCGTGCAAGCCACGCCGTCATGAGCGCGCTGTGGAAGCATTCGGAAGATGTTGCAACAAGAGCCGAGCACCCGCTGATTGGGCGTGGCTTCCTGCTGATCACCCGCCTTGCGGGCGGCGGCTACATCGCGGTGCCCGAACGCTGCACGTTGTCGCTGATCCGCAAGCTGTTGCCCGGCGAGTCGCTGGACGAGGCCGCCGCCGAAATCGAGGCAGTGGTGCGCGGCGCCATCACCGATCCCGAAATTATGTTGGCGTTCGCCTATCCGGCAGGCCGCGATCATCCGCTCGGGGGTAACGCCGCCGAGATTGCACCTGACAGGCCGGAGGTCGGCGCTCTTGCTGCCGCCATGGCCCGATCGATGGCTGGTCGCGGCGCCATCGAAGGCGCGCCATTCTGGTCAGAGTCATCATTTTTCACCAACCGGCTCGGCATCCCCGCCGTGTACTGCGCGCCAGGCGACATTCGCAACTGCCACACCTTCGACGAACACGTCGAGGTCGAGGAATATCTGGCCGGCGTCGTAGGCTTCGCCCGGTTCATGGTGGAGTATTGCGGCGTTACGGAATGAATGACAACTGAGAGCGAATGGGAGAACTATCATGCTGATAGACAGACTTGTTGCTACAGCACTTGCAGGCAGCCTGATGCTGGTGGCCGACGGTGCCGGCGCACAGACAGTAGGACCAAGCGGCGAGACGGCGACACCCAGCGCCGAGGTTAGATTGTCGGATGCAGACCTGGCCGCAGTAAAGGAGAAGGGCTACAAGGCGGCGCTGCTGTGGCACACCTCCTCCGACTTCACGAATGCGGTCACGTCCGGTGCCAAGGATGAATTTGCCCGTGCCGGCATTCAAATCGTCGCCACCACCGACGCGGGCTTTGACGCCGCGCGCCAGCGCAGCGACATCGAAACCGCGCTCGCGGCGAAGCCAAACGTCATCCTGTCGCTGCCCCTCGATCCGGTCACTTCGGCCGAGGCGTTCCGTCAGGCGCTCACCGACGGCACCAAGCTGGTATTCCTTTCCAATCTGCCGAAAGGCTACAAGCACGGAACCGACTATGCCGCCATCGTCACTGACGACCTGTTCCAGATGGGCAAGCAGGCGGCCGATGCACTGGCCAAGGCGCTCGATGGCAAGGGCAAGGTCGGCTACATCTTCCACGACGCCAGTTACTATGTGACGAACCAGCGCGACCAGGCTTTCAAGACAACGATCGAGAAGGATTATCCCGGTATCAAGATCGTCGCCGAGCAGGGGATCTCCGATCCGGCGCGGGCAGAAGAGTTGGCCAGCGCCATGCTCGTGCAGCATCCCGATCTTGACGGCATCTACGTCACCTGGGCCGAACCGGCCGACGGCGTGCTGTCGGCCTTGCGGGCAAGCGGAAACACCAAGACCAAGATCGTCACGCTCGACCTCGCCGAACCGGTGGCGCTCGATATGGTCAAGGGCGGTAATGTGACCGCACTGGTGGCCGACAAGGCGTATGAGCTCGGTCGCGCCATGGCCGCTGTCGGCGTCAAGGCGCTGCTCGGCCAGGAGACCCCGGCCTTCGTCGTTGCCCCGGCGCTTACCGTGACCAAGCAGAACGTTGCGCAGGGCTGGAAGGATTCGTTGAACCGTGACGCGCCGCAATCGGTGCTCGACGCGGCCAAATGACAGGCGAATGCCCGGCGGCCAATCAGGGCCGCCGACATCATAAAAACAAGGGGAACTGACATGCGCACAGCAATTGGAATGTTGTCGGCACTGGTAGCGCTCGCCGCCGCCAACGCCTTCGCAGCCGAGGGCACCACCACGGGACCGAACGGGGAAAAGCCGACGCCGGCAAAGAGCGTCGTGCTCACACCAGCTGAGGAGCAGCAGATCAAGGACGGCAAATACACCGCCGCGCTGGTCTGGCATGAGATGAGCGAATACACCAACGCGGTGAACAGCGGCGCCCAGGACGAGTTGAAGCGGCTCGGCATCAGGGTCGTCGCTCAGACCGACGCTGGCTTTGATGCGGCCCGGCAGAAATCCGACGTCGAGACAGTACTCGCCAAAAGGCCCTCTATTATACTGTCCCTACCGGTCGATCCCGCAAGTGCGGCCATCGTCTTTGATCCTGCGCGCCAGGCCGGCGTGAAATTGGGATTCGTCGACAATTCGCCGGCAGGCTACGTTCAGGACAAGGACTATGTGACCATCGTTTCGGACGACCTTTTCCAGATGGGCAACAAGGCCGGGATCGCAATGGCCGACGCGCTCGGCAAGCAGGGCAACGTCGGCTACATCTTTCACGATGCCGATTTCTACGTCACCAACCAGCGCGATGGAGCATTCAAGCACACGATCGAGCAGGACTATCCGGACATGAAGATCGTGGCCGAGGCCGGAATGGCCGACCCCGCGCGCAGCGAGGAGATCGCGCAGGCGATGATCACACAGCACCCAGACCTCGACGGTATCTACGTTACCTGGGCTGAGCCGGCGCTTAGCGTGCTGTCCACATTGCGGGCGGCCGGCAACAGCCACACCAAGATCGTCACGCTCGACCTGAACGAACCGGCGGCATTGGACATGATGAAAGGCGGCAACGTTGCGGCACTCATCGCAGACGAAGCCTACGACATCGGCGTGACGCTGGCACGCGCCACGGCCGCCGCGTTGATCGGCAAGAAGGCCGCGCCGTTCATCGTGGTCGATTCCCTCGCCGTCACCAAGGACACTGTCAAGGACGGGTGGAAGCGGTCCCTCAACAAGGACGTGCCCGCGACCATCGCGGCCGCCATGAAGTAGCGGCAGACAATGGCGCCCCGCCGGAGGAAGTGAGAATGTCGAGTATCAACACCAGCCCCGGCCGGGCAGCGAGCTTGGTCAGCCGCTTCAACCTGCAGCAATATGTCGTCTATCTCGGATTTCTGACGATCTTCCTGTTCTTCGCGATCGTACTGAAGGACAGCGGTTTTCTGACGGTCCGCAACCTGTCGAACATCGTGCTGCAGACGGCACCCGTGACGATCATGGCGATCGGCCTCGTCTTTGTCATGTCGGCGGGCGAGATTGATCTTTCGATAGGTTCGATCGTTGCCGTGGCAGCCCTTGCCGCCGCGGTGGCGATAAACGCCTACGGCTTGTTGGCCGGGGTGCTGGCCGGCCTCGGCGCCGGCCTGCTGATCGGCCTGCTCAACGGCGCCCTCGTGGCTTACGTTAAGTTGCCTTCATTCCTGGTAACACTGGCGACGCTCGGGTTGTTTGCCGGGGTATCTCGCTCGATGACCGATTTGCGGTCGATCCCGGTCACCAACGACGCCTTCACCGGCTTCTTCGGCTCAGGTTCTTTGCTGGGTGTTCCGTCGTTGATCTGGTGGACGGTCATTGCCGTTGCGATCGCGCATCTCATCTTTCGCGAGACGCGCTTCGGCGCCCATGTGCTGGCCACCGGCGACAACAGCCGTGCCGCCAGTGTTTCCGGCATCAGCGTGGCGCAGATAAGGCTGGCCGTTCTGACCATAAGCGGCGGACTCGCCGGCCTTGCCGGGCTGCTCTATGCCGGCCGGCTGCAGGCTGCGAAATACACGCTCGGCGAAACCGACCTTATGACGGTGATAGCGGCCGTCATTGTCGGCGGAACCCTGCTTAACGGCGGCAAGGGATCGATTGTCGGTGCGCTGGTCGGCTCGCTTATGATGGGCATGCTGAACAACGGCCTCATCCTGATGGGCCTGTCCGTCTCCGACCAGATGATCGTGCGCGGCTTGATCATTCTTGCCGCCGTCGCCGTATCGCTGCGCGAAAAGTCCCGTTGAAGGAGTTTTGTCATGTTCCTCGATGTTCTGCGGCGCCGCAATCCGAGCTTTATAGAAAGCGCCACGCGCCTGCACCAGGAAGGAAAGCTGCCGGCTAATTCCTATGTGCTCGACCTCGATGCCGTCGAAAGCAACGGCCGGGTTCTGAAGCGCGAGGCCGACCGGTTCGGCCTGAAGATTTTCGCGATGACCAAGCAGGTCGGCCGCGCCAGTTCGTTCTGCCATGCGCTCAAGCGTGGCGGCATCGATCAGGCCGTTGCCGTCGACATGGCCTGCGCGCGGGCAACGCACAGAGCCGGCCTGAGGCTCGGTCATCTTGGCCACCTGCAGCAGATCGCAAGGCACGAGGCCAATGCGGCGGCCAAAACATTCAGGCCGGACTATTGGACCGTCTTCAACGACACCAAGGCTGAAGAAGCCGCTGCCGGCGCAAGGCTCGCCGGGTACACGCAAAACCTACTTGCCCGCATTCGCGCCGATGGTGACGTTTTCTACCGCGGCCACGAAGGTGGTTTTGAGGCGGCCGATATCGCCGCGGTCGCCGAAAAACTGGATGGTCTCGACGGCGCACGGTTCGCTGGTATCACCACCTTCCCGGCGCTGTTGTTCGACCAGACCACGCGAACGGTCCTGCCGACACACAATCTGGCGACACTGGGCAGAGCTGCCGAAGCGCTCGCCAAGTCCGGCCGCAGCGACATAGAGGTGAACGCGCCCGGCACAACGTCGAGTGTCCTGCTTGGCGCGCTGGCCGAAGCCGGCGCCACGCAATGTGAACCGGGCAATGGCTTGGCCGGCACCACCGCGCTGCACGTCATGGAGGATCTGCCGGAGCTCCCTGCCGTTCTGTATTTGACCGAGGTCTCGCATTTGTCTGGCGGCAAAGCCTACTGCCTGGGTGGCGGCTTCTATATCGATCCGATCTTTCCGGACTACGAGGTGAAGGCAATCGTGTCCGCAGAACCCACCACGGCCGCCGCCGCGCTCAGAAGCGTCGAGGTGCCGCCGCCTGCGGCAATCGACTATTACGCAATGATTGACGCTAGCGGCGCCAATGCTCCACGCCCCGGCGACACGGCGGTGTTCGGCTTTCGTGGCCAGGCGTTCGTGACCCGCGCCTACGTGGTCGGCATCTCCGGTGTCTCAAAGGGGGCGCCCCAAGTCGAAACGATCGAAAACGGTTTTGGCGAAACCGCTGCCTGGCCTGTCTAGGAGCAAGCGATGAACGCGACCACGACCGGCACGCCCCCTGTTTTGCAGCTGCGCGACATCCGCAAGAATTTCGGCGGCCTCACCGCCATCGAAAATTTCTCGCTCGAGCTCTATCCCGGCGAGATAGTAGCGTTGGTCGGCGATAACGGTGCCGGCAAGTCGACGCTGGTCAAGATCGTGACAGGGGTCCATGCTCCGACATCCGGGACGATCATCATCGAGGGGCAGGCGGTGGCAATGTCGAGCGCCACCATGGCGCGCGCACACGGCATTGAGGTGGTCTATCAGGACCTGGCGCTCGCCGATCAGCAGACCGTCTACATGAACATGTTTCTTGGCCGCGAGCCGGTGAACCGCTTCGGCCTGCTCGACCGACGCCGGATGATCGACGACACCGAAAAGCTGGTGAAGGATCTCGACGTTCGCATCCCATCGGCTCACGCCACCATCCGCGATCTTTCGGGCGGCCAGCGCCAGGGCGTGGCGATCGCGCGCGCCACGCACTGGGCAAGCAAGCTGATCCTGCTCGACGAGCCAACCGCCGCGCTCGGCGTTGCCGAGACCGCCAAGGTCGAGACGATTGTTCTGTCGCTGAAGCAGCGCAATATCGGCGTGCTGATCATCAGCCACAGCCTCGACCAGGTGTTCAGGCTCTCAGATCGGATCTGTGTTCTGAGACGTGGCAAACAGATCGGCGTGCGCAAGACCAGCGAGACCGACAAGAACGAGATTGTCGCCATGATCACCGGGCTTCAGCACTAGCCCGGTCCGACAGAGGCGCCGTTCAGACATTGCGTTACCCGAGCAGCGAGTGGCATGACTTCAGATCCACGACGAGGCCCCGGCCAGAGAATGTCGCCAGCATCAATCCAGCGCGCGCAGATAGCGGATGGGGCGCCCACCAGCAATCCGGTCGGCGGCTGTCGCTATGGAATTGGCGTCTATTCCGAAGTGCCGGTAAAGGTCACCGATTGTCCCCGACTGGCCAAAGTGCTCGACGCCGAGACTGCGCGTGCGATGGCCGTAGACTGAGCCCAGCCAGCCCAGCGCGGCCGGGTGGCCGTCGGCGACGGTGACGATGGCACAATGGGCCGGAAGCTCGGCGAACAACCTTTCGACATGGCTCCTGGCATGAACAAGGCCGCGCTCACGTGCACGGCTTGCCGCCGTCCAGCCTGCGTTCAGCCTGTCGGCCGAGGTCACGGCCAGAAGACCGACGTCGCGACGGTCCTCCGCCATCATGCCGACCGCCTCGATGGCTTCCGGCGCGACGGCGCCTGTATAGGCGACGATCACCTCGGGATTCGGACCCGGACGCCGCAGCCAATAGCCGCCGTCGACAATGTCCTGCTCAAGCTCAGGCTCCATGGCACGAATGATCTGCTCGACCGGGCGCGTCGAGAGCCGCAGATAGACCGAGCCGCCGGTCTGGTCGCGCAGCCAGGTGCGCTCCGATTGCACGGCTTCGCCGTCGCGCTGCATGTAATCCAGTGCAAAACGCGTGATGACGCTCAACTCATCGACGAATGCCGGCTCGTAAGCCGCAAGCCGGTCCTGCGCCATGCCGATCAACGGGGTGGCGATCGACTGGTGCGCGCCACCCTCCGGCGCCAGCGTGACGCCCGACGGGGTGGCTGCAAGGAGAAAGCGTGCATCCTGGTAGCAGGCATAGTTGAGCGCATCGAGACCGCGCTGGATGAACGGATCGTAGAGCGTGCCGATCGGCAACAGCCGTTTGCCGAAAATCGAATGCGACAGCCCGAGCGCCGACAGCAGAATGAACAAATTGTTCTCGGCAATGCCAAGCTCGATGTGCTGGCCGGAGGGGCCGAATTCCCATTTCTGTGCCGATGCTATGCGTTCGCTGCGGAAGGTGTCAGCAAGCGAGCGACGCCCGAACAGGCCGCGCCGGTTGACCCAGGGGCCGAGATTGGTCGAAACGGTGACATCGGGCGATGTTGTGACGATAGCGTCGGCAAGCGGCCCGCCGGCCCGTGCAATCTCGTCCAGGATCCTGCCGAATCCGACCTGGGTGGAGACGCTGCCCTTGCCTTCCGGGCCGAGGCGATCGGGGACGAGAATGCGTTGGGCGTGCCGGCGGCGCCGGCCTTTCGCGGCAAAAGGCACAGCATCAAGGAAACGTGTGAGATCAACCTTGCCGATATCCAGGCCTTCGAAGGCATCCCACTCCCGCCCCTCACCGATCGACAGCGAGGCGCGAAAGACTGCCATCTGATCCTTGGTCATCAGCCCGGCATGATTATCTTTGTGGCCGGCCAGCGGCAGGCAGAAACCCTTGATGGAATAAGCGATGAAGCACGTCGGCCGGTCGTTGCCGCGCGCCGTCTCGAAAGCTTCGATCAGGCACTGCAGGTCGTGGCCGCCGAGATTTGTCATCAGCGCGGCGAGTTCGGCATCGGAGCGCCGGTCGACAAGCGATTTCAGGCCCGGCTTTTCGCCCATGTCGGCAAGCAGCCGCTTGCGCCAGGCGCCGCCGCCTTGAAAGGTCAGCGCCGAATAAAGCTGGTTCGGGCAGGCGTCGATCCAGGCCCTCAGCGCCTCGCCGCCCGGCTCGGCAAAAGCGGCTTCGAGCAGCTTGCCGTATTTCAGGATGACCACATCCCAGCCGAAATTCCTGAAGATGCTTTCGAAGCGTTCCCAAAGGCCTTCGCGCACAACGGCATCGAGGCTCTGGCGATTGTAGTCAACGATCCACCAGCAATTGCGAACGCCGTGTTTCCAG
This sequence comes from Mesorhizobium sp. M0633, assembly GCF_040320645.1. Lineage (NCBI taxonomy): Bacteria > Pseudomonadati > Pseudomonadota > Alphaproteobacteria > Hyphomicrobiales > Phyllobacteriaceae > Mesorhizobium > Mesorhizobium sp. M0633. The sequence continues at coordinate 16,021 of NZ_JAMYQC010000053.1, forward strand.
CCTTCGAGCAGCGCCTCGAAGATGTTGCCTTCGTCCATCTCGGCATCGCCGAGCAGCGCCACCATGCGGCCCTCGGGCATATTTTGGTCGCGAGCGCCGAGATAATCCTGCACAAGCGAGGCAAACAGCGTCTGCGCGACGCCGAGACCTACGGAACCGGTGGAGAAATCGACGTCGTCGACATCCTTGGTCCGCGACGGATAGCTTTGCGCGCCACCGAAGGCGCGAAATCCTTCGAGTTTCTCCCTGGTCTGATTGCCCAGAAGATACTGGATGGCGTGAAACACTGGCGAAGCATGCGGCTTCACCGCGATGCGGTCGTCCGGCCTCAGCACCGAAAAATAAAGCGCGGTCATGATCGTCACAAGCGAGGCCGAGGACGCCTGGTGTCCGCCAACCTTCAAGCCGTCCGTGTTTTCGCGCAGGTGATTGGCGTTATGGATCATCCATGTCGACAGCCAGAGCACCTTTTTCTCCAGCGCCGAAAGTGCCTCCAGTTTTTGTTTGTCCATGCTGCAAGACTCTCGGTTACGATCGTCGCAATCATAGGGCTGAGCAAGAACCGATTGTCGCTAAACTTGCATGAGAATGGCAGCTGCGTTAGCTGGTTTCAGCAATATCGACCAATGGAGTAACGTTCCATGCCAAAAACTCGACTAGACGGTATCGACCGAAAGATCATTGCTGCGCTGCAGGTCGATGGCAGGATGACGGCCCAGCAGCTTGCCGAGCGGGTCGGCCTTTCGGCCTCCCCCTGCGCCCGCCGGGTCCGGCTGATGGAGGATATGGGCGTGATCACCGGCTATGCCGCTCTGATCGACCAGGACATGGTCGATCTGCCGATCTCGGTGTTTGCCTCGATCAAGCTTGAGCGCCAGCGCGAGAACGAGCTGAAGCGGTTCAACGCGGCAATCGCGCGCTGGCCGGAGGTGGTCGATTGCTATCTGATGACTGGCCAGCGCGACTATCTGCTGCGTGTGGTGGTGCGCGACCTGCACGCCTATGAGCGCTTCCTGAAGGAAAAGCTGACGCGGCTCGATGGCGTCTCCTCGATCGAGTCCAGCTTCGCGCTTGCGCAGATCAAGCGGTCGAACCGGCTGCCGGTCGAGACATGATTTTTCCAAACGTTGGCAAGTCCATCGCTTAAATTCTCCGGTTTCGAACAGCCCGATTTCGCCCGGTGGTGACTGGAGCGGCCGTTTTTGCGATTAGCGTTTCGGCTGACAGGTAGATGCACCATCGCCGGCATCCACCAACTTGTCTGCCAGGCAGCATGTTCGTTCGAGGCGTAACGCCCAACGGCGGCCGCGGTCAGGCCAGCCGCTTGATTGGCGTTTCGGCCCAAAGCACGGGGTCGGTTATGCGGTAGAATTGTCGCGTCGCGGCCAAGGCAGACGGGCCGACGTCGACCATCACGCCGATGATGGTCATGTCGTCGCACTTGAATGAAGACCCAAGCTGCTTTGGGCACCAGCCGATCGATGCCAAGCGGTCGAACCAGTAGTCCTCACAGACGATCGTCAGATTGCCTATGCCTCTTTGAATGCAGAATTCCAGAATTCCGCAGTAGATCACGCCGGCGGCCTGGCAGGGTCGACCAGGCTCGCGAAAATCCCGGGCCACGAAAAATCTCGTCCACTCATAGATATCGGCTCGGCGTGGAACGCCACCTTCGGCAAGTTGCGGAAAGATTTCGCTCATCAGATGCGGACTGAGGCTCGGCACCAGGCGGGATCCGGCAACGACACCTCTTCCCGGCTGGATGCCAAGCAGATGAATCGCTTCTGGTGTATCAAAGGGGTCGATCTCGCGACTGTTGGGGCGCCTCAACTCGTGCCAGCCACGTTCATCGACATAGATTTCATGTCGCAGGCGGAAGTAACTGTCGAGATCCCCTCGATAGGCAAAGCTGTTTGACGCATCGACAACGTGGACCTGAATCATTGCGGTTCCTCGAGATGGAACCCCATCCGACCACGCGACGATTGCCCATGAAATACCCAGATCTGAGGATGGATCAAAGTTCGATTTCGCGCCTGCGATAAGCCTCGACAATGGCGTGCACGACGTTGGCGGTGCTGAGCTTCTGCTTGATGTTGCGCAGATGGGTCGTCACGGTGTTTTCCGAAATGCCAAGTATTCGGGAAACCTCCCATGCGGTCTTCCCGCCGGCGACCCACTGCAGGATTTCACGCTCCCGTTGGGAAAGCTTTTGTCTCGGCCGCCCGAGCGAGCTGCCAACGAGTCGTTCGGCAGCCGAGTAGGCATGGCGCGCAAGCGCATGAACGGTGCAGCGCACCGTCGGCGCCAAATCAATTTCGCGTCCGGCAACCGTTACGCAGGCCGGATTGCCAAATGAAGCCTGGATTGGGATGCAGATCCCGTCCCAAAGCCCAAATTCTTTTGCCTCATCCATCACCCTCCTGGCATTGCCGTTCGTCAAGCCGTGATGGACGTCCCTCCAAAGGAACGGCCCGATCGCACCACGGCACAAAGCAACGCAAGGGTCATGACGATAGTGCCCGGCAGCCATGTAGTGGTCGTACCATTCCCCCGGCCAACCGTTGACGAGGATGTGTCCATCCAGCGATCCGGTGTCCTGGCGTGGCAATTCGGTGACGAGACAGGCTGCATAGCCATGACGTTCGATGCTCTTGCGCAGTTGCCGAATGATTTCGGCGACGCTGCTTGCACGATCAATCAGCGCGGTTGCTTCAAAGATTTGCGCTAACTGGTGCTGTAAGACGCTCCCATGAACTGCCGGCATTTCACGCCCCTTCAATGTACTGAGACAAAGAAAGAATAAATGAGTTGGCCGCGACCGCAACATGCGGCATGACGTTTGACTACTATAGTAGGTGGCACTAAAGGGCGCGTTCTGACTGCCTCGCAGCATGAGGCTTAGGTCGGTTTTTGCTCGCAATCTGAGGTTGCTTCGCCAAGGTACCGGCTTGTCGCAGGAACAGCTCGCGGACCTTGCCGGCCTTGATCGAAACTATGTCGGCAAGCTCGAGCGGGAGGAGAACTCACCGACCCTCGATACCTTGGAGGTACTGGCGTTGGCATTGCAGGTTGACGTGGAGCAGCTCGTCCGTCGCAACTCGCCGTAATCCACCGGCTAAGAGGCCGCGGGAGGATCAGGATTTTCTGCTGCGTCGCCCACGTTGCACCACAGCTGGGGCGTCTTTGCCTGGCCGTTTGGTCAATTCCGCGATGTCGACGCTTAATGCAGTGGCAAGCTTTGCAAGCGACAGAAGTGTGGGGTTGCGCCGGCCGGCCTCCAGACCACTCAGGTAGGCGCGCGTGAACCCTGAACGGAACGACAGTTCCTCCTGAGAGAGGGCTTGTGCGCGCCGAATCCTCTGTACGTTCAAGCCGACAACCACCCGTAGGTCCATGAGGGCATGGTCGTCGCTGCGTACACTTTAGGACGACACACTATAGTGAACATTCGTCATTGACAGACGCCGCCATTGCTGCTTTTCTCATCATATTGCGGAACGCCATTCCGAAATAAGGAACGCCAGTGACAGGAAATCTTTCGTTGGAACGTGGCCTTGCGGTTCTTAATGTCCTCAAGGAAGCGGACGAAGCGGTCGGGGTGCGCGAACTCGCCCGCCGGCTTGAGCAGAGTGCTCCCGCCGTGCAGCGAATTCTGAACACCCTGGCAGAGCAGGGCTATGTCGAGCAGTCGCCAGACTCGCGGCGCTACCGGCTCGGTCACTCTGTTCTCGCGCTGGCGCGGAAGGTCCTGGACAGAGATCGCCTGGTTGGTTTGGCAGAAATCGAACTGCAGGCGTTGGCCGCCGAAGGTTGCCTCAATGCATTCCTGGGCATCAGGCGGGGCAATCGCGGTATTTATCTCCTGACCGTGCAAAGCAAGAGTCCGGTCGTCATTCGCTCGTCACCCGGCGAAATGTTCCCCTTGCACTCCACCGCGCTGGGTAAGGCACTCCTGATGGAGCTGAGCGGCGATGCAGTTGTTGGAATTCTCGGACGGGGTCCGCTGGAGCAGGTTGCCGTACGCACCGTCACGGATCCGCACAAGCTCATCGCTCAGATCAGAGCCTCCGAGTCTATCGGCTACACAACCTCCCTGGACGAGAACTTTACCGGGTTGATCGCTGTCGGCGCACCGCTTCGCGATGCATCAGGCATGATCATTGCGGCGATAAGTGTGGCCTACCCCCGGTCTGTGGGGCCGCATGTGGAGATCGGCGAGACTGGAGAGGCAGTAATGGCGGCTGCGGCGCGCATCTCTGCCGGCCTCGGCTTTCCGGAAGCAAAACAGGCTCGGGATTCCCACCATGCTGCTTAACGAGGCCCGCCTGCAACAATGCATGTCGGCAGCCGGGCTTGATGCCGTTATAGCCACGACACCGGAAAACGTGACCTATATGAGCGGCTTCTGGGCTCTGCCGCAATGGATTCGTCGTGGTCCGCAGACTTATGTAATGTGGCCGGCTCCGGACAAGGGCACGCCTGAAATCATCACCAGCACCAGCACGCTCGACCTCATTGCCGATCAGGAAGTCTGGGTTAGCAAGGTGCGGCGCTACGGCGACTTTTACGCCGATGTCGGTTCCTCGACCACCGTGGACCGCGCCAATGAACGACACCTCCAGCTTCGCGACCTGCCGAGGCATGGCGATGCAATTGCGGCTTTGATCGCGGCATTGGAAGAAGCCCGGCTCGGCCGCGGGCGGATAGGCATAGACGAGGCGGGGCTCGCGCCAGGATACCAGGAAACCCTCAGAGCCCATTTTTCCAATGCGTCGTTCCTACCAGCGACGGCGCTGCTTCGCGAGGTTCGTGCCGTAAAGACGGCAGATGAAATCGAACGGCTCGGCCAGGTTGCCCAGATTGCCGAACGCTCCATTCAAGCCGCCCTCGCCCTTGCTCAGGAAGGCCCCACCGAAGCCGATCTGGCGCGCGCTTTTCACGTCAGGACGGTCGAGGAAGGCGCCCTGCCCGTACTGGGATGCATCGGCTTTGGCGAGCGCAGCGCGCTCATCAACGTCCAGCCGTCCGACCGCAAGTTGGGCGCTGGAGAAATCATCCGCTTCGACGTCGGTGGCCGGTTTCGGCACTACCGCGCCGACATTGCCCGCATCGCCACGCTGGGCGAGCCGCCGCCGCAGGCGCATCGGCTACAGCAGGCGCTGCTGCGCGGCGTTCAGCATGCCTGCGATATTATCCGGCCCGGCATGCCGGCAGCACAGCTCTTCGAGACGGTGGTGCGTGTGGTTCAGAGCGAAGGAATTGCCCACTACGAGCGCGATCACGTCGGCCATGGCATCGGCCTTGATGGTTACGATGCGCCGACGCTCTCGGCGCGCAGTACAGACGTCCTTGAAGAAGGAATGGTGCTGTGCGTGGAGACCCCCTACTACGAAATCGGCCGCTGGGGACTCCAGGTGGAGGACATGGTGGTTGTTCGCCGGCGCGGAGTGGAGCGGCTGACGCAGACGCACGATGCAATCACCCGGGTTCCGTTATGAGCCGCGCGGCAGGTTTTTCCTGTATTCGATGCGGCGCCTTGTTCCCGATCGATACCAAAATCGACTCACGCGGCTGCCCGATATGCTGCGCCGAAGCGCCAGCCAATCTTAAGGTCGTCTACGATCCATCCGGAGCTAGGTCGGCCGCTTCCGCAGCGGTTGCCGCGCTGCCCTCGCTATGGCGCTATGCCGACACGCTTCCTTGTGGGCTCGGCGATGCAATCTCCCTTGGCGAGGGCCTGACGCCGCTGCTGAGCGCCGAGAGGCTGGGAAAGCAGCTCGGCGTCCCCAAGCTTCTTATCAAGGACGAGGGCGCAAACCCTACGTGGTCCCACAAGGACCGCTTCTCGACCGTGGCGGTGTCCATGGCACGTTTGAGTGGCGCACGTGTGGTGGCGACTGCTTCGTCGGGCAACGCCGGGGCCTCACTTGCCGCCTATGCTGCACGGGCGGGCCTGAAATGCGTCGTTGTCACATTCTCAGGCACCGCCGGCGCAATGCTGGCGCAGATCCGCAAATACGGCGCAAGCGTCATATCCCTGGCCGACAAGTCCCATCGCTGGCCATTGCTTGCCGCTGGTACCGAGCGCCTCGGATGGTTTGCGACGTCCCCGTTTCACAACCCCGTGGTGGGCAGTCATCCTGTCGGGATCGAGGGCTACAAGACCTTGGCTTATGAGATCGTCGAACAGATGCACGGAGCCGTGCCGGACTGGTGCGCCGTGCCTGTTTGCTATGGCGACGCGCTTGCCGGGCTCTGGGCGGGATTCAAGCATCTTCTCAGCCAAGGCAGGATCGATCGGTTGCCGAGACTCGTGGCGGCGGAAGTGCACGGATCCTTGGCAAAGGCGCTTGCCGGCAAGGCCGATCTGGTCGCCGAGGTTCCCGCGGGTTTCGACACGCTTGCCATCTCGATCGGCACCACACGCAGCACGTTTCAGGCGCTCAACGCGCTGCGTGAATCCGGCGGCATGGCGATGCCGGTCGGCAATTTCGGCCTGATAGCCATGCAGCAGCAGCTTGCGGCCACGGAGGGAGTGTTTGCCGAGCTTGCCTCGGTGACGCCATTTGCAGCTATTGAATCCTTGAGATGCGAGGGCACGATCGCGCGGTCGGACAGCGTCGTTGCCATCGTGACGGCGAGCGGCCTCAAGGATTTGGATCGTTCGACCGGCGCGGGCCAAGCACAACAATCGTTTCGGTCAGTTGCCGAAGCGTGGGAACACCTTGCCCAGGACAGCGACTATTTCACGCCCTCTGATGAACAACGCGCGGCCAAGATGTCCTGAAGAGAAGATAGAGACGATCATGAACAGATACGACTTCTGATCGACTGATGATCTCGTCCACCACTGGACGGAATTGCGACTTCCAAAAGCTATCCACGAGAGGCAAATTCAACTCGCTTAGCGAGCGGAATCTCGATTCAAACATGATGAAAGGGGAATTTTCATGCTTCGCAAAACACTCATCGGCTGGCTCGCAGCCCTCGGCGTCGCGACGGCAACTCAGGCGATGGCTGAGGAAACCCTCAGGGTCGGCGTCACGCCAACCGGGGTGCCGTTCACGTTTATCGACACGGCAACCCGAAAGCCGACTGGCGCGATGGTCGATCTGGCAAGTGCGATTGCCGCGAACCTTGGTACGACCGCCGACTTCCAGGTAAACGCTTTTCCAGCCCTGATCCCGGCATTGACGACCGACAAGATCAATCTGATTTCCGCCAGCATGTTCATAACAGACAAGCGCAAGCAGGTGATCGATTTCAGCACGCCGGTTTACGCCTATGGCGAGGCGATGTTTGTTGCTGCCAGCGACAGCAAGAACTACACGATCGAAGAGCTGAGAGGTGAGACCGTGGGGGCGCAGATCGGCTCGACCTACGCCGACGCCCTGGAAGCGCTTGGCGTCTTCGGTCAAGTCAAGCTCTACGACTCAATCGCTGACATGATGCGCGATGTGGTCCTGGGCCGCATCAAGGCCGGCTTTGGTGACGCCCCGATCGTCGCATATCAGCTTTCAAAGAACCCCGAACTGGGAGTTCGCCTCGTCGACGGCTATCGGCCGATGAAGCAAGGCGAAGTCGCGTTAGCGGTCGCCAAGGAAAATCCGCTGCTTCTCGAAAAGGTGAATGCCTCAATCACCAAGCTGAAGGAAAGCGGCGAATTAAGCCGAATATTCGCCAAATATGGCCTCTGAAGCCATCCCGCATTGAGCTCGAAACAAGCGTCGGCTGGCAGGACCATAGGATCGCATCGCAATGACCGGCTGTGAGAGCCGGGGAACGTGCCAAGAGGAAGCCGGCCATGACCAATTTCATCGCCCACGCAACGGAATATCTACCGCTTCTTCTTCAAGGCGTTTGGCTGACCGTCGTGATAACCTTTCTTGCGCTGTGTCTTGCGACGGCGCTCGGCCTTGTCTTGGCGCTGTTCAGGACATCGGGGATACGCTGTGTCAGCGTGCCGACGCGGCTCCTTGTCGACTTCGTGCGCGGCATACCACTGCTGGTGGTTCTCTTTTATATCTACTTTGTCGCGCCCGAGATCGGCATCAACCTGACTGCGCTCCAGGCCGGCACGATCGGGCTGGGCCTGGCTCACTCCTGCTATCTCGGGGAAACCTTCCGCGCGGGCATCGAGGCGGTCGACAAGGGTCAGGTCGAAGCGGCAAAATCGATCGGGATGGAGCGTCCGTTGATGATGCGCCGCGTCGTGCTGCCGCAGGCAATCAAGATTATCCTGCCGCCTTACGCCAACAACATGATCATGCTGCTGAAGGATTCCTCGCTTGTATCGGTGATTTCGGTTCAGGAGTTGACCATGCAGGGTAAGATGCTTGCGTCGTCCACATTCGACAACATGACAGTTTTTACCTTGGTGGCACTGCTTTACCTGTGCCTGACGGTTCCGCTGAACCTGTTTATGCACAGAGTCGAGAGCTATCTTGGGGCGGCGGGATGATCACTTTCGACGACGTGCACAAGTCCTTCGGCGCCCATGAAGTCCTCAAGGGAATCAACGCCGAGATCGCCAAGGGACAGGTCGTATGTCTGATCGGGCCCTCGGGTTCCGGCAAATCGACGCTTCTACGATGTGTGAACGGGCTTGAAACCTATCAGCGCGGTCGCATCAGCATCGACGGGACGGTGGTGGATGCCGCCTCGCCCCAGGTTCACGCCATCTGCAGCCGCGTTTCCATGGTTTTCCAACGCTTCAACCTGTTTCCGCACCGCACCGCCCTGGAAAACGTCATGGAAGGGCCGCTCTACGTGCTGAAGGAAAATAGGAACCAGGTCCGCGAGCGGGCCATGGCATTGCTCAATCGCGTCGGCTTAGCCGACAAGACGAATGCCTATCCCGCCTCATTGTCGGGCGGCCAACAGCAGCGCGTGGCCATCGCCCGCGCCCTGGCGATGCGCCCACAGGCCATTCTTTTCGACGAACCCACCTCCGCACTTGACCCGGAAACGGTCGGCGAGGTCCTGCAGGTCATGCGCGCGCTCGCAGACGAGAACATGACCATGCTCGTGGTTACGCACGAAATTCAGTTCGCGCGAGAGGTTTCCGATAGCGTCCTCTTTCTCGACGGCGGCCGGATCGTTGAGCAAGGCCCGGCTAAGGAGCTCCTTCGATATCCCAAACACGAACGCACTAGGGATTTTCTTCACCGGGTCATGCACCCTGTCTGACCCTGGTCGATGTGGTTTGTCGCCTTGCCTGAATTCGGAACTGTCACTGCGTAGGGAACCAGCCATCCATCTCTGCGAGGACGGCGTTTAAAGTTCTGCGGTTCCAAGGGAATCTCGTCCACGCCGTCTCTTCGGCCGGACGAATTTGCGTGAGAACAGTTGGTTCAAGAGGAATTGAGATTGGCCAATCCTTCAAACCGGCGAGCCAGTCGGAGTTGTAGACTGTATCGGAATGACGATGCCCTTCATCTGGCATTATCACGACGGTGGAGGCTTCCGGATTTTGCCTGGCGAACCAGGCGCCGACCAAGGCTGCGGCGCCGCTGGTCGGCCCCATGAACAGCCCGTGATCACGAAACAGTCCATGCGCCATTGCGTAAGCCGGCAATGCGCCCACCCAATGAATATCGTCGATCATCTCATGACGAACATTTTCCGGCAAAACACTGTTGCCGAGCCCGCGCAGCATGCGACGTCCGACAGGCTGGCCAAAGAGCATGCTTCTGTGGGTATCGACAGCAATCATCCTGAGATCAGGAAAGAGCTCACGAAGGAAGCCTCCGGTTCCACAAAGCGATCCCCCAGTGCCCACGCAGCCGACGAGGCAATCGATACGGCCGAATGATCGGACAACGAGGTCGGCCAGGCGCGCGTAGGCAAGGCGGTTTTCCGGACTGTCGTATTGTCGAGGCCAATACGTGCCCGGGCTATCTTGCAGGGTCTGCTGAAGATACTGGAGCCGACCGCGCTGATTGCCGTCTCCTTGAGGATCGTCGATGGCCATGACTTTGGCACCAAGTTGTTCCAGTCGCCGCCTGAGTTTCAGGTCGATGAGGCTGGAGGCGGTGACAAGTGTAAGCGCGTAGCCACGAACCGCAGCTAGCATTGCGATGGCTAGGCCGAATGTGCCCGACGTCGTTTCGATGATGTGACCTTCCTGCCTGAGGCGTCCTGATGCTTCCGCCTGATCGACCATGAACCGGGCGGGGATCAGCTTCATGAGGGAAAAGCAGGCGGCGTTGAGGTTAGGTGCGAGTTGGGCAAAACGCGGCGTTTCATAGGCGCGTAAATAGTCTTGCGCCGCGCTCACTGGATTGGCCCCGTTTCGGCATTAAGGGCAAACGTATGGACGCCTTGGAGGCCTGCGCCGCTCACCTGCCTTGCCAGCTCAGCAGCGCGCATGGCCGCCCTGGGCGCAGCCGCGTCCAGAAGGATGCCGATCAATGTTCCGCTATGCGCCACCTGCACACCGCACGCGTCATGCGCCCGTGCTATATCCAAAACGGTATTGAAGGATGACTTCGGCAGATGCCTCTGACTGATACTGGCGCTGATGGTTGCGACACGTCCAAGCAGGCGGGGATCTTGTTGCCGGATGGAGCGGTTCGCCAGTCCCCGCAGAACACGGAACAGCCCGATTTCCTCACCATCGTAGCGTGCCCGCGGCATGGTTAGCGTATCGATCGGCCGGGCACTGCCGTCCCTGAGACCTACCAAGAGAAGGGGCGGGAATTCGCCACCGAAGTGTTCGATCGTACGGCCTTCCCGCTGGGCGAAGAGAAGGGGTTGGTCGCCGTAGGCAATGGCATCGCTTGCACCTTCCGCGGCCACCGCCAGTCGCGCAATCGTTGACTGGCGCAGCGTGAGGCCCGCTGCAGCTGCCACCGCACGAATCGCAGCAATGACGTCTGCGGTCGAGGAACCGTAGCCATGCCCTATCATAATAGGGCTTTCGATCGTAAGTTCTCCACCTCCTTCAGCTATTCCGATATGCGCGAGCGTGAGGGCCGCCGCGCGAGCCGCTTTGGTCCGGTTTGCAGGCCGCGGTCGAATCCCAGTTTGTTCATGCGGCCAGAAAGTCGCTAGCGACTCTTGCGACGTGAGCGGCAGGGTTACGAGTCCGCGACAAAGCCTTCCGTTTTCCCCTTCAAAGACGCCTTGGAGGAATTCCCCATGATGGGCGTGCGCTCGTCCGACTCCTACCGCCAGAGGCAGCCTGATAGCCTCGTTGTTGTCCGAGCTTGTCCGATGGCCAGATCTCGTCATCCTCGTCTTTGTCACCACGTCATCTCCTCACCTGGAATTGACAGATGATGCTTATGACTGATCCATGCTGTCACTCGCCAAATCTTGGTAGTGGCAAGGCAAGCGCATCATGCAAAGATACGGGCAAGATCGACCCCACCAATTGGGGCGCCCAATAATGGACTAGACACAGCAGCACTCACCGAGCGCGGTTGGCCATGCGGACAACCGTCCAAAACGAGCGCGCCATGCACGTGTCTTCATTATTGTTCTTGTAAGGAGGGTTGGACTGCTCACCCTGTGTCAATAGTGAGATTTGGCGATAGCCCGCAGCGGCCAAAAGCGCTCAAACGCGTTTTGTCGCCAACTTGACTTTGAGCAGAGATGCGGAGCTCCATCCAACTTGCGACCCTCAATTATGCACTTGTGGTCGCGGAGGAGGGCAGCTTCCTTCGCGCCTCGCGACGCACAGGGATCGATCACTCCGCGCTCAGCAGGCGCATCCGCGATCTGGAATACGCGGTGGGTACGAGGATATTTCATCGCCATGCCCGCGGCGTCGGCCCAACCCCGGCCGGCGAGCGCTTCCTGGAGCGTCTGCGCTCCGTGCTGCTCGAGCTCGACAACACGCTCACTCTGGCCAGGTCCGGCACCAGAGATGACCAACAAAAGCTTTCCATCGGTTCCAACGGGATCATCCGCGCCGGGCGGGCCTTGGATGCAATCATCGAGTTCGGGCAATCTCATCCCAATGTGACCGTCAGCTTGACAGAGAGTCCTTACCCTTCGCCTGAGGCTGCTCTGGGTGCCACCCAGGTCGACGTGGTCGTGACCTCCTCCTCCCGGTTTACCGGCAGCGCGTTCGAATTGACGCTGTGGAAAGACACTCTGGCTGTCGTTCTTGCTTCAAATCATTCTCTCGCCAGCCGTTCCGTGATCGAGTGGCACGAGTTGCACCAGGAAACGCTGCTGGTACGCAGGGGCGAAGCATTTCTGCTCGCCGACGCTGTTGGACGCAGCGTGCAGCGTCCTCCAATCCTCAAATATCACGTCAGTGCAGGCATCTTTTGCGCCTCGTCGGAAACGGGCTTGTAGTCGCTCTGATCCACGACCGAGATGCCGACAGGGTTCTTAAAGATGCGATCTGTCGTAAGCTGCGGATCGGGGGCAAACCAATTCAGATCTCCAGTTTAGCCCGTTGGCGATCCGACAACGCCAATCCTGCCTTACCGATCTTCGTCGCGTTCCTGCGCGATCGGTATTCGTCCTGACAGTTATCCGACCGTCATGGTCGGACAATCAACCCGGTTTCAGAGTCCGTCGTGCCTTGGCGAATGCTCTGTTTATTGTGATGAACCGGGTCAGCATCGGCGGGATCGGTTCCGGGCCAATCTCACAACGAAGACGTCGGCGCTTTCAAGCCCTTGGCTCTGCGCGTCTTGCACGGCTGGGCTGCCGGTTTCCTTGCAAAACTGGAACTATACTCCATAATTGCAAGGATAATTGGACGCCGCATCAGCATAGAACTCACCGAGACGCTGGACAGCATGCCCGCTGTTGCGCTGCTCGGGCCGCTTCAGGTCGGCAGACAACCCTGGCGCCGGAAATAGCCGAACGGCGTCCTTCGATCTACCTTGACCTCGAGTCGGACGCCGACCGCGCACGGCTTGCCCAGCCGGAGCTTTATTTGGCCGAGCATCAGGACAAGCTGGTTATCCTCGACGAGGTCCACCGGCTACCGAACCTGTTCCAGAAACTGCGCGGGCTGATCGACCGCGGTCGGCGTGGCGGTCGCAAAGCCGGCCGCTTCCTGCCAAAATCTAACGCTTGGCACCCAACTAAACTGCCGCTCAGAGGTGGACAGCGGCTGTTTGTTTTGTCCAGCCGAACGGGCAAGGAGCGCCAGGAGCTGCCATTCCCGGCGCTTCTCCAAACCTGACCTTCGCGCTACGGCTTGAGTCGACCCCGAGCGGAAGTTCGTTCGTCGAGGGCGAATTCACGCCGATGACCCGAACCGACCCTTCCCGGGGCGATTTGGCGGCCCGAAAGCTGACCTTTAGCGGAACCGGGGGTCGTGACCCTGAAGCGACATTCGCGCTGAGGTGGACAGCGAGTCTCGTTGACTGGCTGCCGCATCGGCGCATAGTCGTCGACCAGCACGATGCCCCATTTGGGGAACAGTCGTATGAGGGGAGGCAGGCCATGGAAGTCGCCGGTGGCGCTGGTGCCGACGTTCACGTCCCGTATATTCTCGTCCATTCCGATCGCGAGATCAGGCGTCTCAGCCATCAGGCGGACATCATTAACCCGATCACGCGAAGAATCTTGCTCTCTGCGGGCATGAGCCCCGGGATGCGCGTGCTCGACGTGGGCTGTGGCGCGGGTGATGTTACATTCCTGGTTTCCGAGATGGTTGGCAGCGAAGGTCAGGTCATCGGCGCAGATCGGGCTCCAGCGGCCCTGGCGGCGGCGGAGCGGCGTGCGGCGGCGCATCCGATCCAGAACGTCAGCTTCCGTGAAGGCGATCCCGCGGCACTCTCGTTCGACCGACCGTTCGACGCCGTGATCGGCCGCTACATTTTGATGTTTCAAGCCGATCCTGTGGCCATGCTGCGTGGCGTCGCTCGTCATCTCCGGCCTGGAGGGACCATCGTCTTCCATGAGCCGGATTGGGACGGCTGTCGATCCAGCCCGCCGGCGCCGACCTACGACCAATGCTGTCGATGGATCGTCGAGACGTTCCGGCGCAGCGGTATCGAGACCAATATGGGTATCAAGCTCGATGCGGCATTCCGCGCGGCTGGATTGACCGCGCCCTCAATGCGTATGGAGGCGGTTGTTGGGGGAACCAATGGCGGCTTCGACTGGTCACACCAGACCGCCGAACTCATTGTCACGATGCTGCCGGATATCCAGAGCCGGGGCGTTGCGACGGCCGCTGAGGTCGATATTGAAACTTTGGGACAGCGGATGCAGCGCGAAATCGAGGCGGGTAGCGTCATCGTGAGCCGTTCGGAAGTAGGCGCCTGGTCGCACGCCTAGAGCTAGTCATGACACTGGGCGGCTGCCTCTCACGAAAGACTAAGGCGCATGTCCGCTCTTGGCGCGATCGAGGCGATGCGGACTTCGCCTACTCAGCAGCCGCCAGTGCGGGTCAAACGGCTTGGTTGGGTGGTTCTCTGCCGTCTGTCTCGTCGAGCGGGACGAGCAGGCATCGCCAGGGAACGAACCCGCTCGCGGGAGGGGCGCGGGGTTTGAGGCGTGAGCTTTGTTGGCAGCGTCGGTGAGGCTTTAATCGATCAGGGGTGACGGACGGCCATCGGCC
>NZ_JAMYQC010000054.1:0-30224 GCF_040320645.1 Mesorhizobium sp. M0633
CCCGATGTGCAGCCGCACGGTCTTGAGCTTTTTGCAATTCTCGCTAACCTGGGTCGAACCGCTCAGAAGATGCGCATATCGCCTCGAGCGGGCGCTTGCGGGTTATGATCGTGATGTTGTCTTAGCTACGATGTTTCCCATCCGCTTGGTTAGGCTGTCGAAAGAAACAATCGCTCTTCGATCACTTACTTCCGGAGCCCGATATCATGATGAAATATCCAGACGTTAAACCAGGTCTTAAAGAAGAAGTGCCCTGGTCTGACAGCCTGACCAGCTACGACCGCCAGCACTTCACGACCTACCTGAGGCTCCTGGATGCAGGTGCCGACGAGGCAAGCTATGAGGAGATGGCGCAGGTCATCCTCGGCATCGATCCGGTGCATGAGCCGGAGCGGGCCCGGAAAACTGTGCGAAGCCATCTCGATCGGGCGAACTGGATGGTGACGACCGGTTACAAGGAATTGTTCGCCGGATGAGGGCGAACAGGCGGCGACACGCTCCGCTTGTCAGATGTGGTTACGGCGTCCGCGACAAGAGGGGTCTGACGGTCGGGGCTGCGGGAATTAGGTTCAAATTGAAAGACCTTAGTTCTTTGCTCCATCATGACGATCGACCAGATGGCCGGCGACCGGTGCGAGCACCAGACCCGCCACGCTGGACGACAGCAACACGAGGTCAACCTCGCCCGACTGGACGAAGGCGAATGCGACACACTGCTCCTGATCGATCCGGATCACTTCTCCTTAATCAACGACAAAACACGGATATTCCAAAAGTGGCCAGGCTTTGGTTCGAATTGCAAAGGCGCTTGGTCCGGCCTTTTTCTTTCGCGCGAGAAACGGGTAAACTGAGGCGACGACGCCCGGCGCTGCTTGGGCGATCTCGCTGCCAGAATTTTGCAATATCGCGTTGCCACTTCGCCGGGTGAAATCACGACCATGATGAGAGCTATCAAGCCGACGTTTAACGTCGCCAGCCCGGCAGGCGGAAAACTGATCCATGGCCGTTTTCTCGACCTGCCATTCTGGCCGGTCATTCGAGGGCGATGGCAATTCGCCGCGTGCTTTTGCCGATATTTCCAAGTGATGTGGAAGAATTGACTATGCTGCAGGCTTGTCGAAGACCATGGGCAACCCACGTTTCGACGCCATCTCGACGACCAACTCTTCGATGGCGTGATCGGAAAGGCGGGTATGCAGTATCGTACAAATCCGTTTAACCAGTCGTGCACCGGCAAAGGCGAGAGATCCTCGGCATCGAGAAGCCGACTGACTTCGATCACAACGTCAGCATCGATGTCGCTCGGCAAATCTCGCATATGCTATCTCCGATCGATGTAAATATTGCCGTCTTCCTGACCGTCGTCGAGTCAAGCAAATGAACGTCGGGGTTGTTTCCCACGACGGCAGGACTCGATGTTCTGCTTCGGCTGCATAATTCGCGGTCATCGCAGCGACGCGTGAAGCTCTGCTTTCCTAAGTCACTTTGGAAGCCATCGAGGCTACTATCATTTGGACCTCAGTCGCTGCGTAGGATTTTCGCTTCTGGCGCCGCTACAACGAAGGCCCGTCTCGCAACCGGCGGCTGAGCTTCACCACTCAGAACCTGAAGACATGCATCCATAGCCAGTTTTCGCTTCCTCGTCTGATAAGGAAAACTCCGCAGCAGGATCGTGGCAGCATCGTTCACATCGAATATCACGCGCTCACGGTCATGCCGGCCAACTTGCACCACCACGGGCCGGACGAACCTGCTCGACATGCAATTACTCTCTCAGCTCCGACCTCGATACGGTCTTCGCGTATCATGACGTGGGGTCGATTTATACATGTATTGGCTAGGGTCCGAAGAGAACCTGCAGTTGCTCAATCTCAGCAGGCCGCTATCTGAAATCCCGATGGGTCCCGGTCTTGTTGCGCAAGAAAGCACAGCGGATTTCTGTCGCGTCCGGAAGGTGAAGCGGCGCTTGGTCCTACGGGCGGGCTTTTCTGAAGCCCGAACCTTCCTTCCTGGGTGTCAGCCCTGACGCGGCCGCTGCCGTTGCGCCAGCGCTTCTTTCGGCGCGGATAGGCCGACAGAGGCAGAGGGCGGACGGGATTGCGGGTGGCGGGTGGAGGTCCGGGAGATCGGCTCCCGGCGCCCGCCGCGGAGTTCCAACCATGACACAGATGGAAATTCACACGCCCACACGCAACGAACGTCGAGGCTACAAGGTCGACGTCAGCCGCGGCCAGCGCATCGGCCGGGTCTCGTCGGAGTGGTTTAGCCGCCCGGCGGACGAGCGCTATCTTTCTCTCACCGATCTCCACAATTCGGTGAAATTGCGGTCCGAACGTAGCAAGACGCGTATCGTCGAAAGTGAGCCAATTCGCGTCGAGGCCAGCCGCGACGATCCGGAGCGCCTGAGGCTAATGCTGCCCGATGCGCCTGCCCCAGTTGCCCCCACGCATTGGAGTTTTGGCCAACTCGCTAGCCTGGTACGCGCGCCGGCTACCTATCTGCGCCAACTTCCGGCCCCGCTTGCGGCGATCAACCTTCAGCACGGTCTCCTCAACCACCGCGCCGAGCAGGTGAAGACACTGGAAATCGAGAACGGACGCCTCGAGCTGCGAGCGGTAACAGGTCCGGACTACGGCAGGATTTTCGATGAAGAGCTGATCGCGGCCGTCAAAAAAATCGCCGGTAACGGCACCGGTGACACGCGTTGGAAGGTGCCTGGCGTGCTCGACTGGTCAACGGGAATCTACAATCCGAACGTCGACATCTCCAACGACACGACGACGCTCTATGCGTCCGACCGTGATGTCTTTGTGTTTCTTGTCGACGACCTGAACCCGATCGAGGCCGGGCGGCTGCCGAATGGGGAACCAGATCTTTATTTCCGCGGCTTCTACTGCTGGAATTCCGAAGTCGGAGCCCGCACCCTCGGGATCGCCAGCTTCTATTTGCGCGCAGTCTGTCAGAATCGTAACTTATGGGGCGTGGAAAATTTCCAGGAAATCACCATCCGGCATTCCAAATATGCCGCCTCGCGTTTCGCTTTGGAAGCCGAGCCAGCGCTGATCCAGTTCGCGGAGTCTTCGCCCATGCCGTTCGTCAATGGCATCAAGGCTTCGCGGGAGCGTGTCGTCGCTCGCGACGATGAAGATCGCCAGAGCTTCCTGCGCAAGCGCGGCTTCTCCAAGGCGGAGACGACGAAGATCATCGATGCCGTGCTTTCGGAGGAGGGGCACCCGCCCGCCTCGATTTTCGACTTCGTGCAGGGCATTACGCGGGTGGCGCGCGACAAGCCGCATCAGGATGTTCGCCTGGAGATGGAGGGCAAGGCCAAGAAGCTGCTCGATCTGGCAGCATGATACTGCAATGCTGCGCGCGGCGGGAGTAGGTAGCGTCACCGGGCTGCTGATGCCGCCAGTTTCAAGCATGTGCATCGCTGCGGCGCGCAGCACACGGCCTGCGCTGCCGGTCTGGCAAACACATCTCTCAGGTCTAGGTGTGCGCTGCACAAAATCGCAATGCTGCTATGCACAATTAATGCTTCTCGGCTGCGCGGAAGGGAGTAGTCTGTCGGTATCGAGTTTCGTCCGGGTCACCTCCTCCCGACCTTGGCGATCAGGGACGGCATTTATTCCTCCCGAATGCTGTCGTCCAAATCAAGCCCGCCGCACCTCCTCCCGCGGCGGGCTTTTTCGTTGTGCGCGCGGCGGCTTCTGGCAGCCCAATTGCAGGAAACGAACGCGGAGGTCCGTCAGTCGGGAGGTTGAACCGTTCGATTGTAATGGTACGCTCGACATCCACCGTAATCTCCAGCACTTCGTTCCATGCCTCCTCGCCACCGAGCTCCGAAAGGGCGAGATGAAAGAGCCTGTGCTGGAGATCGAGGCTCATCAGGCCAGGGGCGGTGTTGAAGGCGACCAGCCGACATGCAGCTCCTCGCGGCGATAGAGGCCGCGAAAGTCGGTCGTGTTGTGCGTGACGAGCACATAGCCGTCATCGACCGCGCGCCGGGTCACCATATGGTCCTTGGCGCCGGCGAGGCCCAGCCAGCGCACATGGCTCGACTCGGGAAAACCCCGTTCGCGCGCCAGTTTCGCAAGCTCTGGGCTCAGGCATTCGTCGATCAGGAAATTTCACGAAACGGCCGGCAGATCGTCGAGACGGATTGTGCGTGTCGACTTCGCCGCCGTGCTGCGCCACGCCGGCTTGACCGGCGGACGGCCACGCCGCGGATAGGCGAGCGCATAGTCGGCCGCGAGCCCGATCTTGTCGAGAGTCAGTTGCGGATAGGCGGCACGGATCGTCTCGGGCGTATCGCCATTGGCGAGCATGTCGGCAACGTCATGAACAAGCACGCGTGTTCCCACAAAAGCCGGCTGACCGCTAAGTACCGCTGGATCGCGCGCCACCATGGCCTTGGCTTTCCTCAGCCGGCTGAGGCCGGTTCTTACCCCGGCGGTGATCGGCTTCAGGTCGATCTTAAGCGGATCGTCCGCGACCACGGGCGCAGCATCATCGGCAATGGCGTACTCGACGATCCGCCGCCGCGCGGCAGGCGTCAGCGTCTCCGCCGTCAGCCAGGCGAGGCGTAGGCCGACGAGACCCGCTCCGATGATGACGCGGCTGCCGCGGCGTGTCTCGACACGGCCGCGTAGCAAACCGGCATCGATGATGCGATGCACCTGCTTAAGCGGCACCTGCGTTACCGCCGCCGCCTCATTGGCGGTGAGCACTTCGGTAGTAAACCCCGGCATGACAATAATCCTTCCACGTTCATGGAAGATATATAGTCACTCTGCCGTCCGCAGTCCAGCGAAGCTTTGCGGCAGGCGGCCGGCGCCGGTGTGAGGCCTGGAGGCAGAGGGGCGAGGGGAGGTTCCTGACGGGCTTGGAGGTTCGGGGAGAGGCCCCGGGCCGCCCGTCATGGAGAACCTGACCATGGCAAAGAACGCCATTCAGAAGATCGCGATGAACGCCGCGGAGAATATTCCCTATGACAAGCTAATGCTGTCGCAAAAGAATGTTCGGCGCATCAAGGACGGCGTGTCGATAGAGCAGCTCGCCGAGGACATCGGACGGCGAAAGCTGATCCAGAGCCTGAACATCCGTCCCGTGCTCGACGGCGAGGGCGAGGAGACCGGCACGTTCGAGGTGCCCGCCGGCGGCCGGCGTTATCTCGCGCTCGGCATCCTCATCAAGCAAAAGCGCCTGGCGAAGAACGAGCCAATCCCCTGCATCGTCAACCGCGGGCAGGAGACCTCGGCCGAGGAGGATTCGCTTGCCGAAAACCTGCGGCGCGCCGACCTGCACCCGCTCGACCAGTTCCGGGCCTTCAAGACGCTCAGCGATCAGGGTCTTGATCCCGAGGAGATTGGTGCCCGCTTCTTCGTATCGCCTGCGACGGTGAGGCAGCGCCTGCGGCTGGCCTTGGTATCGCCGAAGCTGCTCGACCTCTATGAGAATGACGAGATCCGGCTTGAGCAAATCATGGCCTTCTCGATCTCGGACGATCACGGGCGCCAGGAGCAGGTCTGGGAGCGAATCTCCAGCTCCCACACGCAGGAACCCTATTACATCAGGCGTCTGCTGACGGAGACCACCGTTCGCGCCGACGATCGCCGGGCCGTCTATGTCGGTGCCGAAGCCTATGAGGCTGCCGGCGGGGTCATCCTTCGCGACCTGTTCGAGCAGGATTCCGGCGGTTGGTTCCAGGATGCGGCGCTCCTCGAGCAGCTTGTCTTCGACAGGCTGAAGGTGGATGCCGAGGCGATTCGCGCCGAAGGCTGGAAATGGGTCGAGGCGGCGATCAGCTTTCCCTATGGCCACACCTCCGGCATGCGGCGCATCTACGCCGAGGCGCAGGAGCTCAGCGCCGAGGAGATCGAACGCTACGACGCGCTGAAGGCCGAATACGACAAGCTGGATGCGGACTACGCCCAGGCCGAGGATGCCGACGAAGCAATCGAGGCGAAGCTCGACCAACTGGGTGCCGAGCTCGATGCGATCAATGATCGTCCTCAAAGCTACGATCCCGCCCAGAAGGCCATTGCCGGTGTGTTCGTTACGCTTTCCGCGAACGGCAAGCTCCAGGTCGACGCCGGTTTCGTGCGGTCCGAGGACGAGCCGCGGACCGAAACCGGCGACGTCGATGAGGGCGAGGAACAGGATGCTGAAGGCGAAGCCCGATCCAATGGCGACGACTGTGGCGATGGTGTTGTCGTCAACGGCAAGCCGGTGAACGACAGCGCTAGTGACGACGGCGAGGACGATGGCATCAAGCCACTGCCCGATCGGCTCGTCTTCGACCTGACCGCGCAGCGGACGCTGGCACTGCGCAACGTGCTCGCCGGTGACGTCGACATCGCCTTCGTCGCCGCACTCCATGCCTTCGTCCTGCAGGTCTTCTATCGCTTCGCGCCGGACACGTGCCTGGAGATCAGCCTGAAGAGCGGCAGCTTCAGCCAGGTCGACGGTCTTGCCGAGACATCGTGGGCCAAGGAGATCGCCGAGCGGCACGAAGCCTGGGATCGCGATTTGCCCGATGAAGCGGATGGCCTGTGGGACTTCCTTCTCGGCCTCGACGAAGCAAGCCGCAAGGCGCTGTTCGCGCACTGCGTCTCGCTGACCGTCAATGCGGTGGTCGAACCCTGGAACAGGCGACCGAAGGCGCTCGAGCATGCAGAAGTGCTTGGCCGCTCGCTCCAGTTCGACATGGTCGACGCCGGCTGGACGCCTACCGTCGAGTTCCTCGGGCGGCTCACCAAGGCGCGGATTCTACAGGCTGTCCGTGAAACTCGTGGCGCAGACTCCGCGCAGCTGATCGACCACATGAAGAAGGACATCATGGCCCGTGAAGCCGCCCGTCTTCTCGAAGGATCAAGCTGGTTGCCCGAGCCGCTGCGGCTTGAGGTCGATGAAGTGGCTACCGATGCGGGCGACGCGGTTGCCGGCGACATGTCGGAAGAGGCGGCTCTCGACGGCGATGCCGCCGAGCTGCCGGCCTTCCTCGCCGACGATGCGGATACGTCCTCCGATGAGCCTGTGACCATCGACGGCGACGATGCGGACCACCTCCAGGCCGCTGAATAATCGGCCTCACGCTCGCACCGGGCCCGGCACTCCCGCCGGGCCCTTTTTCGTTTTCCGACATGGAGAAACCCGCATGTCCGCACATATCGTGTACGAATCCGCTCCTCTGGGGAGCGTTATCCGGTACAGAGACGGCACCGCGAAACCACCGGCTCGCTTCACCAAAAAGCTCGCCTTCTGGGAGAGCCGCAACGGCGTCGGCCGCCTGATCAAGAAGGAACCGCCGCGCGAGCGCGCGACCTATAGCTCGCCCGCCCATTTCACCCTGCATGAGGGGGATTTTGGGCAGGGCGGTATCATCATCGTCTCGGTCAGGCGCACCTGGTCCGTCGAGAGTGACCTGTGTTTCGAGGTCATCGAGCGTCCCATGATCGGCATGGTCCGTGTCCTGCAAGAAGTCGGGGACAGCCCGGAACTCCTGCATCTCGCCGAGAACCGCGAGGCGGCCGAACGCTGGCTCGCCAACAACCAGTATGGTCAGGCCTATCTCGAGGAAGTCTCTGCCGCTGAAGTCGGCGCCGACGTCATCGAGGGCCGCACGGCCGCCTGACCGTTCCACCATTTAACCCCACCCGAAGACGGGCCCGGGCTCGCGTGAGCGATCGCCGGGTCTTTCCCGTTTCATGGAGATCGACATGTTTGATTGGAACAGAAGCTGCTCCTATGACGAGCAGCAGAAGAGGCGTTTCCACATGACAGCCCGTTCACGGCTGAAGAAACTCGCCGCCGAACTAAACCTGCCATCGGGCTGCTTTGACCTGCGCTCGAACAAGGCGGGCATAGCCGTTTCCGGCGAAGTCACCCTGCACCATCACCGTGCCTACATCCAGGTCGGCCAGTTCGGTTTGTCCTCAGGTCACGGCATCCTGATCCGCACCAAGGGGCGCAAGGATTATGTCGGCGGAGCCAATCACTTCGTCGCGCTCGACATGCTCGACGACATTCCGCCGCTCGCCGCCGCCGTCCGCGCCATCACTGGGGTTGGTCGAGACGGTTCGCGTTCCTCCGAACGGCGCGCCGCCTGAACCCTGCAAAAACCATCACCGCCGGTGCACGCACCGGCCGCAGGCTCGGCCAGTCGACAGCCACAACACCACCAAACAGTTGCGACGACGCGGTTCATGCCGCGCCTGGCCGACCCGCGTTTAGGAGAACCCCATGACCGCACATCCACCCTTCAGGAAGGTGCTCGACGGCGTCGCCACCCGCGAGCAGATGTTCCAACTGTTCAGCCGACACAAAGAACTCATCGATCCGCTTTCCGGCACTCCCTATTCAGGCGAGTGGTTCCGGATCACCGCGTCAGAATATCACTCCATGCTCGATTTGCTGCCGCCGCTCTTCATGCGCACCGACATGTTCGGCATGTCGGAGTTCAAGGCCGGCAACGTGACCAGCGTATTCTTCGCGATCCGGATCCGGGCCGCGAACGCTGTTTTCATGGCTTTTGCGACCTCACGGATCGGCAATCCCCGGACAAGATGCGCGCCGCAATCATCGCCCACGAGACCGGCGCGAGCGACAGCATGACCCGCGCGGAAAAGCTCGAGGCGATCTGGAACGCGACGCATCCCGACTTCAGGGGGATCGCCGGCGAGATCAATCCCCACACCTGGCCCGCGGACCACCGTGGCAAACGCGTCGTTCTCGTCAACAACGGTGGCCACGAACGATCCTGAAACTGCTCGAAGACCTGTCGGACGGCGAGATCGACAGCCGCTTGCCGGCAACTCGCGCACGAGGCGCCAGGAGGGGAGGAGACAACGATGCGGACCCCCCGTAAACACCCGCCAGGGGCCGGCAAGGACACCTATGGCGTACTCGACCTACACCGCAAGCCTCGGTGCCCCAGATCGCCGCCAATACCGGCGCACGCCCCCAGGAGCGCTAACGGTCGCCGATCTCGTACGTCCCGGCGACACGGTCGCCACCTCCTACAGCACCGGCGGGGTCGTCATCGAGGTGGAAGAGCACTTCTATGCGGCGCCGACGGGCGAGACGCTGTCACACTTCACGATTGTCTATGTGCCGCCCGATCGAACTACAAGGTACCGCGATTCCGATCGTCGCTGGATCAACGAATGTGCCGCCATCGGCGACCGCATCCTAATGCTGTTCGAGGCCAACACGGACGAGGTCTTCGTCCTCAGCCGTGCCCGACCGTCCCAACCTCCGCGATCCAGAACCATCCCAGCCGATGGGCCTTTCCAAAGTAGAGTTCGAGCGCTGGCTGCCGAAGGCGATCGCGGCAGTCGAGAAGGCCAGGGCGATTATCGAAGAACGCCGCGACCCGCCGGATGACTCGCCATAACAGCTAACATCCGACTTGATCTTCGTCAGCTCCCGCGCCGTTTCCGCGTCGATCGCAGCGAGATCGAGATTTCCCCAGATCGAACGCTGCCGCGCGGAGTCGCCACGCTTCTTCTTCACCTCGACGATGAAGGGTCGGCTCTGCCGCTTCATTTATTGCACCACCTTCGGATGGGAATCTGTCCGTTGCGGGATCGGGTCACATCTACGCTGGCCAACGCCTATCGTCCACCCAACGCAACCATCGACCGCGGTGCCGCCCTGGACGGACGCCGATGCGAAAGCCAACTCTCCAGCGTCTCGCTCGCCGATGCAACGCGGGGTTCGGACAGCTCGAATGGCATGCCGAGTTCAACGCTGACAACGATCAGGCGCCCACTGTGCTTACGCCGCGGATCTTCGCAAACCCACAGCATGGTCACCGAAAAAGACGATCGCTGGTCACCCCTCACCATACCGTCATGGTCCAAGACAACGGGGATCCTTGTCCAACGCATGTCTGAATCGATGGCCGCCAATCGATTCACGGCATTGATGGAAATCTGAGATGTCGTTCCCAGCCTATGGAAGGGCCGGCATCTCCCCGTCACCGACCCGCCAGGTCCACGCACCCATCTCCGGCCGGTTCGCGACCATATCCTGCAACGAAGCCTCGAATGTTTCGTCCGCACCGGCGGGGACGACAAAGAGCGCGATCGGCTGCTGCCTGTTCTGGAGCAAAGCGTTGGCGATCGGCTGGTCGGTTTGCAGGTCGTAGCGCAATCCCTTCACGCTCTTCTCGCGAAGGCGGGCGAGCGCGTCGACCAGCCGCTTCTCCGGAACCGTCTCGTAAGGAATCCAGTTCTCGGACACCACCATCAACGCGACCTCCTCGACAATGGCGAGACCGGCCGGGTTCAATCCGAAGGTCGCGATCACTATCAGATGTGAGCTGGAATCTGCTCCCCACAGCGACAATTCTTTCTCGAAACGTACCGGCAAACGCCGATGCAATGCATCGTCGATGATGAAGGGAAAACCGGGCAGGTGCCTGATGACGAGTTTCTGACCGGAGCGGGCAGGAACAATCTCTTTCACCTCGCCGACCAGGACCAGCAGCT
Organism: Mesorhizobium sp. M0633; assembly: GCF_040320645.1. Classification (NCBI taxonomy): domain Bacteria; kingdom Pseudomonadati; phylum Pseudomonadota; class Alphaproteobacteria; order Hyphomicrobiales; family Phyllobacteriaceae; genus Mesorhizobium; species Mesorhizobium sp. M0633. The sequence continues at coordinate 10,497 of NZ_JAMYQC010000054.1, forward strand.
TTCGTGGGCCGGATTTCGGCGGGAGCGCCGTGCCGAGAACCGCGTTGCGACGCTGCTCGATCGCTTCCCTGTTCTCGGCGCGAAATGGCTCGGGCACGAACAGGATATCCGCGAGCGGCCCGCCCCTCACCGTCATTTGCCCGGCAGCCTCGAGCAGATGCCAGCGGACATTCCACCAATGTCGCTTGCCAGCCCATCGGGATGTCCAGACCGTCAGTTCGGCCTCGTGCCAGAGATAATGAAGGAGGCCACGCAGCGACATCCTCCTGGGATCGGCGGTTACGCTGGCGGAACTTTGCCCCGCAGGCACGGATGCTGCCCGGCTCCCCGTCTTCGACAGGCTGAAATCGAGTTTCAAAGCCGCCAAGCCGCTTTGCGGATCGAGCTGTATCGCGCTGCCCATCAAGGCGCCCAGGCCGGACAGTTCGTAAGGCGATTCATATGAATCACAGGATGGATCATGCCCGCCGCCGCTCAGCGGCATGCGCTTGATCAGGTGAAGGTCGCCGATGCGGGCGATGTACATCGGGCAGCCTGGCTCGCGGCACAGGCATAGCGGACGCTCGGTGCGGGCATAGGCGCTCGCCAGCGCCGCCTGCAGGTCAGGCGCTCCCTCCTCGTAGACCTCACTGCCAATTCTGAACCGTCGCATCACCTCCGCAGCTCCAGGTCGCCGCCGCATCCCTGTCCGCGCATCAAGTCATGGCTTTGCGCAGAGCGCAACCCGTTTGGTGCATCGCGCCAGAGGCAAAGGGGAGCCGGAAGGAGTGCGGCCCGGCTGGCGCGGAGAGAGTGCCGGCGCGGGCGCCACTCCCCTCTCGCGAAGGACATCTCCATGAACATTGTTTCGACCACATCTGCCGTTGCCCGGACGGCCGCTCCCCTCAGCGCGCCGACGCACGCCCCCATCAACAACGCCCAGGCGATCTATCAGGCGGCAATGCGGCTTCTGCCTTTCCTGGAACAGGGCAAGCCTGTCACCACCGCCGCGCTGCGCACGGCCATGACGACAAGTTTTGGCGGCAGCGACGCGCAAGGGTTCTGGGTCTGGAAGGACGCCTATGAGGCGCTCGAAGTCGCCCAGGTGCTGTTTCTGCGCCGGTTCGGCCCTGCGATCCTGTCCCGGTCCACCACGCCGCAGGCAACGCTGGCGATGATCAAGCGCCTCGCCGAACTTCTTCCCACCCATACGCGACGGTCCGACGAGAGCCAGGCCATGCAGCAGCTCTCCACGCCCTTGCCGCTGGCCTTCGTCACAGCGCACGCTGCGGCGATCGCATCTTGCGACCTCGTTCTCGAACCCTCGGCCGGCACCGGTCTGCTCGCCGTCCATGCCGAGATGGCGCGCGCCTCGATCGCCCTCAACGAGCTTGCCGCGACGCGGGCCGATCTCCTCGGCCTGCTGTTTGCGCGCATGCCCGTCTCTCGGCACGACGCTGCCCATATCGACGATCATCTCGAACCTGCGATCAAGCCGTCCGTCGTCTTGATGAATCCGCCCTTCACCGTCGGCGCCCATGTCGACGGCCACGTCACTGACGCGGCATGGCGGCACCTCTCCTCCGCATTCGCACGCCTGCGTTCGGGCGGGCGCCTGGTCGTCATCACCGGCACCGGGCTGTCTCCCGAGAACCCCAAATGGCGGCGCGCCTTTGAGCGGCTGCGGCAGCAGGGCACCGTCATCTTCACCGCTGCGATCGACGGCCGTGTCTACGCCCGCCATGGCACCACCGCCGAAACCCGGCTGACGGTAATCGACAAGGTGCCGGCCACTGACCCGACCGGCTGCGTCCGGTCACCGGGCAAGGCCGCTGACGTCGAGACGCTGCTCTCCTGGATCACGGATCTGCCGCCCCGCACACCGGGCGGCTTTCCGGATTCGATCGGCGCTCTGTCGCACGGGATCCTGAGGAAGGCAGCAGCGCACATGGCCGCCCGATGCGCGGCGAGAGCGGCACCCGTTGCTGGGTCAAAGGCTGCTCCAAAGGCAATTCAATCGGTCCGTCCGATTGCGCCGGCGAAGCCCGCTGGCCAGGTCATGGCAAATAGTATGCCTGCCGTTCCCCTTGCTTATGAGCTGCGCGACTGGATGCCAGAGGAGGGCGGCCGACTCACCGACACGATCTACGAGCCCTATGCGCTCCAGTCGATCCACGTCCCCCGCGCCAAACCGCATCCGACGCCGCTCGTGCAGTCGGCCGCAATGGCCGCCGTCGCGCCACCAAAACCTTCCTATCGGCCGCTTCTTCCTGATGCGATCATCGACAAGTGCCTGCTGTCGGACGCTCAGCTTGAAAGCGTCATTTATGCCGGCGAAGCCCATTGCGGCCATCTCGCCGGGACCTGGACGGTCGACGAGACCTGCGACGTCGTCTCGGCCGCACCAGAAGGTGCTGCGAAGGCTGTCCGCTTCCGCCGTGGATGGTTTTTGGGTGACGGAACCGGCTGCGGCAAGGGCCGGCAAGTCGCCGGCATCATCCTCGACAATTGGCTGCAGGGCCGCCGCCGTGCGATCTGGATTTCCAAGTCGGATAAATTGCTTGAAGACGCCCAGCGCGATTGGGCAGCACTCGGCCAGGAAAAACTCCTCGTCCAGCCGCTCTCGCGCTATCGGCAGGGCACACCGATCCGCCTTGCCGAAGGCATCCTGTTCACGACCTACGCAACCCTGCGCTCACAGGAACGGGAGGGCAAGAAATCGCGGATCGCTCAGATCCTCGACTGGGTTGGCCAAGAGGCGGGGAGGGCCGAAGGCCCGACAGGGACTGGAGAGAAGCCGGCGAGGAGGGACGAAGGCCCGACGGGGAACAGAGAAAACTGGGCGGGAAGGACCGAAGGCCCGACGGGGATTAAAGAAAGCCAGACAGGGCTTGGAGAAAACCAGTCGGGGGCCAAAAAATCTTTCGATGGCGTCATCGTCTTTGACGAGGCGCACGCCCTGGCCAATGCCGCTGGCGGCAAAAGCGAGCGTGGCGACGTCGCGCCCTCGCAGCAGGGCAGGGCGGGGCTGCGGCTGCAGCACGCCCTTCCCGACGCGCGCGTCGTCTACGTTTCCGCGACCGGTGCGACCGCGGTCGAGAACCTCGCCTATGCGCAGCGTCTCGGCATTTGGGGCAGCGAGGATTTTCCATTCGCCAACCGCGCCGAGTTCGTCGCTGCGATCGAGGACGGCGGTGTCGCGGCGATGGAAGTGCTCGCCCGCGATCTCAAATCGCTCGGCCTCTATGCGGCGCGTTCGCTTTCCTATGACGGCGTCGAATACGACCTCCTCGAGCACGAGCTGACCGACGAACAGATCCGCATCTACAACCCCTATGCCGATGCGTTCCAGGTCATTCACAACAACTTGACCGCCGCACTCGAGGCGACCAACATCACCAGTGAGTCCGGCACGCTGAACCGCAACGCAAAATCGGCGGCGCGCTCGGCCTTCGAGAGCACCAAGCAGCGCTTTTTCTCGCATTTGATTACCTCGATGATGACGCCGACCCTGATCGGCGCGATCGGACAGGATCTTGCCGATGGCCATTCGGCAGTCGTGCAGATTGTCTCGACGGGCGAAGCGCTGATGGAACGACGCCTTGCCGAGATCCCGACCGAGGAATGGTCGGACCTGCATGTCGACATCACGCCGCGCGAGTATGTCGGCGGGTACTTGATGCACTCCTTCCCCACCCAGTTGTTCGAGGAATATTCGGACGCCGAAGGCTATGTCTGTTCGCGGCCTGTCCACGACGAAGATGGCAACCCGGTTCAATGCCGGGAGGCGGTTCGCCGGCGCGGCGAGATGATCGAAAAACTCGCATCGCTGCCGCCGGTCGGCAGCGCCCTCGACCAGATCATCCATCATTTTGGCACAGACACCGTCGCCGAGGTGACCGGCCGCTCGCGCCGCATCGTCAAGAAGACCGGCCGCGACGGCATCGACCGGCTGGCCGTGGAAAACCGCCCTGGCTCGGCCAATCTGGCCGAGACCCAGAGTTTTATGGATGACGACAAGAGCGTTCTGATCTTCTCCGACGCCGGCGGTACAGGCCGCTCCTATCACGCCGATCTCGGGGCCAGGAACCAGAGGCTGCGCAAGCACTATCTGCTCGAAGCCGGCTGGCGCGCCGACAACGCCATCCAGGGTCTCGGAAGGACCCACCGCACAAATCAGAAGCAACCGCCGCTGTTCCGGCCGATGGCCGCCAACGTGAAGGCTGGCAAGCGATTCCTGTCGACGATCGCGCGACGGCTCGACACGCTTGGCGCGATCACGCGCGGCCAGCGCCAGACCGGCGGGGCAGGGCTGTTCCGGTCCGAGGACAATCTCGAAAGCCCCTATGCCCGTGCGGCCCTTCGCCAGTTCTATCTTCTGTTGCACCAGGGCAAGATCGACGGCTGCTCGCTCACGACCTTCGAGACGGTAACCGGCCTGTCGCTGACGACGGATGAAGGCGGGCTGCGCGACGAACTACCGCCGATCACGACCTGGCTCAATCGCCTGCTGGCGCTGCGCATCGAGACCCAGAACCTGCTGTTCGAGGTGTTCGAGCAGTTGATGGCGGGAAGAATAGAAGGCGCCATTTCCGCCGGCACCTACGACAAGGGCCTGGAGACCATCACGGCGGAGAGCATCGTCGTCACCGATCGCCGCACCGTCTACGCGCACCCGATCTCGGGCGCGCAGTCGCATGTCCTGACGGTCGCGCGGAAGGACCGTATCCAACCGCTCGGCCTCGTCGACGCGCTGGCCATCGTCCGGGCGGAACCGCAATCGGTTCTGCTGGTGAACGCCCGCTCCAGCCGTGCGGCGATCCGGCTGCCGACGGCGAGCCTCATGCTCGACGACGGCACAGTTGAACACCGCGTGCGCCTGCTGCGGCCGACGGACGAGCTGCGCTTCGGTCTCGACGCCCTTGCCGAAACACACTGGCAGTCCGCCGACCGAAAACTCTTCTGTGAATTCTGGCAGGCAGAAATCGACGCCGTCCCCGAATTCACCACCAGCACTTTCCACACCGTGACGGGTCTGCTGCTGCCGATCTGGCGTCGGCTGCCGGACGACGACTGTCGAGTCTATCGCATGCAGACCGATGCCGGCGAACGCATCATCGGGCGTCACATCGCGCCGACCCTTGTCGCGACCATGTTCCGCAATCTGGGGCTCGACGATGTACCCAAGCTCGCGCCGGAAGATGCCTGGACCGGGCTTGTCGACGGACGGATCGGACTGCAACTCGCCGATGGCCTGATTCTGCGCCGCAGCCGCGTCATGAATGACTACCGTGTCGAATTGATCGGCTTCACCGACGCGATGGTCGCTCGGCTGAAGGCGCTGGGGCTGATCTCCGAGATCATCTCCTGGAAGCTCCGGCTGTTCATCCCGACGACCGCGCAAGGGTCCGCCATCCTCGCCGCGCTCCTCGACCGCCATACGCTGGTTGGCGTCACCGACCGTACCCCGGCGGCTTGAGGGGAGGCGATCATGACCGGCTCGGCCTCCGAGCTGGCACGCCGCCTTGGCGAACATGCCGAGGCGGTGTGCCGCGAATATCTTTCCAATGGCCATCGCTCCGGCAATTACTGGATCGTCGGCGATGTCCGCAACACGCGCGGCCGTTCCATGCATGTGCGGCTGAGGGCAAACGCCAAGGGCCCGGCGGGTAGGTGGGTCGATGAGGCGACGTCTGAATTTGGCGATCTGCTCGATGTCATTCGCGAAAGCTGTGGTCTGGTCAACTTCCGCGCGGTCGCGGATGAAGCACGTCGCTTCCTCTCCGTGCCGCTGCCACCGCCACAGAACCCTGGCCGGCAGCGCCAGCTTACCGCGAAACACGGCTCGCCTGACGCGGCACGTCGCCTGTTCGCCATGTCCCAGCCGATCGCGGGCACGCTGGCGGAACGCTATCTTGCCGGCCGCGGCATTCTGCTCTCCACACATGACCGTGCCCTGCGCTTCCATCCCGGCTGCTACTACAGGGATCTCGTGACCGGCGAGACGCGGACGCTTCCTGCGCTGATTGCCGCTGTCACCAGCCTCGACGGGCAGATCACCGGCCTGCAGCGCACCTGGCTTGATCCTTCGGGTCAGGGCAAGGCGCAGCTCGCCGATCCCCGCCGCTCGCTGGGGGATCTCCTGGGCAACGGCATCTGGCTAGGCCACCAGCCCGGTGCGCCCGTCCCGGTCATGGCCGCGGGCGAGGGGTTCGAGACGATGGCTTCGCTTAAGGTGGTGATGCCGGTGCTGCCGGTGGCCGCCGCCACCTCGGCCAATCACCTTGCCGGCCTGAGGCTTCCACCCGGCTGCCGCCGCCTCTACATCGCAGCCGATGCCGACGCCGCCGGCCGGCACGGCATCGAACGTATCAGCCAATGCGCCGGGGAGGCCGGAATCCTCGCCCTGGTATTGCAGCCGCAGCTCGGCGACTTCAACGACGATCTGCGCCATCTCGGCCCGGCCCATCTCGCGGCATGGCTCAGCGATCAGCTCGTCCCGGAGGATGTCCGTCTCTTCCTGCCAGCTGGATGAACGGGTCGGGCCGGCAGACGGCAGGGTGGCGTCACCGGAAGCCTTGCAGCTATGGCGGCGGTCCGCCGGAGAGGCTGCGCCCGCGGCCTGCCCGAGAGGCGACCCCTGCCAACCCCCGGTCACGGCCGCAACGGCTGCGCCGTCCTCCGCTCGCGCTTCGGCCTTCGGTGCGGCCGCGCCCGGGGCGCGGCCGGGATGCGCTGTCAGGCCGCGATGGGCGCGGCCGAAACCGACGGAGACACCGCCATGACTTACGAGCTTCCTTTCGACGACGCCTACGAGCCCTACCACGCCTCTTCGCCTACCGACCGCGTCATCCTCGAACTACAGATGTACGGCCATCGCCCGAAGCAGGACGAACCTGATCCCCGCCCGCTGCCCGACGACGAGGCCATCCGGGCTGGCCTCGCCGGCATCGTCGAGACCTTCGCCGGCATGCTCGGCGACACCAGGCTCGAACCCGATCTCGACGACCTGCTCTGGTCCTTCGCAAACGTCTTCCACCGTGCCGCCGAGCGCGTCGCCCGCAGCCTCGACCGCAACGAGGAGGCGCAGCGTTCGAGCCAACAGGAGCAGGACGGTTCCGAGGTGAAGTCGGTCGAGCTGGAACGGCTCACGGCCGAGGGCATCACCTATATCGAGCGCCGCAACGTGCTCGAAATCATGCGCGATGAGGCTGCCGACCTCTACGAGGCACAAACCGGATCGGCATGGCGGCCGCGCACTGGCTCCAAGGTCTCCCACCAGGCGATGACCGCTTCGGTGATCGACTCCAGAGACTTCCTCGCCGCCCGCCGCCACGCCGAAACCGAGGTGCTCGTTCCAGCCGGCACCAAGATTGCCTTCGCCGGTGGTCTCGACTGCAACGATCACGACCGGATCTGGAACGCGCTCGACAAGGCCCGCGAGAAGCATCCCGACATGGTCCTGCTCCACGGTGGCAGCCCGCGTGGCGCCGAACGCATCGCCGCCTGCTGGGCCGAGAACCGCAAGGTCACCCAGATCGCCTTCAAGCCGGACTGGACCCGACACGCCAAGGCGGCTCCGTTCCGCCGCAACGACCAGCTTCTCTCGGTGGTGCCCTACGGCCTGATCGTCTTTCCCGGTTCCGGCATCACCGAGAACCTGGCCGACAAGGCGCGTCGGCTCGGCATCCCCGTGTGGCGGTTCGCGGAGGACGGCGCGTGAGCGCCGTTTTCTTGCAAATCTAGAAAATCTAGATAATATGGAGATCGATAAGGAGTCCAGCCATGCGCCAGTTCACGACGGGGGATCTCAACAAGCAGGTTGGCGACGTCACCGACGTTGCCAGCCGCGAACCCGTTATTCTTACCAAGCACCGGAAACCCCGGTTCGTGCTGATGAGTTACGAGCACTACGAACGGATGCGCATCGGCGGCGATCCCCGCCGCGCATACCGTGTCTCCGAGATGCCGGAGGAACACACGGAACTCTTCGCCGCCGAGATCGACCGATTGGCGCGCGGGGAAGGATACGATGATGAGCGGTAGATTCCTGCCTGGTCAGGTGATCTCCTACCCGTATCTTTGGGCATGGCAACACGAGCGCGGCGAAACGGAAGGCCGCAAGAGCCGGCCCACCTGCGTGGTCATCGCTGTCCGCGGCGCAAGAGATGGCCTGACCCATCTCGCGCTCCTGGCGATAACCACCCAACCACCAACCAGCGATCGGGTCGGTTTGGAAATCTCCACTATCGAGTGCCGCCGCGCCGGTCTGACCGATCTCAAACGCTGCTGGATCGTGGTTGACGAATACAACTACGATATTGCCGAACGCTCCTGGTACATCGAAGCCGACGGTAAGCCCCTCGGTCGTTTCAGCAAGGCATTCATGATGAAAATCGCAGGCGCCTTTATCGAAGCGCGCAGCGAGGGCCGCCGCGTCAGCCGTCTGGATTGACGTTCTCTTTCGCGGCCATGCGCTCGATCCAGGACGTGAGCCTCTGGCTGGCCGACAAAGACCACTAGCTCCAAGCGCGAAGCGCAACTAGCCAGATGCGCGTAGCGCCTCCGGCAGCTGCAGGATCCGGGCGCGCCGGCCTGCGGCCGGCCGGGCTCTCGTCGCGGCGTCCCGCCGCTTCCCGAGCCAGCTTTGCCGTCTCGGCCTTCGGGTGACGATCCCTCGCGCAGGGCCAGGGGAGAGGGCGGCCGGCGCGGGGCGGGGGACGCGGGAGAGAAGGGAAAGTCACCATGTCGATGATATTCATAGGTGGATCACGCGAGATATTCGAGCTGCCGGAACCTGCCATCGCTCGCATCGGCGCAATCGTTGCTGCCGAGCACGGCGTGCTGGTTGGCGACGCGCCTGGAGCCGATGCCGAGGCGCAGGGCCTGCTCGCCGGCTACAAGTACGAGCACGTCGGGGTCTTCCATGCCGGCAAGGAACCCCGCAACAATCTGGGCGACTGGGCCGCCTACCATGTTCCTTCTCCTGAAGGAGCTCACGAGCACTGGTTCCACGCCGCCAAGGACCGGGAGATGGTGCGGCGCGCCGACTTTGGGATGATGGTCTGGGACGGCGCATCACCGGGCACGGCCGTCAACGTGCTTCGGCTCGCCATCGCGAACAAGCCGTGCGTCATTTACGATCTGGCCAGGGGCCGGATGGCGACCACGTACAATGTGGAAGACTGGTGCGCGATGCTCCGCCATGCTGATCCGGACATTCGCCGCCAAGCCGAAGCCCGCATGACGCCGGATGAGCGTCTAACGTTGCCAGGATGATGGATGCGGTCCTGCCGACAGGCCCTGCGGGTTCAATCCGATATGTGATCCGGCTCCTCGCCGCCTAACCACTTGTATGAGCGGACGGAGCCGGCCCCTTTCGAAACCGGTCCACGCGCAGAGCCGCGGGGCGTTGTACGGATGATCATCTTGACGCTTCTCGCCTCTGAAGCGGGTGCAAGCGTGCCGAACAATATCCTGGCTTGCCGGGTCATCCAACCTGACTGCGCGGTATCGTCCCCGAGGGGCGTGAAGTTCGCTGCCAGCCGGCTCCGATCTCGAAACCGCTATGCCGCCATACCGAACATGCAAGGCGGTCACGCGCCGGGCTGCTGGTCGATGTGTTGGCGATGCCGACGACATGACCCGAGAGGCTGCAGCATGTTCCTGCGATCCGGCAGCGTTGCGCCGGCGATCTAGCGATGGTGGCCTGAGTTCTTCTCCTTCGGTTGCATCGGGGCCATTCCCGTTTCATGTCGCCTTTGTAGACGACCGCCCGCTTTGTGCGGTCAACCCCCGTTGGGGGTACACTCGGCGAATATTCAGGAAAATTCGATTTCTGTTTTTGTCTGCGGGCAGGCGAAGGGCCTGCCCGCAATTTTTCGGCAAATAGAATTTTCCAGAATTTTCGCCGAGATGACCGCAGCAGGACGGCCCTCTCCTTTGGCGCCATCGGGAATGGCCCCGATGCAACCGAAGGAGAACTACCATGGCCACCACGATCGCAAACCTCACCACCAAGTCCGACGGCTCGATGGAAGGCGTCTTTGCCACGCTCCGGGTCAATGCCCCGATCACCCTGATCCCAAACACCAACAAGTCGCGCGAGGACGCCCCCGACTACCGGATCGTCAACAAGCGCACGGGCTTCGAGATCGGAGCCGGCTGGCACCGCATCTGCCAGCGTTCGGGAGAGGAGTACCTCTCGGTCAAGCTGGAAGCCCCCGAGATCGGCGTCATCTTCGGCAATCTCGCTCCCGCCCCGGGTGGCGAGGAAAACAAGAAGGTCATCCTCTGGAACAACCCCCAGTGAGGCATCGGTGGCCGGCCCCGCAAGGGGCCGGCTCCCCACCGGCAAAAGGAGGTTGCAATGAGCCGCTACACCATCGCTGTCACTGGCACCGTCCCCGGACAGGTCCGCTCGGATCCAGACGCTGTCATCGGCTACGACCCACCGCTTCGGACCTACTTCCTGCAAGCGTTCCCCCACGAAGAAACCGACGAGCCCGCGCTCTGGCTTGGCACCCACGATCGCGCGTTCGAAGCGCTTGACGATCTTCGCCATGCAGCCATCTCACACGGCTACGACTTCATGCCGTTGTCGCCCAAACTGGCGGCAAAGCTGGTCGGCGACAAAGCGGCAGCCAGTGCGCTTCCGGACCGGGACGACTTCCTTGGTCAACTGCTGAAACACCTCAACCAATCCAAGTAGGCAAACATCTCAGGGCCCGCGACGAAGTATCGTCGCGGGCCCTTTTTTTCGCACATAGCAAAGAGCCACGAACATCACCTGTCGCAACAGGCGATAGCGGCTCCATACCGTCGGTCATTCCTTCGGCAGTTTGTGCTTATGAATGCGGATATAATCCTGCACAGCCTTTCGCAGCAGTTCGGTCATGCTGTGGCCGTTGCTGATCGCCAGCAGCTTGAAATGGCGCTGCTCCGCAGCCGTCAGGTAATACCCGCAGCGGATCATCTCCTCCTCGCGAATCTTCTTGCCGGCTATCGGATCCTTTTTCTGACCCTGCCGCAGCAGCTTGCGAAAGTCAGGGCTTGCACCCGATGCCGGCTCGGGCGTCTGCGACATCGCCGATCCGACATTCGGCTCCAGCTTCTGCGCCTCGATCTTCGGCGATGAAATGAACATGCTCGGCAGTGCCGGCGGCTGCGTGGAAATCGCCTTCATCATGCGGGCTTTCTTGTCGTGACCGGGTTTCGGTGCGGGTTCTTCACTCATGCCGCGTTCCTTGTGGCTTCGATGAAGGTTTGCAGAAGGTCGTCGAAGACCCCTTCGCTCTCGGCAACCGCCTTCGCATCAGGCACCGCGGGGCTGTAAAGGGTCTGCCCGGTCTGAAGATCGCGGTAGGCAACACGATTGTGCAGGACGTGTTCTGCAATCGGCGTGCCGTTGGCCTGGATGATGGCGCGCAGTTCGGTCAGGGCTCGCGCCCTGCCATCGATGATGGTCTGCTTAGTCAGCACGAATATCGCAGGCAGCGGTTTACCCCGGCTCTCGACCGCCAGCGGGATGTAGTGGTCGGTGATCTGGATGGCGGCGGTCACATCGTCGAGGGCAAAATAGACCGGCACGACGACAATATCGGCCGCGAAGAGCCCGGCCATGAGGTTGTCATTTGTGGTGCCTTCCGTATCGATCAAGACGACGGAGCGCTCACCGTTGTGAGTGGCTGCGGCGTCAAGGATTTCCTGCGGAGTCATCGCGCTCACCAGTTGCAGCCTGTCAGGACGATTGCCAGCCTCACCCAGCATCTGGAACCAGCGGTTTATGTTCTGCCGCCGGTCGCCGTCGACAAGAGTGACCGAATAGCCCCGATGCAGCGCGACGGATGCGAGGGCGCGCAGCATCGTTGATTTGCCAGTGCCGCCCTTGGGGATCGCAGCGGAGATGATCATGGGGGGCCTCCTTCCGGCGTGGGCTCCTTGTGTCCATGTAAACATGGAAACAAGTCATCATGGACACATGGACCAATATTACAGTCCAAACATGGGTGGCATAGTCAACGGGGCAGACCGGTTTGGCAACCCAGGCGCCCATCGATAAAGGCTCGCTCAGGGTGCAGTCACTAACGCGGCGGTTGCCATCTTCATGCGAGGAATGATCTGCCGGGCTGACCGGAGTGCGGACCGCCCTGATGTTTTCCATGTTAACATGGAAACAAGTCTTCAACGCCACATCACAACAAATCACGATGGAGACATTGCGACGCTGCAGTCGGGCCGTGCCGTCGACAACTGCGCTGGTGAGAAGACACGCCCTCAATCATTTCATTTCTGCTTTTTATTGGCAGGATAGCCTATTTTGTGATACACAAAATAGGCGGCGCGGTCCTGGCGGGCCTTAGTGCCCGCAAGCGGGCTTGAGAGATGGATGCAGACGCCCAGAAAGCGGCCAAGACCGCGTCACGACGCTATGGCGAGGTGACGCACATCCGGTTTTCGGCTGACGAGCTGGCCAGCCTCAAAGCCATTGCGGAGCGGGACGGCGTGACCGTCAGCGAAGTCGTGCGGCGTCTTGTGCGGGCAGAGGCCGGGCATCTGCCTATCGCGTCAGAGGCGTTGCGGCCGGCGATCGTGGAGATGACTGATCAGCTGCGGCGCGTCGGCGTCAATTTCAATCAGGCCGTGCGCGCCATGAACGACGGCCGTGTTGCCCATGATGAGGATCTTGAGCAGGCGCTGATCGCCGTGGGCGACCTCGTGCGGCAGTTTCGCGATGAACTGAAAACGATGACCGTCGAGTCTCGCAAGGCGCGGGAAGCCAGGCCATGAGCGGTCGTCTTGCTGGCTACGCGGCCGAAATCGAACGCTATCTGCGGGGCGAGTCCGGCGTGAAGCGTGAGGAGCTGGACGACGACAAGTCTCTGACGGGCGCCCGACGCGAGGCAGGCGAATTCCAGGCGATGAGGAGTTATGAGCTGACCGGTGGCGGCGGACGCTTCGGGCACGGACAACAGGGCTCGACGCCAGGTGGCGGCACGAGCGTCCCTCGTTCGTCGCCGGGAGGATTGGGGGCGGCGGGGGGTTCGATGTCCAGCGGGGCTCCGCAGGCCACTGCTGCTGCGAGCTCGCACAAGGCCGCTAGCGCCCCGATCATGGTCTATGGCGCCACGCTCGCCGGTTTCCGGCCGGAAGAGGAGGAGGAAGACTGGAAGCGGCGCGGCGGCGGCGGTGGCCGTGGAGCTGACCGCTTTGGCGCTACAGGACGAGCGGCGCGGGCGGGCTATCAGGCGCGGGCCGTCGCGGCAAGGGCAGGCTATGCGGCGGGCGCGCAGCCTGCCGTGTTCAAGGTCATGCCCAATCCGCCGTCGACCAGGGAAGCGGCCGCGCGGCTGCTCAATTACATCGGGAAGCGCGAGGACGAAAAAGGCGAGAAACACGACATCGAGATTTTCGACGAGGACGGGCAGGTCCTTGCGACAGGCGCCGCACGAAAGGCGTTCCTGGAGACTTTTTGCGAGACGTTCGAACCGCCCTTGGAAAATACCAATTTTCTGGAGGTTCGTTTCGAGCTCGCCGGCGAGGCCACCGATGCCGCCTTGAGCGAGGCGCTGAAGAAGGCATTCGATGCAAAACCGTTCATCTACGCGCAGAACGGACAGACGGTGCAGGTTTACGCACATACCGATGAGCGGGCAGGGCCGCTTGCGCGAGTCCTGGCCGGCGGTCGGGAGAATTCGCGCAGCAAGGCGCTCGACAAGGTCGAGGCGCGTTTGTCTGAGGCCATGGGCGCGGCGGGGGTGGTCGCCAAGGCAGAGGTGACGGCGGCCGTGAGCCGTGAACCCAAAGCGAAATATTTCCTGCAGAAGTTCATCCGCACCAACAGCCACGTCCGCCACGCAAATGGCGAGCCCGTGCCTGGGGTGAAGAGTTCCACCAAGGCTGCGGCTGCGGTGTACGAACAATGGCGCCCGCAGTTTTCGGGGCGTGAACGCCGCAATGCCTATCACCTGCTTTTCTCGGCAAGAGCCGGCACCGATGCCAACGCCGTCATGGCCGCGGCGCGCGGCGTGCTCGAGGAGCGAGCGCCAGGATACAAGTTCGTCCTGGCGCATCACAACGACACCAAGCACGTCCATATCCATGCAATGGTGCAGGCACGGTCAGCCGACGGCGAGCGCCTGAAATTCTACAAGCCGGATCTCGCAGCCTGGCGCGAGACCTTTGCGGAAAAAGCACGCGAGAACGGCATTGCGATGGTGGCGACGCGGCGCATGGACCATGCGATGACGCGTCCGTTCACGAAGGAGCATGCCGGGGCTTATAGCCGCGCCCAGAGCGATCCGCGCTATCAGGTCAGCGCCAGGACGATCGAGCGGGTGGAGGCCAAGCGGCAACGCCGTTTGGATGGACAATCCCTTGTCGTGAACGGCGATGCAATCGCTGCCGCATGGCAAAAGACTGTGACGACGATGCGGACCGCGGGCGTGGTCGGTCAGGCTCTCACGGCAGCGGAGTCGATCGGCAACAATTTTCTGCAGTTCCGTCGCGATCGGACAGGGGAGGGGCAACCAGGTCCTGCCGCGGGTCGCGGAGCGGATCAATCGGGGCAGAAGTCTTTCCTGTCCCATCCCGGTATGAGAGAATTGAATGCATTGATAGGAGATTTGGACATGGCGCAAACCCCCTTGGAAATGCGGCGTCAGATGGCCCGCGTCAATCAGGCTCTGGACAACATGCGCGAGACGCTGCCGCCGGCGCATCAAGGGCAGTTCGAACAGTATCGTGAAGAGGTCAACGACAAGATGCACGACCGTCTCGCGCGGCTGCGATTCGAGCGGCAGCAGCAGCGTCGTGGTGGTGGCGGTGGCGAGCCGATCCACGAGCGCGAGGCGCGAGCACGAGACCTTCCAACTCGGGACAATCCCCGCGAGCCGGAGCAGCCGCGCACAGGCACCGAGCAGGAGAAGGTGAGAGCCAAGCAGAAGGACGCCAACAAGCAGAAGGCTCAGCAGGCTGAAGAACAGGACCGCAAGACCCAGCGCTCAAATGATAACGATTACGAGCGCTGAGCACAGATCGCTTGCCGGCCGTTAAGGCGCGGGAGAGTGCAGGGACAATGTCGCCGAGACTCGTTCGTGCCTCGGTTTGCGGGCATGATATCGAAATCTGCTACCTGCCCCATCGCGGGTGTCAGATCTTGGTCCCGTTTCCGGCTCAAGGTCACCCGTTGGGAATCCAGCACCTGTGCTTTGTCGGGACAAGATAGTTGCTATTGGGGTTTGGCCGCCGCAGCCGCGAGCATCGCCTGTCCCACTTCAACAGCGCCTTGAGCAGTCAGTGTCTCCCCGGCGTTCTGGATATCGCGCAGCTCTTTGTTCTGACTGAGCTTGAATTTTCCAACCAGGCTGGTGATCTCGATCTCCAGGGCGACGATCGCCTTGGCCATCGTGTCAATGAAATCCTTCGGCGCGTCGCCCATCTTCCACGGGGCCGGCTGGTTGGCCTCGTGCATGTGAGTGAGCTTCGCGACGTTGCGGCGCACATAGCGCTCGTCGTCCCGGACGGTGATGCGACCATGGGCGTGGGCAACGAGATAGTTCCAGGTCGGCACCTGCCTATGGGATTCGTGTTTGCTGGGATACCAGTTCGGCGAGATGTAGGCGTCGGCCGCACGGAAGACGACGAGGACCTCATCGCCATTGGCAACCTCCGTCCAGACCGGGTTTTTACGGGCGACATGGCAATTGAGGACGCCCTTATCGCCCTTTGAACGATCCAGCTCGAAGGGCATATGGTTGGCGTCGAGTGTGCTATTGCTGTGGGTGATCAGGATACCAAACGGGTGTTTTTCGATAAGATCAAAGAGGGCGTTCTGATCGGGTACGGCGAAATGCGGAGGAACGTACAAAGGGGATCTCCTGTTGAAGGCGGTTGTCAGTGGTCGGCGAGGTCTTGCGAAACAGCAACGCGCGACTTCGCTGCCTGCGACGAGGGTGCCGGAACCCGCTGTCCGCCGCGTTCAAGAACCGCCATCGAGAAGTGGGCGGGCACGTCGGATGCCGCGGCATATGTGTGGGGTTGATCTGTAACGAGGCGCGCACTCTCGGCTGCATTTAGGATGATCTCGTGGCTGCCCACCGTGACCTTGAGCGAGCCTTGGGTAACGGAGAGCAGTTCGCGTGTATCGGGACTGTGCGCATCCGCGGCAAACACATCACCCGGCATGAGGACCCAGCTCCAAAGTTCGAACATCGTGCGTCCCGAGGTCGATGTGTGAAGCTGCGCCCGGCTGCCTTTGGCGCTCGTCCAAAGCGTCCTTGACACGCTCCGTTCGATCGGGTGGTCGGGGGCCGTGGAAGGCGCCTCGTTTAGCAAATCGGCGACAGATAGTGAAAACGCTGCCGCCAAACGGCAAAGGATGCCGATACTCGGGTTTGCCTTACCCTGCTCAAGTGCGACAACCGTCCCTTTGGACAGGCCAGTCAGTTTGGCCAGTCGATCAAGGGTCAGGTTTTGGTCGCGCCTAAGATCCCGGATCCGGATCGCAATCGCCTGGCCAAGCTCCTGCTCGGTCTCTAAAGGTGTCGGGATGTCGGTCATTATATTGACTTGGCCTCTCGCATCGGCTACGGTCACTATAATGACCGGCGCAAAATTGCAACCGCGCCTTAAACAGGAATTGGCCAGTGCGCTTTGAAACGAAGGCAATCCACAGCGGTCGAGCTTTCGATCCATCCACGGGCGCGGTTTCAATACCGCTTCATACCAGCACGACCTTCGAGCGCGGTGCCGACGGTTCGTTTCCGTTTGGGTTCGAGTACACGCGTGATGCAAACCCGACACGTAATGCATTCGAGTCGGCGATGGCCGCGCTCGAGGGAGGATACGAAGGCATCGCCTTTGCGTCGGGTATGGCTGCAATCGCTGCGGTCTTTGAGAGCCATCCCTCGACGGGACGGATCGTCCTTCCTGATGATATGTATTTTGGCATCCGCTCGCTGATGGACGAAACCGATATCGGCTCTCGCTTCGACTTCGCCGCGGTCGATATGCGGGATCTGGATGCTGTGCGCGATGCGGTCACCTCAAAGCGGACTGGCCTCGTTTGGGTCGAGACGCCGTCTAACCCGATGATCCGCGTTGTCGACATTTCGGCCATCTGCAAAATCGCGCACGAGGCAGGTGCCTTGGCGGTGGTGGACAACACGTGGGCCACGCCCGTGCTTCAGCGCCCGCTTGAACTTGGGGCGGACGCGGTCATGCACTCGGCAACAAAGTACATTGGCGGCCACTCGGATCTGATGGCGGGCGTCGTTGTCGTGCCGCATTCATCGCCTCTCGGACGGCCGCTACGGATGGTCCAGAAACACAAGGGCAGCGTCGCGGCACCCTTCGACTGTTGGTTGGCACTGCGAGGGCTGCAGACCTTGCCGATCCGCATGCGCGCTCATTGTGAAGGCGCCCAGAAGGTTGCGGAGGCCCTGTCGTCCCATCCCCGCGTCGAGAAAGTACTTTTTCCGGGCCTGCAAGATGATCCGGGACACGATCTGGCTACACGGCAGATGAGCGATTACGGAGCGATGCTTTCCTTTATCGTCGAAGGTGGAACCGATGCCGCGATGGCGGTGGCTGCCCGCCTCAACCTTGTTGTCCGTGCGACAAGCCTTGGAGGGACGCACTCCCTGATCGAGCATCGCGCATCCGTCGAGGGTGCGAAGTCCAAAGCGCCAGGCGGATTGCTGCGAATGTCCGTGGGGCTTGAGCACCCTCAGGACATCATTGACGACCTGATGCAGGCTCTCAGTGCGACGTCTGGGGCGTAGTCCCCAAAATGAATCAGGCGTGAGAGACCGGCGAAAGATCCAAGATGCTCAACCATCTGAATCACCTGCTAATTGTCTATACGGCCTACGTCGTTGCAGCGGGGAGCCCGGGTCCCAGCACAATGCGGATCATGGGAACGGCAATGCAGCAAGGGCGCCAAGCAGCCCTTGCTTTGTCAGCCGGCGTCGTCACCGGATCGATTTTTTGGGGCATCATGGCGGCGACAGGCATCTCCGCGCTTTTGGCAAGCTACGCCCAGGCGCTCGTCATTCTAAAGATTCTCGGAGGCTGTTATCTGCTCTATTTAGCTTTCAAGGCAGGAAGGGGTGCTCTGACACCGGACCAGCATGATGCC
Source organism: Mesorhizobium sp. M0633 (assembly GCF_040320645.1). Lineage (NCBI taxonomy): Bacteria > Pseudomonadati > Pseudomonadota > Alphaproteobacteria > Hyphomicrobiales > Phyllobacteriaceae > Mesorhizobium > Mesorhizobium sp. M0633. Next base: position 28,615 of record NZ_JAMYQC010000054.1, read on the forward strand.
GCGCCTAGTACAGCACGCCGGCCGATCTCAGGGCTCGGTCTCTACAGGCGCGGTTTGCTGATGCACCTCAGCAATCCGAAATCGATTCTCGCCTGGATTGCACTGGTGACGCTAGGCCTTGGGCCGGACGCCTCGCCTACGGATGTCATCGTCATCCTTGCAGGATGTGCGGTGCTCAGCGTTACAATATTTTGCGGGTATGCCGTCGTGTTTTCCACGCAGCCCATGGTCAGGATGTACCGTCGGGCGCGGCGAGGCATTGAAGTTGTTTTAGCCGCCGCCTTTGGTTTTGCAGGGCTGCGGCTCCTGCTTTGGCGAACCTGAAAGAATCTCCTGAACAACTGCCTCGCGACGAGGAGCGGGAGCGAGGGGTCAAGTCCCGGGGGCGGAGGTATCTCTGGCACCGCTTTACGTGGCGGCTGGCGCATCAAAAATGCGGCTGTCGCGGTTGGGCTGGAGGCTTGTTGTTAGCGATCGCCGTAGATCGGCTCGGCTAATCGACTAGATCAGGCAAAGCATCTTCGACGATGCTCAGATTTCGATCGAAAGTCTCGGTGTCGGATGCGTTGGCGCGCAGGGACCGCACCTTGTTCAGGATCGCCGCAACCGCCGCTTCTTTGTCGGGCGCTATGCGTGTTGTCACGGCTTTGGCGGCCAAAGCGGAAAAATCTATAACGGCATAAGCGGTTCCGTCGCAAACTCCAGCTGAGGTCGGGCAGGTTGAGCGTCACGCGGCGCTCATGCGGCGAGCATTTCGAACTGCTTGGCAATGGAGGGCGTGGGATTGTAGGCAAACCTCGCCTGTCGTTTGCGCATCATATGAACCATCTCGATGCCCGAGAGGATAATTTTGGCGGTTGTCGTTGACTTGAAGCCGAGCATGGACCGGACGCGGCGCTTGATGCGCCTATGATCCTGTTCGATGCGGTTGTTGAAATACTGGCTCTTGCGGATTCTGATCGGCTTCAGTGCTCGTCGCGATCGATCCCGCAGGCGATTTCAAGATCGCAAGATCGGATGGCCTCGTGATTGGTCTGGCTGCCGTCGATGGCGATACGTTCCGGCCTGCCATGGCGCTGCAGGGCCTTCCGTAAGAAGCGTTTGGCCGCGGGCAGGTCACGGTTTTCGCTGAAGAAGAACTCGACCGTGTCGCCCACGCTGTCGACGGCGCGGTAGAGATACATCCAGCGACCACGCACCCGGACATAAGTTTCATCAACGTGCCACTTGCCGGTGACCGGACGTTTTCTCCGGTTGAAGCGTTCAAGCAGCAGAGGCGAAAAATGCACGACCCAGCGGTGGACAGTGGAATGGTCGACGTGAATGCCGCGCTCGGCCATCATCTCTTCCAGATCGCGCAGGCTGAGATTGTAGGCAAGATACCAGCGAACGCACAGCAGGATCACGGATCGATCAAAATGGCGGCCTTTGAACATGACAAACTCCCGGAAAAGAGCAAGCGTCATGCAGCAAATGACCTTTCCGAAAAGTTTGCGACAGAACGTACCCATCCGGTGAAGACCGCAGACGTGTATCCGGCGGCCATGAGGACCTGAGCACCGCGGTGCCGGCGTCAAGTTTTTGATGGGGAGACGCGATGATATTCTTCG
>NZ_JAMYQC010000055.1:0-26157 GCF_040320645.1 Mesorhizobium sp. M0633
ACCGAAATCTCCACCCCGCGGGTTCCTTCCCTGGAGGCTTCCGGACGCCGGCCTCGAGCCACGCCATCTCAGTAGACGGCCGGCATCCGAAACCCATCACAATGTCGGTCATCGAGCTCGCGTTCCCCAAAGCGGACGCAGCGGCATGCGTCGCCAGGATAGTAATTGCGGACGCAGCTGCCACTGGTTCAGGCGAGGCGGCAAGTAGACGACCAAGGTCAGTCCGGAATACCGGCACGGCGCAGGAGCGTGACAAGCTTATCGAGCACCTCCGCCTCCCTGTAGGGTTCCTAGCGACGAAAGACCTTGAGTGTGAAGCGCGGATGGGCCTGGCGCATTACCGCGATCGTCTCCGCGGCCGCATCAGGCTGGCCATCGGCCAGCCTGGCAAGTCGCAACATAAAACTGAGGAAATGAAGGTGTTTGGTACGCATCGGCGCCCTGAGCGTGAGGGCCACCAGCGCTCGTGGCCCACTTCAAGGGTCGTTTGCAGCCCATGACTTCTGCTGGGCCGCATACGGTCGGCCGTCACTCCGGCAACCCCGCGAACCGCATCTGCTTGATCCAGCGGTCGAGGCTTCCGGGTGCGGTCCAAATCTTGTCCCACTCCCTGCGTTCTTTACTGATGGATTCACTGGGAGTGTTCTGGAGGAAAACCGCAAGCGCTTCCTTTGCCTCTCGCTTGTTTCCTAGACAAGCGTGGATCCCCGCAAGCATGCGCTGTGCGCCGCTCGGGATCCTGGACATTTTCCGCATCGCAGCCAGCGCCGCCCCACAATCGTTCTTTTCCCAGAGCGCCCAGCCCATCTGCCAGTGAAACCAGTCAGGGTGGAAGGGATCGATGCCTTTGGCCTGCTCGATCCGATCGATCGCTTCGTCGGCGCGGCCAACATACAGCAGCACGTTCGTACTCATGACGAGGATATGCGAGTTGCTCGGGTTCAAGGCGATCGCCTGATCGTACTGGGCAAGGGCCTGCTCGACCTCTCCGGCTTCGGTGTGGATGCTGGCGCGGACCTCATGCGCTTCTGCGTCATCAGGAGCGAGCAGGATGGCCTTGTCGGCGTATTTGGCAGCGAGTTTCAACGCCTCGTTCCGGTTGTGTTCCTGCGCGTGCCACCCGAATACCGCGTCATTGCGACAGTACCAGGCCAGCCCGATATAGCCGAACTGGGAGTTCGGATCCTCTTCGATCGCCTTGAGGCTGAACTGCCTTAACAGCTCGTTCCCCTCGGCTGAGATATCCTCTCCGATCTTGGCCCTCCCCATCAGGTAATAGCGGAGCGCGCTGACCTGCGCGGCATCGCTCTGTGGCAACGGTCGCTCGATCCTTATTCCGACCCGATCCGCAAGCGTGCGGATGATTTCCTCCTGGACGACGAAAAGATCGCCAATCTCCCGGTTGTAGGAGTTGGCCCAGACATGTGATCCGTCATGCGCATTCAGCAACTGGGCGGACACTTTCAGCCGGTCTCCGATCTTCTGCTGGCTGCCTTCGAGCAGGTAGTCGACGCCGAGTTCATCTCCAATCTGTCTGGCGTCGATCGGCTTACCGCGGTACCTGAAGCTCGAGTTCCGGGCGATGACGGCATAAGTCTTGCTCCGCGCCAGCTCGGTGATGATCCCCTCGGCAACGGCATCGCTGAGATATCCCTTGTCCGCACCTGCACTCATGTCGTCGAAGGGAAGGATCGCAATCCTGGGCATGTCGCTCGAACGAACGGGAGCGGCTCGCCAGGCTTCCGCGCCGTAGTATGCGCCGATCGCTGCCGCAAGGAGAGCGAGTGCAGCAAGAATGAAGCCGCGCTGCGAGAATCGGGTCCTGGCACGTTCCGTGCCGGCTGCGGCGTTTGGGTCCGCCGCGTCCGATAGATCGGCGTTCAGTCGGTAGCCTCTCTTTGGGACGGTTTCCACCATCACGTGCGCGTCGTCCCCCAACGCGCGGCGAATATCGGCAATGCATTGAGTGAGGCTGTCGCCGGTCACGAAGGTATCGGGCCAAACCGCCTGCATCAGAGCATCCTTGGACACGATTTCGCCCGGTCGCGCCGCGAGCACCGAGAGCACCTCGGCGGACTGGCTGCGAAGATTGACCGCTTTGCCTTCGACGGTTCGGAGTTCTTTGCTTTTGGTCAGGAAGACGAAACCGCGGAACGTGATCGTTTCAGCAGATTTCAGCTCAATTTCAGGGGCCGTTCGGGACATTTCACCTTCCTGGCGCGCTTCCTAGTCTAGCCCATTCGGCTTTCGCCTCCAAGCGACCCCAGCAGCACCGGATGAAACGGAGGACGACATGAATCGCACCAAGCTCATCATCGCTCTGGCTCTTCTCTTGGCAGTGCCAACGGCTGCGAAAGCAGATCCTCAATCTCTAAATGCAACCGCGCATGTAATTTCTCTTGTATTTATCGATGGCCGCATCGATGAACGCCGAGAACAAAAATCTTTCGACACGATCAAAACCTGCCTCGCATGGAAGCACCAGGGGGAATTTCTTCCGCCGCAACCGGGTTCTTTTGCTTCTTTCACGTACTGTGAGCTAACTAACGTTGGTCCTGCTCGGACGGCCAGTATCTTCCAACTTACCCAGGAGGGTCAGTGAGGGCGATCCTCGACTGCCCCTGCCGCGCCGCCCGACGACGGCGACCCCGACGAACCGGACGACTTCCGCCCGCCGTGCCCGTGCTGCGGCGGCCGCATGATCGTCATCGAGCTGTTTGAACGGTGGAGGCAACCGCGCGGACCACCACACGGCTCCCGGTCGACCGGGAGCAGCACGCCATGACCCGGCATGGAATGGTTCAGCCTTCAGCTGCAGGCACTCAGCCTCCGGCAACGGATCGACGCACGTCCATGATGATCCTCGATGCTGAAGAGGTCGCGTCCAGCTGCCGACCAAGCCGACAACACCGCGCGGGGGCGCAACGAAGCGGTCTGTCCGCATTCACCCCAGCGCTTCCCGACGGCGGTCACGCCATCGCCGACGTCTTCCGAAATCCGAAATAGCCATCGTCTGCGGCCCGCGGGTTCCTTCCTCGGGGACTTTCGTACGCCTGCCGGCGCCCGAAACTCTTCACGTGAGCCGAACGGCTGCTTTAACTGGTCCCGCGGCAATAACCGGACGGACAGCAAACGTGCGCCGTGCCGTAGGCAAGATCGGTGAAGACGAAGCGTCCGGGCCTCTCGGCCATCGGACCCCGTGCAGCAGGGCATAGGGCCTCGCGATGGGCCATATAGTTGGCTTCGATGACTTTCTGGTTGGCGGCCAGCCCGTTGGCGAACAACTTGTGATCGGATGCCATTTGCCGCTCGGGCTTGGAAAGTTGACGTTCTCCCGCGCAGTCCCATCCAATTGCCGGGCGCGTAGGTAACGCGGCTACTTCACCAGGTCCCGAAATCACATGACACGCAGCCGCCGTCTCTGTCTGATCTTTGAACTTAAACGTATCAGTAGAAAATAGCTGTAACCATCTTTCATCTTGCCGCGTATGGTCCGATCATCTGCCGGTGCAAGTTTGAGGACATGCAATGAAGAAGGTCGCTGCTCTCCTGGTACTTTCCCTCGTTATCATGCTGCCCGCCATGGCAGTCGCGCAGTCCTACCTGCCGGAGCTTGGGCCATCGCCGCCGCAGGATGCTACGCAGCTGTACCCCGGCGGCGTCGAGAAGGCGCTGGCCGCGCTGCCGGACATCGTCAAGAAAGTCAAGGAAGCATCCGACGTTCCCGGCTTCGCCGTGGCGGTGGTGCATGGCGGCAAAATGATCTTTGACGAGGGCTATGGCCTTCGCGACAACCGGGACGACACTTCTAAGGTCAGCAGCACCACCATTTTCCAGGTCGCCTCGGTGTCGAAGTCGATCTCGGCCACGGTGGCCGCGATCGCCATGACGAAGGACCACAGCTTCGATTGGGATACCCCGGTCGGCGAGGTCTGGGACGGCTTCCGCCTCAATCTCGACTATGCCTCGAGCAACGCCACCATCGGCGATTTCTTCGCCCATCGCTCGGGCCTGCCGATGGCGGCGGGCGACGAACTCGAGGATCTCGGCTTCCAGCGCAAGCAGATCGTCGGGAGCCTGTGGATGGTGCCGCTCGATCCCTTCCGCATCTCCTATCACTACGCCAATTTCGGCACGACGATCGGCGCCGAGGCAGTGGCCCACGCCGAGAAACAGCCTTGGGAGCCGCTGGCCAAGAGCCTGTTGTTCGATCCGCTCGGCATGCGCTCGAGCAGCTATCGGCACGAGGACTTCATTGCCGCCGGCAAGAACCGCGCCCTGCTGCATGCGCGCGTGGCGGAGAATGTGTTCGAGCCGCTCTATGACCGCGACCCCGACCAGCAGGCGCCGGCGGGCGGCGTCTCCTCCAGCGCCCAGGATCTTGCCAAGTGGATGATCCTGCTGCTTGGCGACGGCACCTATAACGGCCAGCCCATGATCGACCCGAAGATCCTGCAGCCCGCCATCACACCGCAGAGCGTGACCTACCGCGGCGAGACGCCCGATACGCGGGCCAGCTCTTATGGCTATGGCTTCAACGTGGGGGTGAACGCCAATGGGCGCACCACCATGGGCCATTCCGGCGCCTTCCTGCTCGGCGCCGGCACCACCTTCCAGATCTTGCCCTCGGCCGATGTCGGCATCGTCGTGCTCACCAACGGCTCCCCCGTCGGCGCCGCCGAGGCGGTCGCCGCCAGCTTCATGGACATCGTGCAATATGGCCAGGTCACTCGCGACTGGTATCCCTACATCAAGCCGCGGTTCATGGGCTACTACAAGCCGGTGGGCGACCTCGCCGGCAAGGACAAGCCGACGAACCCCGCCAAGGCGCGCAGTCCATCCTTCTACGAGGGCCAATATACGAGCAACTATTTCGACACCGCCACCGTGCGGGCCGATGGCGACAAGCTGATGCTCGAACTTGGCCCCAAGCCCATGCAGTTCACGCTCGAACACTGGGACGGCGACACCTACGCCCTCACGCCCCGCGGAGAGAACGCGCCAACCGGCTCGCTGTCATCGGTGAAGTTCGTCGGTTCCCCCGGCGGCATTCGCGCGCATGTGATGACGGTGGACTATCTCAATGAGAACGGGTTGGGGCATTTTCAGAGGTAGGGGTGGAGGCGTCCGGTGCTTCATACACCCCATGCCGTCGAAAAGGCGAACCGGCCGTCTGCAAGGTGATGCCTGAGATGGCGGATTTGTGACGGTTCGCTTCCGGGCATGGAAATCAGGAAGCCGGCATTTGCTCGGGAGCTTCCGACAAGCTACGTCGGCTTTTGGCCAGCCGCTGATCCGAAGCAGACCGACGGCTCCAGGCCCCGAAACGGTCATTCTGGATGCCAATTTGCGTGAAGCGGTCCGCATGGTGCAGGTGGCGCAAGCATGGTTCAGTCGAAGAAGCCTGCATCCTCTTCCCGGAGATACTTCCTGGCTGCTTCGGCGTCGATATCGAGGCCCAGCCCCGGCGCTTCCAGCAGGTCCACCATGCTGTCCTTCACGATCTGCGACGGCAGGCCGATTACGAGGTCCTCCCACCAGGGGTCGGAGGCGCTCGGGTATTCGAAGGCAATGTAGTTGGCGGGCAGCGTGGCGCAGACATTGATCAGCGCGCCGAGGCCTAAAAGGCCGTTCGCGGTGCCGTGCGGTGCCATCAGGATCGAGTGCATACAGGCGTGCTCGGCGACCCATTTGAGCTCGGCAATGCCGCCAATATCGGCCGGATCGGGGCCGATGACGCGCACCGCCTGCGTTTCGATCAGCTCCTTGAAATTGTGCCGCAGGTATATCTGCTCGCCGGTATGAATTGGCGTCGAGGTGGCGGTGGTCAGCTCCCGATAGGCCTGCGGATTGACCCACGGCACATAGTCGCCGGTCAGCATGTCCTCGAGCCACATCAAATTGTACTTCTCGACCGCGCGAGCGAACTTGATCGCATCGGGCAGCATCCAGCCCGGGCCGCAGTCGAGCGCCAGGCTGACCTTGTCGCCCAGCACTTCCTTCATCGCGATCACGCAGTCGAGCATGTGGTTGAAACCGCGCTCGCTGATGACGCCCTGATCCATGGCACCGTGGTAGCCGGCCTTCTTCTGCGTCACGCCGTAATGGAAGTCCTCGATGGTGTCCTTCATGTTGGAGTGGAACGAGATCCCTTGCTTGATCATGAAGAAATTCTGCGGCTGCTCCATCATCCATTTCACGTTAGCGGCGTAATCCTCCGGCCGGTCCCCCGTTCGCTTCTGGCGGACCGAGCCGTTATAGACGCGCACCTTGTCGCGCACCTTGCCGCCGAGCAGTTTGTAGGCCGGCACGCCTGCGGCCTTGCCGGCTATGTCCCACAGCGCATGCTCGATAGCGCTTACCGCCGCGCCATAGGGCTTGAAAGAGCCGCGTTGGCGGATCTTCAGCATCACCCGCTCGACGTCGGTAGGGTCCTCGCCGATCAGCGCCTCACGGAAATGCAGCACCCAAGGCTTGAGATAGGTCTTGGTGAACTCGACTTCGCCAAGGCCATAGAGGCCCTCGTCGGTAACGATGCGGACGATGGGATGTTTGCCGATGACGGCGCAGCGGAGATCGGTGATCTTCATCTTCGGTTCTTTTCGCCTCAGCTCCAGGTGCGGTCCCAGGAATACTCGTTGTCCCAAAGATCCGTAGGCTGCCAGATGCCGGTGACACCCGGCTGCAGATGCTTCGAGATCACCTCGTCGACGACATCGTCAATCCCCAGACCCGGTCTGTCCGGAACAGTGATAAAGCCGTCCTTCACGAGCGGCTTGGAAACGCCGGCGACGATATCGTCCCACCAGTCGACATCGGCAGAGTGGTATTCGAGCGCCATGAAGTTTTCGGTCGCGGTCGCGACATGTGCCGCGGCCATTGCGGCGATTGGACTTTCGGCCATATGGATGGCCATTGCGACGCCGTGGTCCTGGGCCATGTCGCCGATCTTCTTGGTCTCGAGGATGCCCCCGCTGGTGAGCAGGTCCGGGTGGATAATGGAGAGGCCGCCGCTCTTGAGCAGAGGCTCGAAGCCTTCCTTAAGGTAGATGTCCTCGCCGGTGCAGATCGGCACCGTCGTGGCGGCCTGCAGTTGCCGGAACTGCTCGGTGTACTGCCATGGGATCACATCCTCGAGCCAGGCCGGCACGTATTTTTCAATCCGCCTGGCGAGCCGAATGCCGTTCTGCAGCGAGATGTGGCCGACATGGTCAATGGCGAGCGGAATATCCATGCCGATAACATCGCGAACCTCGGCAATGTACTGTTCAAGCAGGTCGAGGCCCTTGTCGGAAAAGTGGAGGCCGGTAAACGGATGGGGGACGTTATGCAAATCGTAAGCGGCATTGCGGGCGCGCCGCTCCTCCATGGTCTTGACCGGGCCGCGGCCGGGATGGATGCGGTACCCTTCAAGTGAACCGGCAGGGGAGACGACCGCACCGGGTACATCCGCGATCTGCATCAGCCCCAGATCCATCTTGAGGAAGGTGAAGCCGAGCGCCATGCGCTGCTTGAGGCGCTTGCCGGTCTCGGTGCCGCTCGGGACGGTAGCGTCGGTGTCGCAATAGACGCGCACCTTCTCCCGAAACCGGCCGCCGAGCATCTGGTAGATGGGAACGCCATAGGCCTTGCCGGCGAGATCCCACAACGCGATCTCGACCGCCGAGACGCCGCCGCCTTGCCGGCCGTGGCCACCGAACTGCTTGATCCGGCGAAACAGGCGGTCGATGTCGCAAGGGTTCTCGCCAAGCAGCCGGCTCTTCAGCATCAGCGCGTAGGTGGCACTGGCGCCGTCGCGCACCTCGCCAAGCCCGACGATGCCCTGGTTGGTGTAAATCTTGAGCAGGGTTGAGGTGAACGGCGCGCCGACGATTTCGGCTACCCGCATGTCGGTGATGCGAAGCTGGGATGGCTTGGAGTTCGCGTTTACCCGATTGAGCGCTTCGTCGGCGCCACCTGTCTTTGCCATGACTTATCCTCGTTTTCGGCTTGTCGTCCCGCACCCTGGGCCGGCATAGAGTGTTGCTAGCCCAGCTCAATCTCGTGGGCCTGCAGGTAGTCGCGGTCCATCTCAATACCGAGACCAGGCTTCGACGTCAGCTTGAGGCTGCCGTTCGAAATGTCGAGTGGTCTGTCGATCAGGTGATCGTATTTGCCCAGGTTCCACTCCGATGTTTCGAGTTTGTAGAAATTGGGAACGGTCATCATCACCTGCGCTCCCGCAACCACGTTGATCGGTCCCGCGGCGTCATGTGGCGAGACCGGCACGTAGTAGGCTTCACATAGCGCAGCAATCTTCTTGAGTTCGGTAATGCCGCCGGTCCAGGTAACGTCGGGCATGATGTAATCAGCGAGCCTGTTCTCGAGTACCGGCACGAAATCCCACTTCGTGTGGCCGCGCTCGCCCCACGAGATGGCGGTATTGACCTTCTCACGCACCTGCTTGAGGGCGTTAAGGCTCTCGGGCGGGCAGGGCTCCTCAAACCAGTCGATCTGGCCGGCCTCCTCGAGGCTCCGACAGAGGCGAATGGCGGTGGGGACGTCGAAGCGGCCGTGCGCATCGATGAGAATGTCGACATCGGGTCCTGCCGTTTCGCGGATCAGAGCCGTGAGTTCGGCGGCTTCGCGCTCGTCCTTGCGGGTCATGCTGCCATCGAGGTAGCCGTCTCGCTGTTCGCGGGGCAGGCCATCGGCGCTGCGGCCCTGGTGGGGGTAGGGATCGAACTTGAGCGCAGTGTGTCCGGACTCGACAATGTCTAGAATTTCGCGGACCACAGCCTCCTTGCTGGTGAATTTGGCCTGGTTGGGATGGGTGTAGAGCGCGATTTCATCGCGTACCGGCCCGCCAAGCAGCTCGTAAATCGGCTTGCCGAGGACTTTGCCCCGGATGTCCCAGAGGGCAATATCGATGGCGCTCACGCATTCGACGGCGGCGCCGCGGCTTCCCATGTAGGTGAAGCCGCGGAAGATCTTGTGCCAGAGATGCTCGATACGCGCGGGATTCTCACCTGTCACGGCGACGCCGATCTGCCGCAGGATCGTGCAGAGAGCGCGGTTGGCGAGCCTTGTCGTGGTGGTGATCTCTCCCCAGCCACTCACTCCCTCGTCGGTCGTCACTTCGACGAACAGGAACTCTCCCCAGTAGGAAGCATCGGACTTGATCAGCCACGGCCGAATGCTCGTGATTTTCATCTCAACGACCTTTGCCTGAAAATGGTCAGCTAACGATGTTCTGGACTGGACATTCTATCCGGCCCGAGCGGCGTTGCGCGCTCGCATCTGTTCGAGAATATGCCGGCCCGAACCCTCGACATGGCGGGAAACGAGTTCGGCCGCCTTGTCGGCCTCTCCCGCCTTCACAAGCGCGATGAGTTCGCGGTGCTCGCGCATGATCGCGGCACGTCGCGCCAGCGTGAAATTGAAACGACGGCTCACGGCTCGCAGCACTTCGCGATGCTTCCACCAAAGCTCGGCGGCGTGGCGGTTGTAGTGCCGCTGGTACATCACGGTGTGGAAAGCGGTATCCAGCTCACTATGCCTGAATGTGTCGGCGAAATTGTTCTCTTCGATCAGGCCTTGGAGACGTTCGAGTTCGGCGATGTCCTCGCCGGTCGCCATATTCACAAACCATCGTGTCAGGGCTGGCTCGATCAGAACACCGATCTCGTAGATATCCCGGACAAAATCCTGATCAATGGGTCGGACGCGCGCCCCGCGGTTGGCGACAAAGGTGACAAACCCTTCGCCGCGCAACAACTGCAGGGCCTCGCGCACAGGATTGGTCGAGGTGCCGTGACGCCGGGCGAGATCGGTGACGACAAGCCGTTCGTTGGCGGCGAGCCGTCCCTCGATGATGTCTTCCCGGATCAATTCATAAAGCGAGGCGCCCTCGCTGGAGGCCCCGATGGGATCGGTCCCCACCGGTGGCATCGCTTTGAAATCGCTTATTTCGGCCAAGGCCGGCTCCCCAATTTAATACATACCTTGCCCGATATCACACACGGCTTTCGCAAACAATGTACGATTCTGCGCGTTGACAGGCAATCCATGATCTGAAAACGTACCAAGTGATCGAGAGGATACACTGAGTTGAAAGAGGCATCCTCGCGATCGCAACGAGCAAGGACCGCTTTAGGGCGGCATGGGAGAACCAGGGAGGATACCTATGACGAGAATTGCGCTCGGCAGTGCCGTCCTGCGCGGCACTGTCGCCACTGCTTTGATGGCATCCCTGACGTCTACATCGGCGCTGGGTGCACCGCCGGTCGACCTGAGCAAGTGGTCGCCGGAATATGTGCGCTCCATCGCCGGCACACAGGATTTTGACACGGCTGCCGATTGCGCCAAGGTTATCCCGCTCGACTACAAGGGGCGACTGACTTTCTGGTATCAGGGCGTGTTCGAGGGTGACCCCGACCTCCTGCGCCAGTACTACAAGGATTTCTTCGAGACCTTCCGCAAAACCTATCCGAACATCCAGCTCGAGGAACAAGCCCTCACCTATAACGACCTTCTCGACAAGTTCCGCACGGCGCTCCTGGGCAATGCCGCGCCGATGGCGGTCCGCCTGCAAATCCTGGGTGGTACCGAGTTCGCCTCAAAGGGCTATCTGCAGCCGCTCAAGCCCGAGGATGTGGGGTATTCGACCGAGGATTTCTGGCCCGGCGCCATGAAGGCCGTGACCTGGGAGGGCGTGACCTACGGCATTCCGACCAACAACGAGACGATGGCGTTCATCTGGAACGCCGACATCTTCAAGCGTGCGGGCCTCGATCCGGACAAGGCTCCGGCAACCTGGGACGATGTCGTCAAATATTCCAAGCAGATCCACGACAAGCTCGGCATTGCCGGCTACGGCCTCGTGGCGCGCAAGAATGCCGGCAATACGCCGTACCGCTTCATGCCACAGCTGTGGGCCTATGGCGGCGGCGTCTTCGACGAAGCCACCGCGAATCCGACCTATGAGCAGGTCCAGCTCGATAGCCCGCAGAGCAAGGCGGCGCTGCAAGCCTCCTACGACATGTATGTTCGCGACAAGTCGGTTCCGGTTTCGGCGCTCACCAACCAGCAGGCCGATAACCAGCCCCTGTTCGTCGCCGGCCAGCTCGGCATGATGATCTCGCACCCGTCCGATTACAACGTCATGCTCGACCTGCAGAAAAAGGCGACGGGCACCGACAAGGACAAGGCGCAGACGGTCATCGACAATATGCGCTACGGCCTGATTCCAACTGGCCCCGACGGCAAGCGCGCCGTCGTGTTCGGCGGCTCGAACATTCACATCCTGAAGCCCGAATATGTCGAGGGCGGCAAGGTAGATGAGCCTGCTGCAAAGGCTATCATCTGCATGTGGACGAGCCCTGAGTGGTCGCTGAAGATGGCCTACGCGGGATCAAACCCGGGCAACCTCAACGGCTTCAAAACCAAGTGGATGAAGGAACGTCTGGACAACATCAAGTTCCTGGATGTCACGACCTCGATGCTGCCATACGGCATTCCGTTCCCAGCGCTGCCGCAGGCCCCCGAGATCATGAACATCATCATCCCGGACATGCTGCAGAATGCCCTGACCGGAGCGATGACCGTCGACGAGGCAGCGGACGACGCGGCCAAGAAGGTAAAAGACCTGATGGGCGGACTCTAGTCCAGGCCGGACCTACGACTGACGCCTGCGCCGCTGGCGCAGCCGCCGCGTTCCGAAGAAAAAGGGCACGCCACAAGTGACGATCGTGACCGGCAAGGCCGAGGCTCGCCGAAGAGTGCAACCCGGTTGGTCCGGCGCGCTGCGGAAGATCTGGGAGCATGGCGCCGACTACGCGTACGTGCTCCCAGCGATCGCCGTAATGCTCATCGTCATCGCCTATCCGATCTACTACACGGTCGAGCTGTCGTTCTTTAAGACACCGCCTGGCCTGCAACTCCGCGACAAGACCTTCATCGGCTTCGACAACTACACGACGATCCTCACCAGTCAGGTGTTCTGGAAGGTCACCTGGAACACACTGATCTGGACGCTGGGGTCCACTTTCATCTCCTTTGTCCTGGGGTTTGCCACAGCGCTGGCGCTCCACCGCGAGTTCATCGGCCGTGGTGTCCTGCGCGCTATCCTGATCATCCCTTGGGTCATCAGCGCCGTCGCCGCCTCCTACATCTGGAAGTGGATCTACCATTCGGACTTCGGGATCATCGGCGCGGTGCTGGTCGGCCTTGGATTGGCCGCCCAGCCGCCGAATTTCATCGACAATGTCAGCACGGTGCTGCCCTCCCTGATCGTCGTCAATATCTGGCGCGAGTTTCCGTTTGCCATGATCATGATGATGGCCGGCCTGCAGACAGTCCCCGACCAATTGCTGCGCGCCGCAAAAGTCGATGGTGCCAATGCATGGCAGCGCTTTTGGCACGTCACCTTCCCGCACTTGCGCAACGTCTCGGTGGTGACGATGCTGCTGCTCGCGGTGGCCAACTTCAATTCCTTCATCATCCCCTGGATCATGACCGGCGGCGGGCCGTCGAACGCATCGCATATCTGGATAACCCACATTTATGAGCTCGCCTTCGGACGGCAGCGCTGGGGCGTGGCATCGGCCTATTCGGTGCTCCTGTTCCTCACGCTGATGACGCTGGGCTACTTCTACGTCCGTGCGTTAAGCGGCAACGAGCCGAAAGAGGGGAGCGCATGAGCACGATTGCCGAGACAGCCCCTCGAGCCCAGACCCGTCGCCGCATGCGCGTCGACGGATGGCGGTGGGCCGGGCGCATATTCCTCGTGTTCATGCTGCTTTATACCGCGTTGCCGATGATCTGGATGCTGATCACCTCGATCAAGTCAGGATTCGCGGCGACGCAATTCCCGCCGCAATGGTGGCCGGACGAACCTACCCTCGCCAGCTATCAGAAACTGCTCGATCCGCAGAACAGCGTCGGCCAGGACTTCCTCCGCTTCTTCTGGAACAGCCTTTTCGTGTCGACCGTCACGACAATCCTTTCGGTGATCGTGGCTGTCCCAGCGGCCTACGCGTTTTCGCGCTTCAGTTTCCCCGGCCGGAATTTCCTGTTCTTTGCCGTGCTGCTGCGCAATATGTTCCCGGCGGTGATCTTTCTCGTGCCACTCTTCATCCTGATGCGCGCGATCGGTCTGATAAACACGCATGGCTCACTGATACTCACCTATCTCACCTTTGGCCTGCCGCTGGCGATCTGGCTGCTCAAGGGCTTTTACGACAATATCCCGGTGCAGCTTGAGCAGGCGGCGCGCATCGATGGCGCAACACGGTTCCAGGCCTTCATCATGATCGTGATGCCGCTCTCGACGCCGGGGATCATCGCCACCGCAATCTATTCCTTCATCGGCGCGTGGAACGAGTACATCTACGCCTACACCTTCCTCTCCAAGAACGAGCAGTTGACCCTGCCGGTCGGCATCCAACGCTTCTTCTCGGAAAATACGACGGACTTTCCGGGCCTGATGGCGGCCAGCTTCATGATGAGTGTGCCCGTCGTGGTGCTGTTCCTGGTCCTGCAACGATACTTCGTACGCGCCCTTACAGAAGGCGCGGTCAAGCACTAGGGAGTTGCCGATGGCCCACGTGGTCCTCCAAGATCTCGTCAAGAGCTATGGCAGCTTCAAAGCTGTCAACCACGTTTCGCTGACGGTCAATGACGGCGAGTTCGTCGCGCTCGTCGGCCCTTCAGGCTGCGGCAAGACAACCACGCTCAATCTCGTCGCTGGGCTGACCCCGATCACATCGGGCGACATCATTATCGGCGAGCGCGTGGTCAACGATCTCGACCCCAAGGACCGGGACATCGCAATGGTGTTCCAGAACTACGCGCTCTACCCGCAGAAATCGGTCTACAAGAACCTGGCGTTCCCGCTTCAGATGCGCAAACTCCCCAGGGACGAGATCGACAAGAAGGTCAAGGAAGCGGCGCGAGTGCTCGACATGACGCACCTGCTCGAGCGCAAGCCGCGCGAACTTTCGGGCGGGCAGCAGCAGCGTGTGGCTCTTGGCCGTGCCCTCGTTCGCGACCCCGCCGTGTTCCTCATGGACGAGCCACTGTCTAACCTCGATGCCAAACTGCGTGTGCAGATGCGGTCGGAGATCAAGCGTTTCCACCAGGACCTCAAGGCGACGATCATCTATGTGACGCACGACCAGCTCGAAGCCGTGACCATGGCTGACAAGATGGCGGTGATGAATGGCGGCTACCTGCAGCAATACGATTCACCGGCGCAGGTCTTTGCCCATCCGGTGAACATGTTCGTGGCCAGCTTCATCGGCAGCCCGGCGATGAGCCTTATTCCGTTAGAGGCCTCGACGGCAAACGGCAACACGGTGTTGACCGGCGCCGAGGGCTGGCGCCTTGAGCTCTCGCCGCGCAATGCCCAGAAGGTGGCGAAAGCGACGACCCGGAAAGTCGTGCTCGGCGCACGTCACTCGACGATCAAGCTCCACAAGAGTGCGGTGCCAGGCAGCGTCCCGGCCAAGGCCTATACGGTGGAGCCGACCGGAGACGTCACCTTCGTTCAGGCGTTCCTGTCCGGCGCCATCGTCAACGTCAGCGTGCCGCCAAACATTGCCGTCGCGCCCGACGAGCAGATCTGGCTCGAGTTCGACCAGGAGCGGATGCATCTGTTCGATGGCGAAACTGAAATGGCCCTCAAGGCCAACTGAGATAGGGCGAATGCGCGTGAAACGTGGGCGTGGATGACTGAGAAGCTTAAGATCACCGCGATCAAGCCCTATCCGGTGTGGGTAGGAACGCGCAACCAGATGCTCGTCAAGGTCGAGACCGACCAGGGCATCTTCGGTTGGGGCGAGAGCGGCTTGAGCGGTCGCGAGAGGGCCGTGGCCGGCGCGGTCGAGCACTATCGCGAGTTTCTCATCGGCCGCGACCCGATGCAGATCGGGCGGATCTGGCAGGAGATTTACCGCAGCCAGTACTTCGAAGGCGGGCGAGTCCTTCAGGCGGCGATTTCCGCCATCGACATCGCCCTTCACGACATCAAGGGCAAGGCGCTGGGCGTGCCGGTCTACGAGCTGCTGGGCGGCAAGCAGCGCGACCGCATTCCCACCTTTGCCTCGACCGGCGACGAGGCCGAGGGCGACGTTGCCATCGAACGGGCCCGCGAACTTCGCGCGCAGGGGTGGCAGGCGATCCGCTTCTTCCCCTTCGGGCAAAACAGCAAGGACATCTTCGAGCCGCGCGAGTCCATCGGCGCTACCGCGGGTATGCTGAACAACGCGCGCGAGGCGCTGGGCAGCGACGTGGTCCTCGGCCTCGACTATCATCATCGGCTGTCGGTGGCAGAGGCGGCGAGCTTCTGCAACAAGCTCGGTCGCGGCGTGCTTGATTTCCTCGAGGAGCCGATACGGGCCGAAACGCCGGAGGCCTATGAATCGCTGCGCACGATGACCGAAATCCCCTTTGCCATAGGCGAGGAATTTGCCAGCAAGTGGCAGTTCCTGCCCTACATTGAGCGCGGCATCCATCAGTTCAACCGGATCGATGTTTGCAATGTCGGCGGGCTCACCGAGGCGATGAAAATCGCTGGCTGGAGCGAGGCGCATTATGTGGACCTGATGCCGCACAATCCCCTTGGTCCAGTGTGCACGGCCGCGACCGTGCATCTCGCTGCCGCGGTACCCAACTTCGCGTGGCTCGAGACCAGGGCACCCGAAACAAAGCTGGGCTTTGACAATTCCGACTTCTTTCCCGTGCAACCACGGCTCGACGGGACCGATTACCCGGTCAGCGATCTGCCGGGGCTCGGCGTCGAGGTCAACGAAGTTGCGGTCCAGGCGCAGAGTTTGCGTTTCTGGGAAGCGCCTCACCTTAAGCGCCGCGACGGTTCTGTTACGAACTGGTAGTTCCATTCAATCGGAGTCCACAATGACGCATACTTCCGACATCATGCGGCCGCCTAAAGACCTGATCGACGCGCTAAGGGAGATCGGCGCCGCGACGGTAGCTGGCACGCTTGGCCACATGGGCTTCCGCAATCCGCACATGGTTGGTCCGGTGGCGCAAAACCACGGGAAGTCGATCGTCGGGCCGGCGCTGACGCTGCAGTTCCTGCCGCAGCGGCCGGACCTCTTCACCGAAGGAGAATATGCCGATCCGGAGACGCAGCTGCACCGACACGTGCTCTATCACGCGCAGGAGGGCGATGTGGTCGTGGTCGACGCGCGCGGCGATATGAGCTCGGGCGTCTTCGGCGATATGATGTCGACGTATTTCAAGGGCAGGGGCGGGGCGGGTATCGTCATCGATGGGTGCATGCGCGACCGGCCCAATGTCGAAAAGCTCAATCTGCCCCTATGGCTGCGCGGCTGGACGCCAAACTATCATGTGCAGACCAGCATCTATCCCAATGCCGTCAACGTTCCGATTGCCTGCGGCGGTGTCACGGTGATCCCCGGCGATATCATTGTCGCCGACGACGACGGGGTGGTGGTGCTTCCCGTCGTGATGGCCCCGAAGGTGATCGAAGAATCACAAAAGCATCATGATTGGGAGGAATTCTCACGAGTGAAGCTCATGGAGGGCGGCCCGTTGCAACGTTACTATCCGCTGCATGACGATGCCCGCGGGGAGTACGAGGAGTGGCGCAAAACAAATCGCCTGGAGAACCCGAGTTAGTCAGCAGGCCTTGGCGATCAGTTTTGCCAGGCAATCGGCAGCCCCGGTCCCCGGCACGCCGAGATCTCTGACACTGTCCATGTGGTTGCGGTTCGGGAGCACATGCGACGTTACCAACGATCCCTGCCGCAGCAAGCTTGCCTTGAATCGATCGGCTTGCTGATGGAAGGGTGGCGTCTCATTGGCTCCGACCAGAACCGCCGCCTTGGTTTGAGGATCATGCCGACAGGCGAGCGGCGTGAACATGGCGACTTCCTCGTCGGTTATTCCAATCTCGTTGGCGAGAAAGGAATCCTGGAGCGGCTTCAAATCGTAAAGCCCGCTCAACAGAAGGGCTGCCTTCACATTCGAGGGGGTATGCTCGCCCTCGAACAGAAACGTTGCAAGATGGGCTCCTGCCGAATGACCACTGACGGTCAGGGCCGCCGGGCTTCCGCCATGATCGGCGATGTTGGCCAGGACCCACTGCTTGGCCCGGCGCACCTGGTCGACGATCCTCGCCATTCGGACCTTGGGCATCAGAGCATAATCAAGGATGACGGCAATGGCCCCGGCCTGGGTAATCGTCGTCGCCATATATGAACAGTCGCGCTTGGAGAACATTCTCCAGTAGCCGCCATGGACAAAGATGTGCACCGGAAGCGCCGTTCTTTTGCCCGCGGGAAAGAACAGGTCCATGGTCTCGGTCGGATCCGGTCCGTAGGCCACGTCAGCGGTCATCGCAATGGTGGCGCGGGCGACCTCGCTGCGATCAACGAAGTCCTGCACGATTTGATCAAAATCCGCGACGTGGTCGCGGATGCGAAAGGGATCGCCTTGCATTCTTCTGCTCACATGCTGATGGCGAGGTATTTCGCCTGCATGAATTCCGCAATGCCGTGATGCTGCCCTCCCTCGCGGCCGAGCCCGCTCTGCTTGACGCCGCCGAAGGGGGCTGCCGGATCGGACATCAGCCCGCGGTTGAGAGCAATCATCCCGGCCTCGATCCGCGAGGCCACCCGCATGCCGCGCGCCAGATCGCGCGTGTAGATGTAGGCAGCAAGCCCATATTCGGTGTCATTGGCGCGCGCGATGACCTCGGCCTCCGTTTCGAAGCTGGAGATTGGCGCCACCGGCCCGAATATCTCCTCATGCGCCATCTTTGCGTCGCCCGGCACGTCGCGAAGCACTGTCGGAGGGTAGAAGAAACCACGTCCGGACAGGACTGAGCCGCCGCACAAGACCCGCGCGCCGCGTGTGACCGCGTCGACGACAAGGCGGTCTATCTTCTCGATCGCCTTTTTCGTGATCATAGGCCCGCATTCCGTGTCCGGGTCGGTGCCGGCGCCGACCTTGAGCGACGACATCCGCTTCTCGAGGCCCTCGGAGAAGGCTTCGTAGATGGCAGATTGGACGTAGAGGCGGTTTGCGGCCGTGCAGGCCTCGCCGGCGTTGCGCATCTTGGCCACCATTGCGCCATCGAGCGCCGCTTCGAGATCGGCGTCGTCGAACACAATGAACGGTGCGTTGCCGCCGAGTTCCATGGAACACGAGATCACATGCCTAGCAGCCTCTGCCAGCAGAGCGCGACCCACACAGGTCGAACCGGTGAAGGAGAGTTTGCGCACCCGCGGATCGGCCAGCATGGCGGCTGTCAAAGACCCGGGACTGGAGGTTGTCAGGACGTTGACCACCCCTGGTGGAACGCCCGCGTCCTGGTAGAGCGCGGCCAGCGCGTAGGCGGTAAGCGGGGTCTCACTGGCCGGCTTCAGGATCACCGTGCATCCAGCGGCAAGTGCCGGCGCGATCTTGCGCGTCGCCATCGCGGCAGGAAAATTCCAGGGCGTGATCAGGATGCATATGCCGATCGGTTCGTAGTCGACCACAATCCGATTGGTGCCGGAAGGCGCAGTACCGAATTCACCGGTAATGCGAACGGCCTCCTCGGCATTCCAACGGAAAAATTCCGCGGCGTAAGCGATCTCGCCGCGGGCATCCCGCAGGGCCTTGCCGTTTTCCAATGCGATGAGAGTTGCCAGTGCCTCCGATCGGTCCGTCATCAGCTCAAAGCAGCGTCTGAGGATCTCGGAACGCTTTCGCGGCGACGTTGTCCGCCAGCCATCGGCTGCTTTGGCAGCGGCGTCAACGGCGGCGGCCGCGTCCTCCAACGTCGCATCGGGTACGGCCGCGATGATGGCTTCCGTCGACGGATCAATGACCGGAATTACCCTGCCATCCGCGGACTGGCGCCATTGGCCGCCAATATACAGCCCGTGCGAGATTGTGTGGAAATCGCTGATGCCCTGATCGTCAGCCAGAACCTGTGAAAACGTGTTCATCTCGATGTTCCCGATTGTTTACATGACGCAGCTGGCGAGGTCGCCGTCAAAGGCGGCCTGGACCAGACGTCGCATGGACCTCAAATCGAATGGCCGCGGATTGTTCTTGATGAGGCGCTCGATACCGATCGCCTGTTCCGCCGTCCAATCGAGCTTGTCGGCAGGCAGCCCCAGCTCGGCCAACGTGGGGGTGATCCCGATTGCCCCAAACAGCCGACTAACCTCGCCAATGGTCGCGTCGGCCAACTCTTCGGGCGTCCGGCCTGTTCCATCGAGGCAGAGCGCGTTGGCGATCTCGGCCATCTCGGTCGCTGCGGCTGTTCTGTTGTACTTCATGACGAATGGCAGCATGGTGGCGACACCCAATCCGTGAGGGGTGTGGGTTATCGCGCCAACCGGATATTGCACGGCGTGCGCTGCCGCTGTGCCGGCCGTCCCGAACGCGCAGCCGGCTGCAAGTGCACCCATCATGACGTCGGCCCGGGCGTCCTCGTCAGAGGGCCGGCGGTATGCCGTTTCAAGGCTTCGGCCAAGCAGCTCGATCGCCAGCAGGGCGAAGTGATCGGTCAAGGCGGTTTTGCCGATAAAGACATGGTTCTGCGGAAGGCCGGGATCGGTCCCACGCCTGGCGGCGGTGAAGGCCTCGATTGCATGCGTCAGCGCATCGGCACCTGCCATTGCCGTCAATCCCGGCGGGCATGTCATCGTCAACTCAGGGTCGCAGATAGCCGCGGCCGCGATCAGATACGGACTGGAGATGCCGACCTTCAGCGTGCGATCCGGATCCGAGATCACGGCAACCGGGGTGACTTCAGAGCCGGTGCCGGCTGTCGTCGGCACCGCGATCAGCGGCAGCGTCGGGCCGGGCACCTTGAACTCGCCGTAGTAATCCTGGAGCTGACCGCCGTGACTGATGAGCAACGCGGCGCATTTCGCCATGTCGAGACAACTGCCGCCGCCAATGCCGATCACCACGTCGGGCGCGAACTTCCGTGCTTCCTCGACGCAGACGGCAACGGTGTCCCGAGGAACGTCGGGCAGCACACGATCATGCACCAGTACGTCTATCGAGGCGGCTCGCAGCCCAGTGACAATCTCTGCGAACGGGCCCGTTGCGGCAAAACGTTCATCGGTGCAGACGAGTGCGCGACGCCCGAGCCTCGCCGCGACAACCGGAATGACGTGGCGTTGGCCCTTCCCGAAGAGGATTTCGCGCGGCAGCCTTAGGGCAGCGAAAAGGCTCATGACCTGCATCCTGTGATGATGTCTGGATTGGAATGCGAGATGGTGTTCAACTCGGCCCAAAGGCCGGGTTCGATGTAAAACCCGTCTCGCAACGCGTTTGCGTATCGACGTGCCGAACCATCGCCCGCAACGCTGGCGGTCCGTTCAGCAGGTGAGGAAGCACGGGCTGCCAGGGCGGCACGCTGTTCCAGCAGGGCCACTGCAAATTCGATTGCTTTGTCTCCTAGCTGCCGCAAATGATATCCTCTATAAAATCGTATAGGATATAGGATTGCGTTGGCCGGAGCATCGTGTTAGCAACTCAATGTGTCAAGAGGCAAAACATGCACGCCATGAACTTACCCAGTCTAGACGAAGCGAACCTCGCCGGCGGGCGTATCCAGCGCTCCAGCAGCCTGGTTGAGGACGTCTACGAAGTGATCTTTGCGCAACTCATGTCCCTGAAGATTGCGCCGGGCTCGCGCATCACCGTCGACAGCCTGGTCAAGGAATTCAACGTATCCCACACGCCGATCCGCGAGGCGCTCGGCCGGCTCGAAGGCGAAGGCCTGGTGCTGAAGACGCATCTGATCGGTTACCGCGCTGCGCCGCAGATTACGAAACGACGGTTCGATGAACTCTACGAGCTTCGCCTGCTGCTCGAGCCTCATGGTGCAGCCAAGGCAGCGGTGCTCATGGACGAGGTAAAGCTCGCACAGCTTCAGACATCGGCCGGCGTCATGGCGCGCCGTGAGGGCAAGGACGAGCGCCTGCGGTATTCCAACTTCGCCCGCCAGGATGCCATTTTCCATGACAAGGTTATGGAATTCGCCAACAACGAACTCGCGCGCGAGACACTGGCGCACCAGCATACCCACTTCCACATATTCCGCCTGATGTTCCATTCGCGCGTCACCGAGGAGGCGCTTGACGAGCATGAGGCCATCCTGGCCGCTTTCGCTGCGGCCGATCCTGCCGCTGCCGAGCAGGCGATGCGTCGCCATATCGAGCATTCCCGCGACCGTTTGTTGTTGGCGTTCGACTGAGACTGTCCCGATGTCCCCGTACCCGCCGTTGACGGTCATCACGCAGGCCAGAGCCAACGAAGACTACTTCCCCGATTCACCCTTCTAGAAACTCAAACCTGCCAGGCGAGTCCAGGTCTCGCCCGGCCGTTGTCACAGGAAAGGAAGTACCATGCCAGGCAAAAAGATCCTGATGCTGACCGGTGAATTCACCGAGGAATACGAAATCTTCGTCTACCAGCAGGCGATGGAAGCGGTGGGCCACACCGTGCACGTCGTGTGCCCAGACAAAAGCGCCGGAGACCTGATCAAAACATCGCTGCACGATTTCGAGGGCGATCAAACCTACACCGAAAAGCTCGGCCACTATGCGCTGATCAACAAGACCTTCTCCGACGCTGAGAAGCAGCTGGAGCAATACCACGCCGTTTACTGCGCCGGCGGTCGTGGCCCCGAATACATCCGCACCGACAAGCGCGTGCAGGCGATGGTGCGCCACTTCCACGAAACCAAGAAGCCGATCTTCACGATCTGCCACGGCGTGCAGATCCTGATTGCGGTGGACGGCGTCGTGCGTGGCAAGAAGGTCGGCGCACTGGCGGCTTGCGAGCCCGAAGTGACGCTTGCGGGCGGCACCTATATCGACCTGTCTCCAACGGAGGCATATGTGGATGGCACGATGGTTTCGGCAAAGGGCTGGACGGCCCTTGCAGCGTTCATCCGCGAATGCCTGAAGGTGCTGGGAACCGAAATCCGCCACGCTTAGACCTTCTTCCGACGCATCTCAAAGGGGTGCGTCGGTTCCCTTCTGGAAGGGGAACTTGTCACCGCCAGTTCGGCCCGGATCATAAAACGCCTGCATCACGCTGAGTTTGCCTCCCATGGGCGGAGGTCTTTCGTTATGCATTGATGCTCGTTTCATCAAATGCCGTAAGCGAACGCATCAGTGTTTCCCTCGCTGAGGCCAGATGCGCTCGGCAGGCCACCTGAATCCGAGTGGAGTTGCGGCTCTCAAGCGCATCGATATAGGCAATGTGTTCGTGGATTGCGGCAAGGTTGCGCTGCTTTTCGTCCTGCTTGTTCCACTGATAGTGATAGTGGAAAATGAACGTGATGATGTCGTAGAAATCATCGATGAAGCGGTTCGGTGAGGCCTCGTTTATGAGCCGGTGAAACCGGTTGTCCAAGCCGGAGAAGTCGTGAAAACGGCCTTCAATTCGCTCCAGCAGGTCGGCATGCGCCATCTTGAGCGCGGCGAGTTTCGACCATAGCGGAGAACTGTCCGGCTGCAGTGAAAACAGTTGTGCCGAACGCAGTTCGAACATCACCCGGATCTCGAAGAGCTCAAGTGCAAAGTCTTCGGTGAAACCCTTGAAAAGCCAGCCTGTATTCGGCCTTTTCTCGATCAGTCCAAACCGGCTGAAGCGGATCAGGAATTCGCGAATTCCATTGGTCGCAACACCGAATTGGCGTGCAAGCTCAAGCTCATTGATGCTGGTTCCGGGCCTGGTGTCACCCCGCAGCATCCACTCCATGAACTGTTGTTCGACATGCTTGGCGCGAGGCGTGGTTTCGGCGTCCGGATAGTAGTCGTTGTCGCTGACCTGGCGGCCCGTCGACCTGAGGCCGTTGCGCTCGGTGACAAGTTCGCGGTTAACAAGTTCTCGCAAAACCTTTCGGACGGTTGTGCGGCTGACGCACATTCGCCGTCTAAGCTCATTTTCGGAAGGAAGTTCACCGGCCAGTTGCCCGTCGTGCAGCATATTTGCAGCTCGATTGAAGGCCTCTTGTAGACGGTGTCGGTTCTCATCGGATTTTCCTTTGGAACAATACCTTGTCCTTTTTAGCATGAACTTTATCCATAAAAAACAACTTGACCCGCCTCGGTCGGTTGTTTTTTATCGATAAGAAGAGGCACGAATTGAGTGTTTGACGACGTGGCTCGCACAAGCTGCGGCGGGGAGGGGAATTTGCCTGAAACGGGAAACAGCGGCACGACTGTCGGCGAGGCCACTTTGCCAGCATCCAGGAAGCCAGACGCCGTCCCCGGCCTTGCGCTCGGCCTGATGCTGCTGATCGCTGGTCCGGTCGTCATCCTGGTGCTGCTGATCGCCGTCCTCAGCTTTCTGTCGCCCTATTTCCTGACAGGTCGCAATCTCGGCAACATCCTGGCCAGACCGCCGTTATCTCGGTTGTCGCGATGGGTCAGCATCTGGTCATCCTGACACGCGGCATCGATCTCTCCGTCGGTTCGAACCTTGCACTGGCTTCCGTCGTCGGCGCGCTGAGCTTTCATGCCGGCGCCCCCGCCACCGTTGTGATCGCGGTGATGGTTGGCTGCGGCGCCACGGTCGGCGCCATCAACGGGCTCTTCTATGTCTTCGGCCGACTGCCGCATCCTTTCATCATCACGCTGGCAACATTGAGCATCGCCAAGGGATTGGCGCTGCAACTGGCCGATGGCCGCGCCATCCCTGGCATGCCGGATTCGATCGATGCGCTTGGCCGCGACTCGGTCTGGGGTCTGCCTGGATCAGTTTTCGTTGTTGCCGGTGTTGCCGCGATGCTTTTCGTCATGGCTAAAACCATGGTCTGGGGGCGCTGGATTTATGCCGTTGGCGGCCGGCCCGACGCCGCATTGCGCATGGGTATTCCCGTGTCCTGGGTCCTGGTTTCGGTCTATGTCATCTCAGGGCTGTGCGCCGGCATCGGTTCAGTCATCCTTGCCGGCCGCACGGACGCCGGTTCGCCGTTGTTCGGCAATCTGCTGGAACTGGATACGATCGCGGCGGTGATCATTGGCGGCGCCAGTTTTCTTGGTGGTCGGGGCCACCTCGGCCATGCCTTGATCGGCGCCATCATGATCGGCGTTATCCGCAACGCGCTCAACCTGCTCAACGTCAATGTCTTTTTCCAGCTCATCGTCATCGGCGTGGTCATCGTCATAGCGGTCGAGTCCGACGTGCTGCGCAATTACCTCGAAGGGCGTGTGCGTGTCCTGCAAGCCGGGAGGCAGTCATGAGCGCCGTTGCGGCCAACGCCGATCATGCGGTCACCGCGGACAATCCCGTGCTGGCGGTACTCGGTGCTACCAAGCGTTTCGGTTCAGTTCTGGCGCTGGACGATGTTAGCATCGAGGTGCGGCGAGGCGAGATCGTCGGCCTGCTCGGCGACAATGGCGCGGGCAAATCGACGCTAACCAAATGCATCAGCGGGGTGCACCAACTCGATGCCGGCGCGATCTTTTTGGATGGTGCGCCAACGCAGATACGCTCCCCTGCGGATGCGCGCTTCGCCGGCATCGAGACCGTCTATCAGGACCTGGCGCTGTTCGACAATCTGACACCGGGACAGAACTTCTTTGCCGGTCGCGAGTTAGCTGGCCCGCAATGGCTTCCGCGCGGCCTGCGATTTCTACAGCAGCGCCGAATGGACGCCGAGACCCGCGCTCTGTTGGTGAATCTCAAGGTCACGTTGCCGCGGCTGGATGCCGTCGTCGCCATGATGTCGGGTGGACAAAGACAAGCCGTTGCCGTGGCCCGCTCGACCGTGTTCGCCCGCAAGGTTGTCATTCTGGATGAGCCGACCGCCGCACTCGGCCTGCGTGAATCACGCCAGGTGCTCAATCTGGTTGCTGCGCTCCGCGACCAGGGCAATGCCGTCATCCTGATCACTCACAACATGGAACACGTCGTCGAACTCGCCGATCGCGCGGTGGTGCTTCGCCAGGGCCGCAGGGTCGGCGAACTGGTGCCGACCAAGGACAACAAACAGGAGCTGGTTTCCATGATCGTTGGAGCCTGACCCGTTCGAAATTTGGGGACCTTTCCGGTCCGCAAATGCCTGAAGCGTCTCCCGCCGGGAGGCGTTTCAATTCCAAGGGAGGAATAAAATGCCAATGAACCGAAAACTGTTCGCAGGGCTGGCGATCGCCGTTGCGTTTTCCGTGCCGGCTTCGGCCGCAGACAAGATCAAGGTCGGCCTGATTACGAAATTCCCGGTGCCGTTCTACTCGACCCTGGAGGACGCTGCCAAGAAATATGCGGCCGCTCATCCGGAGATCGAACTGGTCACAGGCCAGGGCCAGGCGGCTACCGACATTGAAGGCCAGATCGCTCTGATCGAATCCATGATCACGCAGGGCGTCAAGGGGCTTGCAATCACCCCGGTCGACCCGACGGTCGCGCCGGCGCTCGACAAGGCGGTGGCCGCCGGCATTAAGGTGGTTCTCGTCGACAACAGCATCCCCAACTGGAAAGGCCAGACTGCGTTGGTATCGACCAACAACCTCAATGGCGGCAAGATCGCCGGAGAATACCTCAAGACGGTGCTCAAGAGCGGTGACAAGATCGGTATCCTGCAAGGCGTTCCCGGCGTGCCGGCTCTGGACGACCGGGTCACGGGCATGATGGAGGGACTGGGCGACGTCAAGGTCGATGTCGTGGGCAAAGGTGCAACCAACTGCACGCTGGAGCTTGGTACGTCAGTGACCGAAGACATCCTGACCGCCAATCCCGATCTCAAGGCAATCTACTCGGCCTGCGGCCCGCCGATCCCTGGCGCCGTCAAGTCGATCAGCAATGCCGGTATTGCCAACGACAACCTCATAGTGGTCGGCTTCGACGCCTGCTGCGGAGAGATCGAAGCGATCAAGTCGGGAGCGGAGGACGCCAGCGTAGCTCAATTTCCCGCGAAAATGGGTGAGCTTGGCATCGACACTGTCGTCAAGGCCATCCGTGGCGAATCCGTCGACGCCAATGTGGATACCGGCGCCGGACTGGTGACGCTGCAGAACGTCAAGGACTTCGAGTGATCCACCAGTGGTGGGGGGGGGGGGGGGGCCGGGCCCCGGCCAGCCGGGGCGCCCCGTGGGGATGGGGGGTGTTAAAAAAATTGGCCCCCCCACCAAAAAGGGGGGGGGGCCGCGCCCCGCGGGGGGGGGGGTT
>NZ_JAMYQC010000056.1:0-22757 GCF_040320645.1 Mesorhizobium sp. M0633
CGCACTGCTTCAGGCTGCGGCCTTGCGTGTAGCCGTAGAGGAAGCCGGCGGCATAGAGGTCGCCGGCGCCGGTGGTGTCGACCAGCTCGCGGATCCTGGTCGCCTCGATGGTCACGGTCTCGTCGCCGCGCACGATCACCGAGCCCTTTTCCGAGCGGGTGACGGCGGCGATCTTGCAATCCTTGCGGATCCGCGCCAGCGCCTCGTCGAAGGACGCGGTCTGGTAGAGCGACTTGATCTCGTGGCTGTTGGCAAAGACGATGTCGACAGTGCCGGAGCGCATCAGGTCGAGGAACTCGTCGCGGTAGCGGTCGACGCAGAACGAATCCGACAATGTCATCGATACTTCGCGCCCCGCCGCATGGGCGAGCTTCGCCGTCTGCCGGATCGCCTCCTTGGCGCGCGGCGGGTCCCACAGATAGCCCTCGAAATAGGTGACGGCGGCGCCCGACGCCTTGTCGGCCTCAACATCCTCCGGGCCGAGCTCGACGCAGGCGCCGAGATAGGTGTTCATCGAGCGCTCGCCGTCCGGCGTGACGAAGATCATCGAGCGCGCCGTCGGCGGTTCGCCATCGAGCGGTTTTGTGTCGAAGGCGACGCCCTGGGCATGCATGTCATGCGCGTAGATTTTGCCGAGCGCGTCGTTGGAGACCTTGCCGAAGAAAGCGGCGCGACCGCCGAAGGAGGCGACGCCCGCCGCCGTGTTGCCGGCGCTGCCGCCCGAGGCTTCAATGGCCGGGCCCATGCGGCTGTAGAGCAGTTCGGCGCGCCTCGTGTCGATCAAATTCATCGCGCCCTTGATGATGCCGTTGGTCTCCAGGAACGCCTCATCGCACTGGGCGATGATGTCGACGATGGCATTTCCGATACAAAGCACGTCATAGTCCGGCATCAATGATGTCTCCGCCAAAAGCCCACCGGCTTTCTGGCATGCCGGCCGCGGGCGGGTCTGGCCAGTGGGAATGGGCTTTGCGCTTGCCAATCCGTTCGGCGCCAGCCCTCACGGGGCGGCAAGTCCTGCCTCGCGACGCAATTCGTCGGCCCTGTCTGTCTTCTCCCAGGTGAAATCAGGCTCTTCACGGCCGAAATGGCCATAGGTCGCGGTCTTGCGGTATATAGGGCGTAAGAGATCAAGCATCTTGATAATGCCCTTCGGTCTGAGATCGAACAACTCAAGAATGAGGCGCTCGATCCTTCTTTCCTCAACCCTCGCTGTTCCGAACGTGTTGACCATGACAGAAACCGGACTGGCCACGCCGATTGCGTAAGCAAGCTGCACCTCGCAGACGTCCGCAAGTCCGCTAGCGACGATATTCTTTGCGACATACCGGGCCGCATAGGCAGCTGAGCGGTCAACCTTGGACGGGTCCTTGCCCGAAAAGGCGCCGCCGCCGTGACGACCCATCCCACCATAGGAATCGACGATGATCTTGCGTCCAGTGAGACCGCAGTCGCCGCGCGGCCCGCCGACTACGAACCTCCCCGTCGGGTTGACCAGAATTCTGATGCCTTCCGTCTCCAGGTGGGTCGGCAGGACAGGCTTTATGATTTCCTCAATGACGCCCTCGCGGACCGTCTCTTGCGAGACCTGCTCGTCATGTTGGGTCGATACGACGATGGTATCAAGGGCGACCGGGCGCAACCCCTCATAGCGCACTGAGACTTGGGATTTCATATCAGGACGCAACCAGCCAAGCTGTCGTGCTTTCCGGACATCTGCCTGTCGTTTCGTCAAGCGATGCGCGAGCTGGATCGGCAAAGGCATCAGGGTATCGGTTTCGCGGCATGCGTAGCCGAACATGAGGCCCTGATCTCCCGCTCCCTGCTGGAGGTCCTGCCCTCGTCCCTCGTCAACGCCCTGGCTAATGTCGGGCGATTGCTCGGTGAGTGCATGAACGACGGAGCAACGCCGGCCGTCAAAGCCGACAGCCTCATCGTCGTATCCAATATCGAGAATCGTATCGCGCGCAACTTGGCTATAATCCACCCGCGCATCGCTAGTAATCTCGCCAGCCACAACGACTATCCCTGATTTTACCAACGCTTCACAGGCGACGCGTGCCTTGGGATCGGTGCGGAGGATGGCGTCGAGGATGGCATCCGAGATGTTGTCGGCCAACTTATCCGGGTGTCCCGCGCCAACCGATTCGGAAGAGAACACGAACTGCCTAGCCATGAAATGCCTCGTTTCGGGTGTTGGAGTTATATGGTGCATTTTGCTTAGCCCACCTTACCTGTTGGTGATGCCCGGGACCTCGAACGCAGCGCACAAATCGGCAACGTCTCTTCGCACGCAGGCATGGAGATCTTCGTCATCAGGCCGCCGGAGGACGCAGTCAATGAAGCCAGCAATTTGCACCATTTCCACATCGCGCATGCCCATTGACGTCACTGCTGGCGACCCCAGGCGAATTCCGCTTGTGACCGCCGGATCCCGCGGGTCGCCAGGCACCATATTAAAGTTTGTGATGATGCCTGCCTTTGCTAGCCGCTCGGCATAGGCCTTGCCCGATAGTGGTCGATCGCGCAGATCAAGGATCAGCATGTGATTGTCCGTCCCCCCGGTAACCAGGTCATACCCTCGCTCGATCAGTGCCTGTGCAAGAGCCTTGGCATTCTTGACGGTCTGTTGGCCGTAGCTTCGGAAGGACGGGTTCGCGGCTTCGTGCAAGGCAACTGCTAGCGCAGCGATGGCATTCATATGGGGCCCGCCTTGCAGGTGAGGAAAGACCGCCCGGTCTATTCGTCTGGCGAGATTGTATTTGCTCTTTGTATGATACAGGGCCTGATAGCGATCTTCGTTCCTGGACAAAATGAAACCACCGCGGGGACCGCGGATCGATTTGTGGGAGGTGCTGCTGACCACGTCGCAATGGCGCACGGGATTCGGGTGCGCTCCCGCGGCAATCAGTCCGCTGATGTGCGCAATGTCGGCTACGAGATAGGAGTTCGCTTCCAGGGCGATTTCTGCCATTGCCGCGTAGTCAAAGACACGCGGGTAAGCAGTTCCGCCGACCCAAATGAGCCGCGGCCGTTCCCGCTTGGCTGTCTCGCGCAAGCGGTCATAGTCAATCTGCTGTGTCTTTTCATCTAGTCCATAGGGGACGCGTTGATAGTCAGTTCCGGAAAAGTTGAGGGCCCAACCATGAGTCAGATGGCCCCCTTCCGGGAGGGGCAAGCCCATGACTTTGTCACCGGGGCTCAAAAGCGCACGATAGACAGCCTGGTTGGCCGGCGAGCCGGAATAAGGCTGGACGTTGGCATGCTCGCTGCCAAATAGTGTTTTCAAGCGCTCAATGGCTAGATTCTCAAGCTCATCAACGATCTCATTTCCAGCGTAGTAGCGCGCACCGGGGTACCCCTCGGCGTACTTGTTCGTGAAAATCGAGCCGTTCGCTTCCAGCACGGCCGAGGACGCAAAGTTCTCTGAGGCGATGAGCTTAAGGGTCGTCCGCTCCTGCCGCTCCTGTCTCAGAAGCAGTTCGTGAACGCGGCAATCAACCGCGGCCAATCGAGACCGTCCGTAAGTGTCGCGCGGCGCGATGGCGCCGTCGGCGGAGTTGTCCATGGTGGTTTCGCGCTCCAATTGGATGACCTATTTCACGGTCAAGCATGCGGTCCCCTTCGGCCGCGTGTCTCGTACCGCTTCGAGCCGTTGAAGGTCTCGTTTGTGATAGCCATCGCCGTGGGGCAGGAGATCAACCAACAATTGAACCAGCCCGCCGTCCTTACCTCCTGTTTTGAGATTGTACGAGCACCACGGACGTTGTTCGTTGCAGTAAAGAAAGTCGGCTCTGGCCAGCAGCCGGACGTGTCGTACAACGTGCTCACGACGCAGACCCAGAATCTCCGCTAGCTGGCAGACAGTTAGGTCCGCGTGCGCGCAAAGGCCTAGAATTCGAAGGCGATCTAAATGCGCTGCCGTCCGTAGGCGACTGACCAGTGTCAGCATTGGTCAGGACCAAGCCACTTGGAAAGCCTGGGCACTCGTCCTACTGAATTTGTCATTTCGCGTTCTCCACAGACGTTGCAGCTTTCGAACCAAATAATATGGTTGCTTGTCCACCGACCGGACAATCTCGGTGGCCGTGAAGATACTGTTTTGAGCCGATATGGCTGTGTCGAACAAACAAGATGGGCGCTCTTCTTGCCATTGCCTTTAGCCGAAATTGCACGCAGTTCGGCGGGTCGGAGAATAAGCCACGGTTCGGACCCCACTGACTCAAACGTTGCAATAAGCCTACCATTCACAGCGAACCGGAGTTGCTAAGAGTCTATGAATTTCCTTGAAGGATCTGTTGCAAACGTTTGCGCAGCCCGGTCTTGCTCCCGGCTTGCAGCGGTCAATCTCGTGCAGACTGACCGTGATGCAAAGATGACAAGGAAGTTCGCTTTCAATCCGATCTTCTTCCTGGCCAAGTAGTTCGTAGTCTCATAACTGTGGCCTAGACAAAAGCTGGGCTAATCAGCGAGGTATGATGTCGTTAGCGTGGTTGGGCCACCAGCAGGTCGACGCCAAGATCGACACGCGCAATTTCCCGCGCTCCGAGAATGTCAGTGACTGCGCGCTCTTCCTCGGGCGGTCTGGCTGCGCCGTCTAGAATCTGAATGCGTCTCGCGCCGACCCGTTCAGCAATGAGCTGTTCGGCTTGCCGCATTGACGGCGAAGCAAGCTCAAGTACGTTTTCGCGCATCTCACGCGCCGCCTCGCCGACTTCCGCAAAACGCTTCTCGGCGAACTGCTCCTTAAAGAGCGCAGCGAGATCATCAAATGTTTGAACTTTGGTGGGCTTGGGTTTCGAGCAAAAATATCCAGTTGCCAGTCTAGGTTTATAGGCAAGGCTGTACGCTTTGTCGTCTGGCAAGGGCCCAATATCCCCTGGTGAGACGAAAATGGACTGCCGTGCTACGGTTGCTCCATTATAAGAGCGGTCGAAATCGCTGATGTTTGCAATACAAGGAGCCGCATAGAAGACGTTTGACGGATAGCGCGCCTCAAGCCGAAGAAGCAGTTCATGCTGACGCGACACATCCCTGCGCATCATCGCAATCCGAAAAAATGGTATCGACAAACCGGGACAATGTCCGCTCGCAATCTCAAACGCAGTTCCTCGCTTCATCAGCTCCGGAAGCTTGTACTGGAAAAACAGCGGAACCCCTGGGAAATTGATGCGGATGTCAAAGCCAGAATGCCCCTCCTGTATGAGGTTTGGAAAGACCGGCGCGGATACAGGTGCGGCTGACGATGACCGGATAAGGTTTTCGGTGAAGGCATACCCAAATGAGAACTCCGTGTAGCCCACCTTCATTCAATTTTGCTTTCGTGCTGAAGTTTATCCGGGGCTCTTTGCCTGCAGCCGACCAGACCATATAACAGAAAAAACTATGCATACTTGCGATAGTCTGAGCTTATCGATTCCTCGGATAGATATTTAAAGAGCTCACCCACTCTTCTGGCTGCTAGAATTGGAATGGGAAGCTTCTGATTGATCTGGGTCGAGTTCCAGTTGATTTTGGTAAGCGACAAAACCTCCTGCGCTATCTCAGCGATTCCCGGCGCAGATCGCCGATGAGTTTCGGGCTTCGCGAACAGCGCCAGAGTGCGTAGCCGATATCTTCAACCGGGGCGGCAGCTTCCCCCTCGCCAGTGCCGAGCGCGATCATATGCGTTGCGCATTCGGCCAGCGCGCCGTCAAGGCGCCCCGCTTCCGTCGCGCTGCCGTAAAGGTCCAGGAACCACGCCAGCGAATATGACCAGTCGGCAGGCAAGTCCTGCCCATTGTGATCCCTTGCGACGACGGCCACGACGGCGTTGCGGCCTTCGGGCGTGCGGGGCTCTATCCCAAGGATCGGGTATAATTCGGGTGTCGGCTGCTGAAGGATACGCGCCGGCACGAGCGACAATGCTTTCTCCAGCGAGGGAGGAAAATCCTCCAGTTCTTCGGCCAGTTCGGCAGCTTCTCTCCTTCGTCCCTCGCGGCGCGCTTCTACATATTCTGCCGCAACCGCGGCAACGGTGCGCTGCGCCCGTTCAGCGGTGCTGGTGGCAATCAGCTCGGCCGGAATGTCACCATCCTTGATCGCCCAGTGCGTACGGTGCTGTTCGACCTGTTGAATGCCCAGCCGGTCCGCAATTCTCAACACCGCTGACCGGTCGAGAAAGGCATGTTTCGGATCGGGCTCGAAGGTGAAGGCCAGTTCGTGTCCGCGCCGAACGATATTGCGTATGCGGCTGTGCCGGACCACGCGCGCGTGCGGGCCTCCCGCCCCGACTTCGTACATCAAAAGCGCCGGGATTTCCTCCAGCCGGCGCAATGTTTCAGGGCGCGAGGTCGATAGCCTCGGCCTCGGCGCCGCTAGATTCCTTGAACCGGTCAATGGTTGACGTGAACGGCGGCGTTTCCCACCACTCGCCGTGGCCCGAGACAAGCAAGTTAAACATGGCACACCACCGACCTCACGCCGCCTTCTCCATAGACCACTTCACCCGTTCGGCGAGAAAGGCGGCGAACGTTTTCACATTCATATTGCCGCTCGCCTCCTCCAGCCCTGCGAGGTAGGCCTTCCGGTCATCGACTCTGACGACTGTCCAGGGGTAACCGCCTGAAGCCAGCATCGCGTTCATGAGGAACCGCGCCATTCGTCCGTTGCCGTCCGGATAGGGGTGCACATAGCCCACAAGCCAATGCCCCAGCACGGCACGCACGGAGGCCTCCTTCTCCGCCTCCAGCAGGTCGAACAGCTCATTCATACCATCGGCCACCGCTTCGGTACGCGGCGGCACGTGCTGCGAGCCGCGCAGGTACACAGGGTGATTGCGATATCCCGCAAGCGCGCTGGCTTTGAGGATGCCGGCGGTCACTGACGGCGCGAACAGCTCCCGGTACCACTCCCGGTGAGTGTCCCGCGTCAACGCGCCGGCTGGCTTGCCGTTGATGATCCCGGCAACAGAGTCTTTGACCTTCTGGAATGCGAGGTAGTAGCCACGCGCGGCAAGCGCATCTCGGTTCTTGCGGTCCTCTTCATCAATCTCCGGATTCCAGCTCCCCTCGCGCACCCGGTCGATGAGTTCCGGGGTGACGCTGTACCCTTCTATCGACAGCGAATGGTAGGCGTCGCTTTCGTAGATATCCTCGACGAACTTCATATAGGCGTCTTTGTCGGACGGCAGTCCGGGTGCCTTCGGGAATATCTCGATGATGGCTTCGCGCTGCGATTGCCAGATCGCGCGCAGGCGGGCGACCAACGGCGGTACGCCCGCCGCAATAGTTGTCACTCCAATTTGTCCCGCGAACGGATCGGATTCGCGCACGTCATAGCCGGCGGCTTTGAAGGCGGCCACGATTTCATCGGCAAAGGAGTCGCGTCCTACGCGACGGAAGGCCCCCGCAAGCCGTCCCGCCACGGCGGAATGGCCGCCATCAAGCAGCAGGGCCAGAACGGTTGATACGTCGCGCACCGACGCCATGGCGATCTGCATCTCGATAGGGGCGCGCTGGAAGAACGCTTCCGGCACCCGGGTAAGGGCGGCCTCGACAGTGAACACGCGCTGGCCGTTTTTCTCTGTCAGTTCGGCCGGCATCTCCTTGACCTTGAGGTCATAGAGCGAAGTGCCGAACAGCAGGTCGATTTTGTTATTCGTGCCTTTGGGGGCGTTCACCACCACCTGAGGCGGAATAGTGGGCGCTTCCGCGTGCAGAAGCAGCGACTGCTCCGGTGAGAGGAACCAGTCCTTGCCGAACCGGTCATTGCAGTAAAGGGAGCAGAACTCCCAAAAGCTCGCGTACCAAGGGGTGGTGTCTTGCTGCCGTGCCTGCGGGCCGGTCGACATGAGCCAGCCTTTGATAACATCGCGCAGGAACCCGTTCTGCAGCAGCCGCTCCCGGTGGACGCGGGTCAGCTCATCTGATTTGAATATGCGCCGCCCACCCTCCTGCAGCTCTTTGAGGCCGGCCAGTGATACAGCGAGTTTTTCATGGGGCTTGGCCATGGCCGTGCCTTTGCAACTTTTTTAGAGCTGTGCGATTACAAGTATATAGTGCTGATAAGCGACAAGTCAATGATGCTGTTGAGTTGCAAGTTTTTTAAGTCGTGCGATAACAAGTTTTTTATGCGATAATCGGGAGATGCGATCGTTTCCATAGCCGCGCGAAGGATCGTTACCCGGATGGGCCGAGACCCAGCTCCCCCGCAGGCTACGCAGGGGCTCGGGGCGAGCCTAGAGCCTGGCCCTCCGAAGCGCTTCGAAGGAGGACGCGCCTCTTTGAAAAACTCGCCCGTTGTGCATCGTGGGTACCCGTAAACGCGAATTCTCAAAGGAAAGACGCTCCTTACCTCTCCCTCCCGCCACGATCATCACGCCGCGCCCGCGCTCACTACGCCGCGACGCCCGCGAGATCGCTGCACGCATCTGATCGGCCACCAGACCGGGTTGCAGATGAAGGATGTCCGTGACGCTGTCGTGTGTTTGCACCGTCACCGCAGTGACGGCAAGGCAGCTGCGCACGCCCATGGAGGAGAGCGTCTCGATATCGCGCGCGATTCGGCACCCCCACTGGAGTCTGATCCGCCGACGACAAGTACATGCGATGCCTGCCTCAGCGCCCTTTCATCCGTTAGAATGAGCGTTCGAAACGCAGGATTCCGCCGACACTGCTCTTCTTGTTGGCGTTGGTCCAATTCATGTTGGAAGCGCCGTCCACCTTGCCGACGGCGAAGTTACCGTATCGGCCATAGTCGAGTTCCGCCGTAACTGTGAAATCTGGAAGAAACGCATAGGCGACGTTTGCAGCGACACCATGGTTCTTGAGCTGATCACCGGAGAGCTGAAGCTTGAACGAAGTTGTCTCGTTGAGCTCGTAAGCGGCGCCAGCCCAGAAAGCCCAGTTCCCGCCCCAACTCTTATAGAAGCCGCGACCATGAGCGTCGATGGCGTTCGTGGAGTCGTCGTTGAGCTTGCCGTTGGAACCGTAGCCGAGCATTCCGAACAGCAACAGTTCGTTGGTGACATTGATGTCGACACGGACCTTGGCGGCCACCGATTCGTAGTTGCTATCATAAGCGGCAACGCCGGTGATCGCGCCCCAGCCATGTGTGTATTTCAAGCCGCCGACTACGTGCGGTGCGTAGCTGTCGATTGTGCCGACCACGCCCGAGCCTTCTTCGAGCGAAACCACGGCCGAAAAGCCGTTCCCGGCGTCGAAGTAGTACTGAACCACATTGGTATCGAAAGCGCCGTACGGAACCGGCGTCTGGTTGAGTACGTCACCCGCGCCGCCAATAAACATGTCGAAGGCCGACCAGTCCTTACCAACTCGGAGGCCACCAAGCTGAATCCAGGCGAAAGTCAAGGTGCTGTCTCCGTTGAAGGCATAGGACCGAGAACTGTCCGAAACCGAAGTGTGGCGGTTGCCGAAGTTCATGCGGGTTTCGGTGTAGGTCTTCAACGTGCCGAGTTCGGTCTCCTGGCCGGTCCAAGTTTTCAATGTGAAGCGCGTGTTGTTTTGCCATGTGCCCTGATGCTCACCAGTCCTCACATCCGAGGTTCTTGCGTGATCAACCACTCCGACATGGCCCAAGCCGACGTCGTAACGGACATAGCCGCCGATGCGCACGCAGGTCTCAGTGCCTGAAATGTAGACGTAGCCCGAGCCGTAGACGTCGCAGACTTTAACGTACTCAGTCGGGTCAGGCTCGGCAACGGCGGTCACGGCGCGAGCGTCGGAAACGGCAATCAGTGCCGCAGTTGAGCCGAGGAGGAGGCTCCTAATGTTCATTGTTGATCTCCGTTCAAAGAGTAAAAGGAATGGACGTCAGTGATGAACTCTTGCTAAGGAAACAGTCGATAACGATGCGCATTGAGTTGAATTTGAGCAGTTTGATGCGCTCGTCACGCCAGATATTCATCAGAAATTGAGAATATGATTGGGCGTTATTGTTACAAATATGCAATTGTTATTACAAATATAATAATCGCCGAGACGACGCCATCCAACATTTCTGTACAAATCATCCCCGTCATCTCCGCTAGTTGTGGGCGGGCCGTCACAAAGGCTTCTACAGCAAAAGACGTGCCATCCTGACGACGCAGCTGCGGCTTGAAGCTCAAGTGTGCCGGCGGACCTTGGTTCGCTCTTCCTTCCTTTTTGCCTTGCGGATCAACCCAAGCACGAACGGCAAACGTTTCGGCTACGGTTCGTCTGTTCGCTTCGCGACAGTTTCGTTCAATGGCGACAGCTTTGTTTGCTGTGAGCCCCGACGTTGAGACATCATGCGGCGGCACCGCTCGGTACGACGCCATCATTTTGGCGAGCGCGATGATCGGTAATCACGCGCTGACGCGCAGCCTTGCCTCCACCACGGAGTCAGTAGGCGCGCCGGCCTTGGCATTGCGGCCGACCTGACGGTCGCGTCGAGCAGCCTCTCGTCCTGATAGACGGCGCGCCACAGCTAATGCTTCTTGCCAGCAATTCACACAACGAGCTCATCGAGATGCCAGAGATCACTATGGGGCTGCGCTAGCTGGCGAGCAAAGTCTGGTCCCAACGCCGTGTTATCTCGTTGGATGCGGCAGCCGCGCTCAGCAGAATCTACTCGACCAGGCGCAGGCTGAAGGGAAGGGATGGTGGAACCAACGGTGCGCGTGAGGGTCGCGGCGGGAACAGCCATGGCCAGTCGCTGACCGACCAGCCAAGACTGAACGGCCGCTGTTGCTGAGAAATACAAGTTTCGAGCCCAAAGCGGAACGGACTGACATAGCGCAAAGACACAGGCGAGCGCAGCGGTAAGGTTGGCGGTTATCAGCATGGGACGGTAACTGTTGCAGACCACAAAATATCGCGAGGCCGGCCTGCCTTGGTACACTATCTATCCGACTGTGTCAGAGTTCTCTGGGGCGGTCGGCGCCGAGGCTTATGAGGAATGGCTCAGGAACCTGCCGGCTGACGATCCGGTGTCGCTCTATTTCCACGTTCCGTTCTGCCGATCAGCTTGCTGGTATTGTGGCTTCCCCACCACCATCACCCGCCATGATGCGCCGATCCTCAACTATCTGGCGGCCCTGCGTGACGAGATCCGTTTGGTCTCGGAGCGAGCGCCGCAGACGCTGCCCGTGAGCGACATGCATTTCGGCGGCGGAACGCCGTCTCTCATAGGACCAGCCGAGTTCCTGGCTCTGATGGAGTTCCTGCGACGCCGCTTCGCTCTCACGAAAACAGCTACGGTTGCCGTCGAGATTGATCCGCGCACGTTCACGGCCGAGATGGCCGAGGCCTTAGGAGCAGCCGGCGTGAACCGTGTGAGTCTCGGCGTGCAGAGCTTCGATCCCATTGTTCAAAAAGCAATCAACCGGGTTCAGAGTGAGGCGCAGACGTCGGCTGCCGTGGAAATGCTGCGCCGGCATGGAGTAAGCCGCATCAACTTCGACCTCATCTTCGGTCTCCCGCATCAAACGGTGCAGTCCTGCGTCGAGACCGCGAGGGCGGCGGTCGCAATGCGCCCCGACCGGCTTGCGGTGTTCGGCTATGCGCACATCCCGTCGCTTATAAAGAATCAGCGCCTCATCGAGGAGGCAGTTCTTCCGGGCAGCGCTGCCCGCGCCGAACAGTATGCGGCCGTGGCCGCGACGCTGATTGCCGCCGGCTACCGCGAGATCGGGCTCGACCATTTCGCCTTGCCGGACGACGAGCTCGCGCTGGCACAGAAAACGGGTCGCCTGCGGCGTAACTCGCTGGGCTACTCGGCCACCACCTGCAGAACCCTGATCGGTTTCGGCGCGTCGGCTATCGGCCGCGTCGGCGAGGGGTACGTCCAAAACGAAGTTACACGGGATTCCTACATCCAGCACATCGCAGCTGGCCGTCTGGCGACGTCAAAGGGCTATCGCCTCACCGACGACGACCGCGTGCGCGCCGCAATTATCGAGCGAGTAATGTGCGATCTCGAGGCCGATGTGCAGGCAATCTGTGCCGCCCACGGATCTGATCCGATCCGTCTTCTCGATTCAGCTGAACGCTTGGCGATGCTGGCCGAGGACGGGATAGTGGACTTCGAAAACGGTTTTGTCCGCGTACGGCGGGAGCATCGCTTTGTAATTCGCGCTGTCGCTGCCGCGTTCGATGCTTTTCTCGATCGGGATGGCCGTAAGCATAGCCACAGGTAAGGGCAAGCATCCAACCGGAAGCTAAACTCGACGCCCTCGGCCGAGGCCTGTTATGAAGCGCGCGTCAAGGATGCGAAAAGCAGAGCTGATCCGCCTATTTCATCTCATCTTCAATGACATCGACCTCGTGGCTGCCACCGAGGCGTTTCCATATTGATCGTGGTAGGTGCGGGACATCTGGGTGTTTCGCCGTCAGCGCATGAATATCCCCGCCATGTGATGGGTCAGGAAATCGCGGTGGCTGCAATCAGCCCGTCCATCGATGACAGACCGCGGCCACGCCGCTTCGCGAAGCCCGTCAGGTCGCCCCAGGCCAGGGCTTCGTCCACGGGCAGGACTCTCGGCTCGAAGCGCTGCGGCAGGTCCCGGGCGAGCCATCCGGCCAGTGCGTCACGTTCCCGACCTTTGTCCATGAGGGCAGCGCCGCGCCGGATCTCGGCGATCGACACAACGCTGATAAATGAGCGGTCTTCATCGAGCCCGTCATCCATTCCAGCACGCGCGCGTCAGGGCTCGGCCTCGTCACCTCGGAGAGGCCATTAGTGTCGAGCAAGAGCCTCACAATGGCAGACCATACGGTTCATCGCGTAGCCGCTCGATGTCCAGTTCCGCGTTGCGCAGCGGCGATGCGCAGCGAGTGCCCAGAAAACAGCAGCCAGCTCCCCTTCCGGAAGATCGGAGCGGACGCCACGCAAAAAGCGCCAAATCCTTGGCGCCGGCGGTCTGTGTGTTTGCGCGCTGGCGGCTTTGGTGTACTCCTGTGCCG
This sequence comes from Mesorhizobium sp. M0633, assembly GCF_040320645.1. Taxonomy (NCBI): domain Bacteria; kingdom Pseudomonadati; phylum Pseudomonadota; class Alphaproteobacteria; order Hyphomicrobiales; family Phyllobacteriaceae; genus Mesorhizobium; species Mesorhizobium sp. M0633. The sequence goes on from NZ_JAMYQC010000056.1 coordinate 12,927, forward strand.
TTTCGACGAGGCTTCCAGCCGGACCGGCAGGGGAGGAGGCTTTGGCGGCGCGGCCGGCACACGGCCCACCTCGAGGACGAGATCGACGATGTCGGGCGGATCCTCGGTCGCCTCACAAATCGGTGAGGTCGTCGGGACACCGTCTTCCACTTTTGTTGATCAGCCGCCTTCCTGGCCATGTTCCGAGACAATAAGGCGCCCGTGCGCCGCCGCCTCGATTAACCCAAGACGCGCAAGGATCTTTTGCCGGAGACAACGAGGTCACCATCCTGCGGTGCCGCGTTGCGTCACAGTCGGCATGAGATGTGCAAAGTGGACCGTCGTCAAACGTCAAACAGAGGCGTTGGTGACTGGACTGAACGACCAGAACGGGCTGCTTGCGCCCTTTCGGACTTCACAAAGTTGGAAAATGGCGTCGTTTCAGGCCATAATCGCCGCTTGTCAAAATGTTTGCGACAAGTCCGGTGAAAGCCTACCGAGTATCTTGTGCTTGGGGGGCGGTTAGTTCCGATAAACTAAGCGGCATACACATGCTAATCTATTTGATTTACGGGCCGACCTGCAGCGGCAAAACAGACGCGGCAATCCAAATTGCACGAGAGACCGGATGGCCGGTCATTGCGCTGGATCGTGTACAATGCTGTCCTCAAATCGCCACCGGCAGCGGGCGTCCCTCGGATTCCGAACTGCAATCTACCCTGCGGATCTACTTGGATTCGCGCCCGCTAACCGCGGGCATCATCGACGCCGAGACCGCCCATCGTAAGCTGATAATGCAAGTGGATGAGCGTAGTTCCCAGCCGGGGCTCATCCTCGAAGGCGGTTCGATCTCCCTTCTGAATTTAATGGCGCGAAGTCAGCATTGGGATGGCGCTTTTCGGTGGCATGTAAGGCGGTTTCGGCTCGGCAACTCGGACGCCTTTCTGGAGAGAGCCAAGCGTCGGGTCACAGACATGTTTGTCACAAGAGAAGGACAACCTTCATTGCTGCAGGAACTTGCGGATCAGTGGAAGGAAGATGCAGTCCGTCCCACTTTGGAAGACGTTGACGGATATCGTTGCGCCATTCATTTTGCGAGAGAGCACAGCTTGGCAATCAGCGAAATGCCGTGCCTTCGCAAAGAGCTCCAACAAGATCTTGTAGAGGCGATTGCGAGAGAATATCTCGAATATGCGCGTTGGCAAGAACGCGACTTTCCAGAATGGCAAACTGAGTGAGCAAACCTCCCCGGACCTCGCCTGCGGTGCGGGCACGGTAGCTCCAATTGCGCTAAGTGGTTTGCTGAAGCAAGCTAGTGCCAGGCGACATTAGGTCCGTGTGGCAGCGGAAGGATTGCTTTCGCCACGGTGACTGCGGAGGAGGCGACATGGCTGCACTGCTCATTTCAGGCATGGGACGGAATGTACCGATGACAAAGTGCTGCGCGCTTCGTAGCGACCGCTACCGTGGCTGACTCGCGAACTACTATCCGCCAGCCCAGTCTGTGGCGTCGTCTCGGCTTTCATCGCCACCGCCTTCGCCCAGGAAACGCCCGAGGCCGCAAGCGTCGCCGTGGCAGTGCGGCACCCGGCAGGATGGGTGGTCATCGGCCCTATCTGATCGACGGGGAGCACCGTGCTTTCGTCCTGGGCGAGGTTGAGCGAGATGCCAACATGACGCTTCATCAATTGACGGCGGCACTGGCTGAACGTGGTCTCCTGCGAGCGTCGGTCGCTTCCTGCACCGCAAGGGCAAGAGCTTCAAAAAAACCGATCTGCCGGCCGAGCAGCTCAAGCCAAAGCTGATGCGCGGGCGTGCGCAATGGATGCGCTATCAGACCCGCATTGACCCTACGCGCCTGGTCTCCCTGGATGAAACATGGGTCAAGACCAACATGGCGCCGTTGCGCGGCTGGGGTGTGCGCGGCAAGCGGCTGATGGCCCACGCACCATATGGCCATTGGAAGACGATGACCTTCATCACCGCGCTGCGGCATGATCGGGTGGAGGCGCCTTGGGTCATTGACGGACCCATCAATACGCAGGCCTTTCGCGTCTATGTCGAAACCGAACTCAACAAAACACTGAAGCCGGGCGACATCGTCATTCTCGACAATCCCGGCTCTCACAAGGGCCAAGCCGTCCGCGACATCGTCAGGGCTGCTGGCGCAAGGCGGGTCAAGCCCGCGAGAGCGGCAATTTTGTTCCGGCTATCACCCTCTCGTCGAGAACGGCGTGACGGAAGCGATAAAGTTGCGCCGGCCGGCCGCCGGTTTCCGCGGTTGTCTCACCGGTCTCCTCGACCAGCTCCTGCTGCTCGATCAGCCGGCGAAAGTTCGGCTTACGCACGAGCCTGCCGGCAAGCGCCTCCACGGTGCGCTGCAGCTGCAAAAGCGTGAAGACCGGCGGCATCAGTTCGAATACGACCGGCCGGTATTTGATCTTGGAGCGCAGCCGCGCAATGCCGGTCGCCAGGATGCGACGATGATCGGCGATCATCGATCTGCCCGACACCGAGGTGGGCGCAGCGGAATGTCCGGCGCGTATTGCTTCCTCCACCAGGGCGGCTTCGTAGAGCAGCTCATAACGTTGAAGCGCGAGTTCCTCGTTCCAATGGCGGTCGTCAAAGCCGAAGGCGATCGCCGCCCGCCGTCGTCGGTCGAGGCGTGTCGTACCGTCGTCAGTGCCATCCGCCCATTCCATCAGGCGCGGCCGCAATTCGTCCAACACGACCGCCGGTGTGCCGGAGCGGTGATCCTCCCACGGGAAATAGTCGTACCAGCTTCCCCAGTGTCGCCCGGCCGGGTCGCCAGCTTCGTCTTGGTGGGTGAGCGCCAGATAGCTGATAGAGACCACGCGGTCGTCAGCGCCAACCCTGTCGCGATCGGCGAAGGTGTAGAGCTGTTCGATATAGCCGAGCGGCTGGCCGGTCTGTTGTTCCACCCATCCCCTGAGGCCCGACTGCAGCGAACGGTGAGCAAGCTCGAACGGGCCGGAGGGCAGGGCGTTTGCCTGCGGGATGGTCAGAACGCAGGGGGCGCTGCTGTCCATGGCGACCACAACGGCGATCAAGTCCGCGTTGACGTCGTTGGCCTTGCCTCCAGCTCCGCCTTTCCTAATCCCTTTTGCGCGATCGTCCATGGTCCCCGACGTCGTTGAGCAGAGCCCTGCCGCGTAGGCGGCTGAACCGATTGAATTCCGTTTTGTCTGATAATTGTCGGCGCGTCAACACCACCCGTCGTGGCGATTTTAGCTCTTCGCAGCTGCACAAAAAGTGCCAACGCGACATCCGTGCTTGGGGAAGGAGGCCCATTGAGTGCGCCGATTCAAAGCTCGTCGATCGACATTGCGACGTTGTTCTCGTCGGCGACAGCGCGGCATGGTTCTCCACGGCTTGGCGTCGACGTTGGGCGTGACGCTGGAGATGATGATCATGCACGGTCAGGCCTGCCCCGTGGCCTGGAGCCGGCGCAAATGGTCGTCGACCCGCCGTTCGGTTCCTTTTGAAGAAACCCGGAGCACGCTTTCCGCAATGCCTGATAAAGCCCTTCCAGTGCGCCCGCGCCAGCATCATCGCACTCTCGCTCCAACACAACCTATGCGAGTCAGTAAATCGACTCGCCGGCACTATTGTTTCAGGGGAAATGAATCTAGTTTCAAAGGGTTCGGCCGATAGGCCGGGCACAGCTGCGGTCTTCACGGCCTTTTTCACATAAACGCGTCGCCCGATTGAGATTATCTTGACGGTAGCGCAGTGCGCCATCCATGCCAGTCGAGATGATCATGGGCAAATATCGAGACCATCGCGAGCCACGCCGGCATCGCTATGACGATGACCCCGTTTCCTTTTCGGAACGGACTTCCGAGCCAAGCTATTTTCAGCGCCCGCCGACCGTGACGGCAGATCCTGTCGATGCGGAGGTATTGTGGTTCACAGTCAGCAAGGGTTTTGGCTTCGTCAAACTGTCGGACGGCACGGAGGCCTATCTGCACGTGCGAGTGTTAGAGGCGGCCGGAAGCCGGGATGTTGCCGCGGGAACGCCTCTCAAGATCACGGTCGAAAAAAGTCCAAAAGGTCATCAAGTCGCGCAGGTGCTGGAGATCGGCGATCACCGCGCGAAAACTCCGTCACATACGCGCGTCGCTGGAGGGACCTTCGTTGAAACCGGTGCGCAGCTGGAGAGCGGGGGCACGGTCAAGTGGTACAAACCCGAAAAGGGCTTCGGCTTCATTGCTCCTGACAACGGTGAGAAGGACGTCTTCGTTCATGCCAGCGCCCTGACGCGCTCAGGGCTCAGCGTGCTGGTGGCGGGACAGAAGGTGTTTGTCGAATGCGGGCAAGGCAAGAAAGGCTGGGAAGTCCGGAGCATTCGCCTTGCCTAGACGGCGATGCATTGCTCGCCTCGAAGGAGATGCCGGAGAGCGTCGGGCGGCCGCCCGAGCCCGCGTAGCAGAAACCGACATTGTCGAAGCGCAGCACGCCGTCGGTGACGACGAGATCCCTGGCGCCTGCCGCGTCCTCGATGTCAAGTTCGGCGTCGAGCAACTCGAACAGCCGCGTGCCGCAGGTCGAGGCGCGCGCGAACGAGTTGACCATCAATCCGAGCTAGCGCACCGGCATCTGTAGAATGGTCATGAAGGTGAGCAACAGGGCCAGCGTGCCGACGCTGATTTGACCTGCGATCACTTTCTGGCCACCGAACCAGAGCACCAGGCCCATGGCGGTCAGGAACGAGAAATTCATGGCGCTGGTGTTGCCGACACGGATGTCAACGCCCTCATTGGCGAGATCAAGGCGCGTCCTCCTTGGCGCGGTCGAACTTTTCCAGCTCGTGCGGCTGCGCGGCGAAGGCACGCACGACACGGATGCCGCCGAGATTCTCATCCATCACCCGGATCTTTAACGATCGCTGATGCCCAGATATGGGAAGGTCAGGCTTCAATGACGGGGAAGGTGAAGGATTGACTGGTCGGGTTTCCGGGCCGAGCTTGTCGGCCGCTCAATCGAAAGCGTCATTTGAGGCGCTTTCTCTCCCGCGTGTAACTGGAAGACACGCTCGTCCAATTCCTTGTCTACTTCCGTGAGACGATGATTGAGGCGAAGGTAGTCGGTCCAGGTCGGCGTTCGGAACGTTTCTGTCCACTGCATAGGCTTCTGAAGGTTGCGCTGGAGCGTCCAGTTCCGAGCACCGACGCGGCTGTGTACATGACGCCGCTGCCGCATGAGGTCGAGGAAGGCCTCGACATTTCTCTCGGCTATCAGATATTCGATCTTGACCACGATCGGGCCGCTTCTCGGCTTCAAACTGAGAGCGACAGCTGGGGCGTCGAATTCCTCCAAAGGATCGGGCTCGGACTCGCGGCGCTCGCGAAGAGGAAACAGAACGCCGGCTGCAGCAACGAGCAGCAGGGCCGCAGCGGAACCCTCTAGCGCCCAGGTCAGCGAATGATTCTGGGAAACGGTGCCCCACACCCAGCTGCCGGCCGCTATGCCGCCGTCTATCAATGCATAGTAGATGGAGATCGTGCGCCCCACGACCCAGCGCGGGCTTGCCAGCTGCACGCTCACGCCAACCCCGGACCAGGCAGTGACCCAGCCTGCGCCGCCCAAAGCAAGTGCAATTGCCGCCACGCCGATCGAAGAGGTAAGCGCCAGGGAGAGGGAGCACGCCGCGCAGGCGACGCAGGAGAGCCTCATCAGCTGTTCTTGCGACAAGCTCCGTCTGAACAGGCTGTTGGAGAGGCCGGCGAAGACCGCGCCTGTTCCGAAACCTGCCATGAGCGTGCCATAGGCGAGCGGGCCTCCTCCCAACTGGTCGCGGACAATCAGCGGCAGCAGCGCGAGTATGGCGATGCTCGCCAGGCCAAAGAGGGTTCCGCGTGCGATCGCCGCTTTGATTTCCGATGACATCGCCGTGAAGCGCAGCCCGTCATAGATGGCCCTCCTCATCGACTCGCGCGGAAGAGGCGACGAGCGGACCTTCCACTTGCAGCGCCATATGGTAGCCAAGGGTACCAAATAGGTGAGGGTGGTCACGGTAAAAGCGGCCAAAAGCCCGAAGGAGGCAACCACGATGCCGCCGAGCGCCGGGCCCACGGTCCGTACGGTGTTGAAGCCAACGGAAAGCAGGGTAACGGCAGCGGGAACATCGCGCCGGTCCACCATATCGCCAACCGACGCCTGCCAGGCGGGATCGTTGAGAGCGCCGCCGCATGCGATTAAAAAGCTGAAGCCGAGAATCATCCATGGGTCGAGAAAGCCCAGCGCTACAACAGCGGTCAGCATCGCAGATGCTATCACCATAAGGCAGCGGCCGGCGAACATAACCCTGCGACGGCTGAAATTGTCAGCGAGAACCCCGGCGAACACGGACAAAATGAAAGCGGGCAGGTTCGATGAAGCCTGCACCAGCGCAACCATCAGATCGGAAGTCGAGATGGTAGCCATCAGCCAACTGATGGCAACAGTCTGCATCAACCAGCCGAGGCTCGAGACTTGCGTGGCGAGCCAGATCGAACGAAAGGTGGGCTGCAAAAGTGGCGCAAAGGTCGTTGGTGCAGCCAAATCATCATTTGATCCAGCCACCCTACTCATTTTGCCAACCTTTGCTTTGCGTTATTGCCGTTTTCCCATGTAATCTAGGCTGAACCGTGGCGGCTAGAAGAATAGAGAGAAACTGTTTGCCTTGCGGCACAGTTCCTCGTGATTAAGGGTTGCGGCCGAGACGCATGCCCGAGCCGGCTCACCCCGCCTTCGAAGACATCACGGGGTGGAGCCCGGATTCTTGCTTGTCGTTTGACGCAGCATGCTTCATCAACGGGCACTTTGCCGAGCGATGCCTTTTCGCGAAACGCGACGATGTTCTTTCGTCGGAAACTCTCTCCAACGGCGTTCGATGCGCTGAGTCTGGCTTGGGGCGAGGTGAGGGCTTGCAGATCTTAGACAGGATTGATTCCTGATAAACGCAGACGGTTGCCGGGCCGCGATCGAAGAGGCGCGCGCCTTGCTGCTTCAGCTTGAACAGAAGTCTGACGCGCTCACACATGCCATCGACGACTTTCTGCTCGATCTGATGAGGCTGGCTTTCATTGTTGAATGTTATGGACGCGGCTTTGAACTTTTGGCGCGAACGCTTGCCCGTAGAAGACTGGCAAAGGTCAGGCTTTTGCGGTCTTATGTAGCAAAACGCACCAACATAGACCAAGCACGCGGTAGCTCGTTCCCCTAGAATCCGGGGATGCCAAGAGTTGCCCCCAATTGTCCGCTCCACCCGATATGAGCACGCGATAAACACGCTGGTCGCGAAGCGTGCGGAGATTTCCGGCGCGATTCGGTTCAAGGGTGCGAACCTGGCCGACCAGCTTCAGCACATTGACGCCGTACTGCTCATCCTTGGCTATCAGGGCGACCCGGCGCTGATCACGCCTTTACGGCGAAAGCCAAACCGCTTCCGCAAGGGCGAACTTTACAGGCTGATCGTGAAGCACGAGGCGGAAGGCAGCGCGACGAACAAAGAGACGGCGCGCCGCATCGTGCAGGCGAAGGGCTGGGGCGTGTCCCTTGTCGAGCCGATCCGGCACCAAGGCACAAAGAATTGGCAGCGCCGAAAAGCTTGGTTGAGCGCGATTCATCTTAATTAACCTTCGTGGTTTATTCTGAAAACGGCGTGGCAAAGGTGGCGGCGATGAACAAGCTTTATTTCGGCGATAATCTTGATGTCACTCGAAAATATGTCGAGCCCGGCAGCGTCGATCTTATTTATCTCGACCCGCCTTTCAACAGCAATGCGCGATACAACGTTCTATTTAAAAGCCCCCGTGAAGATGTCAGCAGCGCTCAAGTGGGGGCATTTTTAGATTTTTGGATATGGGGTTACGAGGCAGAGCGCGCATACGAGCATCTCTTGACGACGGTCGGCGGCGAGACCGGCGCCATCGTTCGAGCGCTTCGCGCAGCGCTGGGCGATAGCGATATGATGGCCTATTTGGTCATGATGGCTATTCGTTTGGTGGAACTTCATCGCGCGCTAAAGCACACTGGGTGCATGTACCTGCATTGTGATCCGACCGCTAGCCATTACCTAAAAATAATACTCGATGCAATTTTTGGCGTTGCAAACTATCGAAATGAAGTAACGTGGCGTCGATCCAGAAACCCAAAAGGTTCACAGCATCAAGCAAAGCGGTATAGCCCAGACACGGATTCCATACTATTCTATGCAAAAAGCGACGACGCAGTTCTCCGTATAGAGAGAATTAAGCGACCTCTTTCAAAAGAGGAATTACTTGAAAAGTATGACAGAGTCGACAATTTGGGCCCGTTTACGGATGGTCCGGTAGTTCGCTCACCGAGTATGGGGGCGCGAGAAAACCTCAGCTACGTGTACAAAGATTATGACCCAAGTCCGTGGGGCTGGCGAATGGAAGAGGACAAACTGGCAGCTATCGACATGCGAGGCGATCTTGGCTGGACCTCCAATGGCAAGCCATACCGCAAGCTTAGGATGGATGATGATACTGGCGCCCCAGTTGGCAATTGCTGGACTGACATCAGTTCGCTTAACCCACAGTCAGCAGAGCGAATTGGCTACCCGACCCAGAAGCCTCTCGCGTTGCTGGAAAGGATCATCAAGGCGTCGTCGAATGAGGGCGATTTAGTCCTTGATCCATTTTGCGGTTGCGGAACCACAGTTCACGCATCTGAGACCCTAGGTCGCCGTTGGATTGGTATCGATGTATCAATTCACGCTATCCACGTGATCGAAGAGCGGCTTGGCGAGCACTTCGGCGCGTTGCGTGTTCCAAGATCAATCGGCATCCCAGCCGACTACGAAACTGCAGCCGACTTGGCGAAGAACGATCCGTTCCAGTTCCAGTGGTGGGCAAATTATCTGTTAGGTGTTCATCTTCTGAAGGAAGTGAAGAAAGGTGCCGACCGAGGCATTGATGGAGAATTGTTTTTCCCTAATGGCCCCGGCCGATCATACGGAAGATTGCTTACCTCAGTTAAGGCGGGAAAGAATGTTAATCCGGCTATGGTGCGGGAGTTTCGCGGCGTCATTGAGCGCGAGCAGGCAGAGATGGGTTTGTTTATCTGTCTGAATGCGCCGACTCGGGAAATGCTCAAGGAAGCCGTCGTCGCCGGCTTTGCTAAGACTGTGCATGGGTCAATTCCTAGAATCCAAATTATGGCGATAGACGAATGGTTCCAGAACCAGCGACCACAGTTACCTCCAATAGAGACCCTTCCCTACGCTGCCTTTTCGAAGCCATCTCGCACCGGAACCGGCAAGAGGCCAGATCGAAATGCGCCAGAGTTGCCATTGGTGTTCACAAAAGAACTCCCTCAAGCCGGTCAAAATGTACACCTCAACCCGCGCGTCGTGCGCGGGTCACTTAGACCGACGCCCGCTGCCAATAGCCAGCCCATATCCGCGAAACTGGGTGGTTGAGCGCGCCGCCAAGCAGGGCGAAGGCATTGCCGCCATTTGACCGGCGGCGATGATCTTCCAGCCATGCGGCGTGATTGGCGTACTGACACAGGTAGCGGTGCGAAACGTGGTGGTGCTGGCCAGCGACCATGCGGCGAAGGCGGCTGAAATAGCTTTCCACCATGTTGGTGTGCTTGCCGTGGCCGTCGCTGTAGCTTTCCGAGTGGTTGATGCGGGTCGAAGCGTAATCAGCCTCTAGCAGGTTGTTGAAGAAGTCTGACGTATTGCCTTGAGGATGGCCTCGTCGCCGTTGTGATATGCGAATGTGATCTCGATCGAGCCGTCGTCGAGCAATTCGGCATAGCCGTCGCCTGTGACTTCATCCATCTCGTCACACCCGGCCCATGTGAAGTGAACTATCG
>NZ_JAMYQC010000057.1:0-22508 GCF_040320645.1 Mesorhizobium sp. M0633
CCACTGCCATGGTGCGCCTGACATCGCCGATCACCAAGGGCTGGATCTGAGAGCCACTTGGTATCACGCCGCAGCGATCGACCAATTGGCGGCCTGCGAGGGCAACGCGTTCATGCAGCTGAACACGCCGCATAGGCTCGTCGGCGAGCATTGCGAGCGCTTCGCGCGCCGCGACCGCCATCAGCGGCGATGGCGCGGTGGCGTAGATGAATGGCCGGCAACGGTTGATCAGATACTCGCACAGTGTCCTCGGCCCGGTCACGAGCCCACCAGATGCGCCGAGCGCCTTGCCGCAGGTGTGGAGCGCGACGATGTTGTCGCGGCCCTCGAAAGCGGCGGCCAGCCCCCGGCCGTCCGGTCCCCAGACGCCGGTGGCATGCGCCTCGTCAATGACGATGAATGCGTCGTGCCGATCGGCAAGCGCGACCAGGCTCTCCAAAGGCGCGCAATCGCCATCCATGCTGTAAAGGCTTTCCACCGCGATCCAGACGCATCCCATGCCGCCTTCGGCGCGCCAACACGTGATCGCATCCTCGACAGCATCGACGTCGTTGTGCGCGGCCAGCTTGAACTCGGCACGTCCGGCCTGTGCCCCCTCATGCATGCTGGCATGGGCGAACTGGTCGAGGATCAAAAGGTCGCCCTTCTGCGGCAGCGCCGTCAGCAGAGCGAAGTTGGCGATGTAGCCGCTGCCGAAGAACAGCGCGCGGTCGGCTCCGAAGAACATCGCCGCGTCTGCCTCGAGCTGCTCGTGTTCCGGCGCATTGCCGCGCAACAGCCGCGACCCGGTGGCGCCAGCCGGCGTGCCACGCGCAATCGCCGCCGCAACCGCTTCGCCAAGTCTTTTGGAGGTGGCAAGCCCGAGATAGTCGTTCGACGAGAAGTCGAGCCCGGCGCGCGGCTTGAGCGTCCGCAGCCGGTCCTTGCGCGCCAGTCCCTGCAAGGTCGCCTCATAGCGGGCAAGCGGTGCCCCGTTCATTGCGCCTCGAGGTCCATCGGCTCGATGCCGAGGCGCCGGAACAGCAGGGTATCCTTGTCCTCGCCGGGATTGTCCGCCGTCAGCAGCGTGTCGCCGACGAAGATCGAGTTGGCGCCGGCAAAAAAGCACAGCGCCTGCATCTCGTCGGTCATGGCCGTGCGGCCGGCGGAAAGACGGATATGCGATTTCGGCATCATGATGCGTGCCAGCGCGATCACGCGCACGAATTCGATCGGCTCGATGGGCTTGGCGTCGGCAAGCGGGGTGCCGGGGATCGGGATCAGCATGTTAATCGGAACGCTTTGCGGATGTTCCGGCAGGTTGGCCAGCGTCACCAGCATGCCGATCCGGTCCACCGGCTCCTCGCCCATGCCGACAATGCCGCCGCAGCAGACATTGATGCCGGATTGGCGAACGTGCTCGAGCGTCTCGAGCCGCTCCGCAAAGCTCCGCGTGCTGATGATCTCGCTATAGTAGCGTTCCGACGTATCGATGTTGTGGTTGTAAAAGTCGAGACCAGCCTGCTTCAGTCGAGCGGCTTGCTCAAGATCGAGCATGCCGAGCGTCATGCAGGTCTCCATGCCCAGCGCCTTGACGCCTTCGACCATCGCCACCACCGCATCCATGTCGCGCGCCTTGGGGTTTCGCCAGGCCGCGCCCATGCAATAGCGGGTTGCGCCGGCGTCACGCGCTTTCTTCGCCTCGACGATGACGCGCCTGACCTCCATCAGCTTCGACGCCTTCAGGCCGGTCTCGTGATGCGCCGACTGGCTACAATAGCCGCAATCCTCCGGGCATCCGCCCGTCTTGATGCTGAGCAGCCGGCTGAGCTGGACCTTGTTTGGATCGAAATTCTGGCGGTGCACGGTTTGCGCGAGGAAGAGGAGATTGTTGAAGGGGGCATCGTGAAGTGCCTGAGCCTTCTCCAGGGTCCACGCTCCAGGGTCAGGGGATTGAGCCTGTGGCGATGTCTGCGTTGGACTGGCTGTTTGCATGTCCATGCTGTTCTCCGGTTCTGCCTTGCTTTGCTGTCTGATTGACGACGATCGGAAAGGACAGTTGATTCGATCCTGTTCGTTCCTCAGGCAATCATGAGTCCCAATAGTCGAGGCCGATATCCAGGATCGGCGCGCTGTGGGTCAGTCGGCCGACTGAAATCAGATCAACGCCGGTCGCGGCAATCGCTCGCGCTGTATCGGATGCGATCCCGCCAGAAGCCTCGGTGATAGCACGGCCGCCAACGATTGCGACGGCGCGGCGAAGATCGGCGAGGGACATGTTGTCGAGCAGAACCGCATCGGGAGCGAAGCCAAGTACCTCCTCCAACTGGGCCAGCGTATCGACCTCGACCTCGATCTTGACGAGATGACCGGCCCGTCTTCGTGCTCGCTCGAGCGCCGGGCGAACGCCGCCTGCGATGGCGATGTGGTTGTCCTTGATCAGAATTGCGTCGTCGAGGCCGAAGCGGTGATTGGATCCGCCACCTGCGCGCACCGCATACTTTTCGACTGCCCGCAATCCGGGCGTCGTCTTGCGCGTGCAGACGATCTTCGCGCCATATCCACGAACCGCAGCGACGATCGATGCCGTTGCTGTAGCGATGCCGCTCAGATGGCACAAAAAATTGAGTGCCGTCCGTTCGGCTGTGAGAATGGCCCGGGCAGGGCCAACCACTGATGCAATGACCTCTCCATCCATGACATTGGAGCCGTCTGCCCGCTCCACCGAGATTTCGATATCAGGATCAATCAAGCGGAAAGCGAGCATCGCCAGATCGAGGCCGGCGACAACTCCGGACTGGCGCGCCGCCAGCACGGTTCCCGCTTGGCGTTCCTTCGGGACGATGGCCTCCGTGGTCAAGTCGCCGGCTCTGCCAAGGTCTTCAAGAAGAGCTGCCCTTACAAGCGGCTCAAGCATGACCGTGGGAAGCGGTGAGAGCGTCATCACTTTGCCCCTTCGAGGCTTGGCGAGTGTCCGAGTTCCCGCGCAGCGGCCAAGGCGGCTTCGAGGGTGATTTCGGACCGTCGGGCGACAGTCGCATGATGAGGAAAGTCTGTCCGGTAATGAGCGCCGCGGCTTTCTTCGCGCAACAGGGCGGCAACCGCGATCATCAGCCCGGCAGCCGCCGGATCCGAGGCCGCGTCCTTGCTATCGGCGAGCGGCAATAAGGCACGTGCGGCTGCTTTTAAACCTTCACCATCCCGGACGATGCCGAGTGCGCGCGACAGGAAAACACGCACCGGAATCGGAGCGGGCGATGGGTAAACGTCCGCAAACGCAGGCTTTGTTCTGCGAGCAGGCGTTCCGGCGACACTTTCAGCGACCCAGCGCGCGCACACGACGGCCTCGGTCAAGGAATTGCTGGCGAGCCTGTTGGCGCCATGCAGTCCTGTCGAAGCGACTTCGCCGCAGGCCCACAGCCCCTTGACGGACGTCCTACCGGAGCAGTCCACGGCAACGCCACCCATGTGGTAGTGTTGGGCCGGACGAATGGGGATGAGATCGCGCGCGGGATTGATGCCGGCTCCACGACAGGCTGATGCGATTGTCGGGAAGTGTCGAGCAAATTCCGGGCCAGGCCGTTGCCGCGCGTCGAGAAAAACACGGTGGCCGTTGGCAAGATGGTTCCAGACGGCGCGCGCCAAGACATCACGAGGCGCAAGTTCCGCCCCTGGCACGCTCTGGAGAAAAGCCTGGCCGGTTTCGTCGATCAGGGCAGCACCTTCGCCGCGGACGGCCTCGCTGATCAGCACCATAGGGCGTTCCGGGCCGTCAAGCGCGGTCGGGTGGAACTGGATGAACTCGAGGTCGGCAAGGACAGCTCCAGCGCGGGCCGCAAGCGCCAGGCCCTGTCCGCAACTGCCCCAAGGATTGGTGGTGTCGAGAAACAGTCCCCCGATCCCACCGGTGGCGAGGACGACCCGCCGTGAGCCGAAGAAGACAGGTCCTGTCGAACCGCTCGCCCAGACGCCTCGGATCGCATTCTCTCGCACCGCCAGCCGGCGCGCTTCCACGCCCTCCACGACAACAATCGACGGAGTGGAACGCACAGCCGCGATCAGGGCACGCATGATCTCACGCCCGGTGCCGTCACCATGCGCATGAACGATGCGACGTCGGCTGTGTGCGGCCTCCAATCCGAGGCACAGTGAACCTTTCGGCGTACGGTCGAAAGGAACCCCAAAGCCCGCAAGCCCCTCTATCGCCTTGGGCGCGGCTTGGAGGATGCGGCTCGCCACGTCTGTGTCGCAGAGACCATCCCCGGCGGCAAGCGTATCGGCCAGGTGCAGTGCTGGATCGTCGTCTTCGCCGAAACTTGCAGCCAGACCACCCTGTGCCCAGGTGCTCGAATTGTCAGCTCCCAGCAGCGTCCTGGACAGAAGAAGCACCGGCTCCGGCGCCAGTTGAAGCGCGGTCATCAGTCCGGCGATGCCGCCGCCGACGATGATGGGCCGCCCGAAGAAGCTGCGGATATCGGCGCTCAAATTGCCAGCATCCGTTCGACCGCAAGCCGCGCGCGCCCGGCGATCCCGGGTTCGATGGTTACGACATGGTGGTTCTGCTCGAGCGCCATGCGGATGTTGGCAAGCGTGATCCGCTTCATGTGCGGGCACAAATTGCAGGGCCGGATGAACTCGACCTCTGGGTGCGCTAACGCGACGTTGTCGCTCATCGAACATTCCGTCATCAGCACGACACGTGCCGGCCTTTGCCTTTCGACATAATCGGACATGGCAGCGGTCGAGCCGGAAAAATCTGCTTCAGCCACGACGTCGGGCGGGCATTCGGGATGCGCGAGCACGATCACGCCGGGATGGCTTTCGCGCAACTCGCGGATGTCGGCCGGTGTAAAGCGCTCATGCACCTCGCAATGCCCTTTCCAGGCGATGATCTGCACATCGGTCTGGGCGGCGATATTCTGGGCCAGATATTCGTCCGGCAACATGATCACCTGGGGAACGCCAAGGGATTGGACGACCGCCTTGGCGTTGCCGGATGTACAGCAGATATCCGACTCGGCTTTCACTTCGGCCGACGTGTTGACATAAGTGATGATCGGCACGCCGGGATAACGCTGGCGCATCAAGCGCACGTCTTCTGCCGTGATCGATTCCGCCAACGAACAGCCTGCCCGCAGGTCGGGAATGAGCACCGTCTTTTGCGGATTGAGCAGCTTGGCCGTTTCGGCCATGAAATGTACGCCGGCCAGCACGATGACTTGCGCCTCAATCGTCGCAGCCTTGCGGGCCAGTGCCAAACTGTCGCCGACGATGTCGGCCACGCAATGGAAGATCTCGGGCGTCTGATAGTTGTGCGCCAGGATGATGGCGTTGCGCTCGCGCTTCAATGCAAGGATCGCCTCGATATCCTCGACGAAAGCCGGCCATTCGATCGGCGGGATCACTCGTCGGACGCGCTCGTAGAGAAACGCGGCCGTCGGCAGCATGGCGCTCATCGACCCCTCCAGCTTATACTCTAGTTGAAAATAACCAGCATATACTTGCTGTGAGTATAAGGGATGTCAACCCCGCGCCAGCGGCAATTTTGTCCCGGCGATGACCCTCTCGTCGAGAGCGGCGTGGCGGAACCGGTAAAGCTTCGCTGGCCGGCCGCCGGTCTCCGTGGTGGCCTCTCCGGTCTCTTCGACCAGCTCCTGCTGCTCGATCAGGCGGCGAAAGTTCGGCTTGTGGATGAGCCTGCCGGCGAGCGCCTCCACGGTTCGCTGCAGCTGCAAAAGCGTGAAGACCGGCGGCATCAGCTCAAAGACGACCGGCCGGTATTTGATCTTGGAGCGCAGCCGCGCAATGCCGGTCGCCACGATGCGGCGATGATCGGCGACCATAGACTTGCTGGGCACCAGCGGAGGCGGCGTCGCGTCCCGTCCGCTTCCGGCCTCTTGGACCAGGCCTGCTTCGTAGACCAACTCATAGCGTTGAAGCGTGAGTTCCTCGTTCCAAAAGCGGTCGTCGAAGCCGAAGGCTATCGTCGCCCGCTGCCAGCGTTCACGTCGCGCGGCCGCGTCGCTGACGCCGTCTGCCCATTCAATCAGGCGCGGTCGCAGAACGTCCAGCACGACCGGAGGCGTGCCCGAGCGGTGGTCCTCCCATGGAAAATATTCATACCAGCTCTGCCAGCCGCACTTGGGCGAGCCAGCTGCCTGTTCCTTGCGGGTCAATGCGAGATAGCTGATGGAGATGACGCGCTGCTGGCGCTCGGCGCCGATGCGATCCCGATCCGCGAAGGTGTAGAGTTGCTCAATATACCCCAGCGGATGGCCGGTCTGCTGCTCGACCCACCCCCTCAAACCTGATTGCAGCGATCGGTGCTCAAGCGCAAATGGTCCGGAGGGCAGGGTGTCCGCCTGGCCGATGGTGAGGACACAGGGTTCACTGTCGTTTACGGCGACGACAAAGGCGATCAGGTCCACTTTGACTTCGTCGGCCTTGACGGCGGCTCTGTCTTTCCTGGGTCCTTTTGCCTGATCGTCCATGTTCGCGAAAGTGGTTGGCCAGCTCGGGGGCGCCTGAATCGATTTAAGTGTAAGCGCGCCTGTCCGCACGTCAACACCGCACAGCTGCACGGCCATTTTTAGCTCTTCGCACTTGCACAAAAATGTGGCAAACGCGACACCCGCGGTTGGTAACGTTGGGGAAGGAGGGTCCATTGAGTGCGTTTGGTGACACCAAGGCGGTCACACCGCCGGATATTCGTTCGCGCAAAGGTGGGACGCCGCTCGTCTGCCTTACCGCCTACACGACGCCAGTCGCCCGGCTTGTCGATCCCCATTGCGATGTGGTGCTGGTCGGCGACAGCGTCGGCATGGTTCTCCACGGCCTGCCCTCGACGCTCGGTGTGACGCTGGAGATGATGATCACGCACGGCCAGGCCGTGCGCCGTGGCCTCGAGCAGGCGCTGATGGTCGTCGACCTGCCGTTCGGTTCCTTCGAGGAAAGCCCCGAGCAGGCTTTCCGCAATGCCGCGCGCGTCATGGCCGAGACCGGCTGCGCGGCCGTCAAGCTCGAAGGCGGCGAAACGATGGCAGAGACGATCGGCTTCCTCGCCGCGCGCGGCGTGCCGGTCATGGCCCATGTCGGCTTGACGCCGCAGGCGATCAACACCATCGGTGGCTACCGCGTGCAGGGCAGAGGCGGGGATGCCGAGCGCATCAGGCGCGACGCGCTTGCGGTGAGCGAAGCGGGCGCCTTTGCGGTCGTGCTGGAGAAGGTTCCCGAGGCGCTCGCCCGCCGGATCACCGGGGAGGTGGCGACCCCGACCATTGGCATCGGTGCCTCGGCAGCCTGTGACGGCCAGATTCTCGTCGTCGACGACATGCTGGGCCTCTTCGGCGACTTCCGGCCCAAATTCGTCAAGCGCTATGCTGAACTGGGGGAGGCCGCTGCGGCTGCGATCGCGGCCTATGCGCGGGAAGTGAAGGAGCGCCAGTTTCCGGCCGCCGAGCACGTGTTTGCCGATGCGCGCAAGCCCGCCGACGCGGACGCCACCAAGAGCGGAGAAGCAGCGTGAGCGTGCCGATTGTCAGGAGCGTTCCCCAGCTTCGCCAAATCATCGCCGCATGGCGCCGCGAGGGCGTGAGGATTGCCGTGGTGCCAACGATGGGCGTCCTGCATGAGGGCCATCTCAGCCTGGTGCGCGCGGCACTCGAGAAGGCCGATCGGGTGATCGTGACGCTCTTCGTCAACCCGAAGCAATTCGATAGCCAGGCCGATCTCGCCGCGTATCCGAGCACCGAGGACGAGGATGCCGCCAAGCTGGCACCGCTTGGCGCGCACCTGCTTTATGCGCCGGATGCAGAGGAGATGTATCCGGCGGCCTTCGCCACGACCGTTTCGGTGTCCGGTGTCAGCGAGGGCCTGTGCGGTGCCTTCCGGCCGGGACATTTCGATGGCGTGGCGACCGTCGTCGCCAAGCTCTTCCTGCAGACCAGCGCTGACTTCGGCTTCTTTGGCGAAAAGGACTTTCAGCAGCTTCAGCTAGTCAGGCGTATGGCCCGGGACCTGGATATTCCGATCACCATTGTTCCTTGTCCGACAGTCCGCGAAGCCGACGGTCTTGCACTATCATCGCGCAATGTCCGGCTCTCGCCAGCAGAGCGTGCTGTTGCCCCCGAGCTACCATCGGTCTTGCTCGAGACGGCTGAGCGGCTTGCCCGCGGCTCGCCCGTCCTGCCAACGCTTGCCGAAGCGCGCGCAGCAATTCTGGCTGCGGGCTATCGCGAGGTCGAATACCTGGAACTTCGCGACGAGGCAGATCTGCGACCCATGACAAGCCTTGACCGACCTGCACGCTTGCTTGTCGCGGCCTGGCTCGGCGGCACACGGCTCATAGACAACGTCAGAATATCAGGGGTTTTAACAGGTTAACGGGGTTCTCGGCACGCGCTGTATCCGTCCGGGATCGTTTAAAACAAGGTCTCTGCCTGGCATCGAGCGATCACGGAGGTTACGCAAAGCGCAAATGCATCGCGTGTTTGAGAACTTCGTCGAGCAACTGTCTGCAAGTGTTGATGCTGCCGATCTCCGTGAGGCAATGGCATCCGCTGCAGCCGGCTTCGATTTTCCGCTATTCGCCTATTTCACTTACCCGTCGGCCTCCGGCGACGCCCCGCAATTGATCTCAAACTATCCTTCATCCTGGACATCACGTTATCTGCAACAGCGGTACCACAGTCTTGATCCGGTCATCCTGCGCGGGCTGCAAGGCTGGGATACCTTCGATTGGGGTGTGGATCGCGCTCGGCACTGTCTGCCGAATTCGCAGCAACAAATTCTGGAGAGTGCGGCTGAGTTTGGCATCCGCGGCGGCCTGACGATGTCCATGCATGATCATCGCGGCCGGTTTGCTGCCCTGACCTTTGCTTCCGACGAGTCCCGTCCGCCTCTGTTGCGGTCACTGACACGTTACGAAAAAGCATTGCAGCTGGTGGCCATCAACTTTCATATCCATGTCCGGCGCAGGCTCGCCGACGATCGCGTGGTGGATGGTGTAACGCTCACCCCGCGGGAGTTCGAGTGCCTGAAATGGGCGGCGCGCGGCAAGTCGGCTTGGGTTATCAGCCAGCTTCTCGGCGTCTCAAAGCGCACCGTGACCTTTCATCTGGAAAACGCCAAGGCAAAGCTTGGTGTTCGAACGATCAACCAGGCCGTTGCACGACTGGTTGCCTCCGGCCAGGCGAGATCCTGATTCTTCTGCCACGATAGCTGTAAACCTCTACAGGCTGCATCGTTGCCAGCTTTGCCCTTCGATGGCGGGAACACATCCCGCACGGAGGCGACCATGATGCAGCTGATAACACCAGACCTTTACAACGAGTTCGCAAGCGAGCTCAAAGAGATGCACGGGCTCAGGTTTCGGGTGTTCAAGGAAAGGCTCGATTGGGAAGTTGATACCGAAGACCAGATGGAAAAAGACCCGTTTGATGGTCTGAAGCCTGTCTATCTGCTCCTCAAGGGATCCGACTGGCGAATTCGCGGTTGCGTGCGTCTTTTGCCCAGCACCGGACCCACAATGTTGCGCGACACGTTCCCGGTGCTGCTGGGTGCTGACGTCATGCCCTCGACTGCCGACATATGGGAGAGCAGTCGTTTCGCGCTCGATCTCCCTCCGTCGGCGCCCAAGGCAGCGGGCGGGCTGGCCCAGGCAACCTACGAGCTCTTCGCGGGCATGATCGAGTTCGGCTTGGCCAAGGATCTGACCCGGATAGTAACGGTGACGGATACGCGCATGGAACGGATCCTTCGCCTCGCGACGTGGCCATTGTCGCGCATCGGACAACCCAAGTCCGTCGGCAAAACGGAGGCGGTGGCCGGGTTTCTCGAGATTTCCCGCGCGAGCCTTTTGCGCATCCGCAGCAGGGGACGTCTGAGCGGACCGGTACTGTGGCAACCGGTTCTAGGCCCGTCGGCATTGTGGACACCTGAGCCGTGAAGGATGCTGGTCTGCCCAAGGAAGCGACGGTCGGTCTTGAATGCTGGCCGGACTGGCGTCGTCACGAAGCTTACCACTACGCCAGACGATTGCCGCGCACTGCCTGGGCCTGGGAGTTTCTTCGGCGCAATCCACAATTCCAGCGCGACCACGCCAAAATGGCACCGTCCGCCTGCATTGTCGGAGCCCAGGCCGACATGAAGATAATCGAGTTGACGACAGGATCATCTTTCCTAAGACAATGGAGCCTCCTTTTTCGCGGACGCGCCACAGTCGGACGCTACGTCGGCAAGGGTCTTTTGGGATCCGCGCGACTGCGCCCGTATCCTACGAGCGGCCGCGGAGCCGGTTGGGCTCGACCACGATTTTGAACCGCTTGATCTTTCTTCGCTCTCATGCTGCAAGGACATCCTGCTGACACCTGCCGGCGTGCAGCACGTGCTGCTGAGGGAGGACTGCCGGAGTCTGCAGATCGCCCTTTCCGGTGCATCCGTTCTCCGCCCGTTGCGGCTATATGTCGACGCGATCGTGCAGCCGCAGCACCTGAAGTTCCATGTCGCTGCCCTTCAGTTCCTGAACGACATCAATGGTTGCGGCCGCCTGGCAGCTGCTTGCTTTCCGCCGGAGCCCCGCGGAGCGCGTCTGCGTCTCGTGCTCCAGGCTTTGGATGGCTCGCTTGCGGGAGCATCTCATCAGGAGATCGCCATTGCCCTGTTCGGGAGACGCCGTGTCGAAGAAGATTGGTCTCATCCAGGTAGCCATCTTCGCGATCAGGTGCGTCGCGCCATCCAACGTGGCCGCTACCTGATGGGCGGCGGCTATAGACAATTCCTGATGTAATTCGGGTGACAGCTTAGTGATTGTCTTATTCGAAAACGCGCAGGATCGTCGAGCTTCCGCTGCCACTTCCCGCATTCGCCGAGGCGGTCAATGATCCGCCCTTCATTATCCGGCAAGCATCTGGATGCGAGAGATAATGTTGCCGGAGGCATCTCTCATGGCTTCTACACCTGCCTGAACGCCAGAACCGCGTTCGTGCCGCCAAAGGCGAAGGAGTTGCTCAGTGCCACGCGCACCTTGCGCTCGCGTGCCACATTGGGCGTGACGTCGAGATCGCAATCGGGGTCCAGCTCACGATAATTGGCAGTCGGCGGCACGACGCTCTCGCGGATAGCCATCACGCAGGCGATCAACTCGAGCGCGCCGGACGCGCCGAGGCAATGCGCGTGCATGGACTTGGTAGAAGAAATGGACATTGAGAAGGCGTGCTGACCGAAGACGCGCTTGATCGCCGCCGTCTCGATCTGGTCGTTGGCCTTGGTGCCGGTGCCGTGCGCGTTGAGATAGTCGACATCCTCGGCGTCCAGCCTGGCATCGGCAAGGCAGGCCCGCATTGCTGCCTCCGGCCCCTCGACGGTCGGCGCGACGATATCGGACGCATCGGCGGAAAGGCCGGCACCGGCAATTTCGGCAAGGATGGTGGCGCCCCGAGCCAGGGCATGCTCGTAGCTTTCCAGCACCGCCATGCCGGCGCCTTCACCAAGCGACAGGCCCTGGCGATCGGCCGAGAATGGCCGGCAAGTATCGGGCGAAAGCACGCGGATCGCTTCCCATGCCTTCAGCACACCCCATATGAGCGGCGCTTCGCTGCCGCCGGCAAGCATCACGTCGGCCCGGCCGAGCCTGATCTGGTCCACCGCGCAGGCAATCGCATGGTTTGCCGAGGAACAGGCAGACGTGACGCCGAAGACCGGCCCGCGCAGGCCGAGACTCATGCTGACCTGGCCGGCAGCGGCACCCGGCATCGCCTTGGGTACAGTCAAGAGAGCGGCACGCTTACCGCCCAGAAGGATGGCGCGGTAGGTTTGCTCGATCGCATCCCACCCGCAGCCGCCAACGCCCACCGTCGCACCGAAGCGATAGCTATTTCCCTCTTTGGAGGAAAGTCCGGCCTGACGCATGGCTTCGCGCGCCGCAAGCACAGCGAGCAGGCTGAAGCGGTCCATGGAGATGAGTTGCTTGCCGTCGATGTCATGCTCCGGCAGCGCCTTGATCTCGGCACCGATCCTGACCCTCAATTCATGGAGCTCGGAGTTGACGATTGGGCCGATGGCGGAGCGGCCTTCTCGCATCTCTCTCCAAATGGCGGCGGCGTTGGTCCCAAGCCCGCAAATCCCGCCAATCCCAGTAATCACGACGCGCCTGTCCATTCACACCCCCTTAGCGAGCAAGCTGCGCACGGCTTCCACCATGTCCCCAACATTCTGGAGATCCGACCATGCCTCGGCCGTATTCATCTCGATCTCGATGCCGTAGGCCTGCTCCAGGTCCCAGAGAACGTCCGCCAATCCCAGTGAATCGATACCGAGCGAAGTCAGTCGCGTGGCAGCCGTTATCTCGCCGCCCGTGGCAGGCGCTATGCCGCCCTCCGACGCGGCGCGCTTCTTGATCATGGCGATTATTTCGTTGGCGAGTTGATCTGCCATCTTGTTCCTTTCCAGCTTGCGTTTTCGGCGTCGTTCAAAACCCGAGTCGCGTCGCGTTGCCAAAATTGCCCCTCATAGAGCCTGTGCGACCGACCAAGCCCAATGCCCATAGGAACCGGACGAGTTCCGGCTTCTGCGGCGTCAGCCCGATGAGGAAGAAAAGTCGCCGGCCTCCCGCTTTTGCGCCAGCACATCAAGAATCTGCGTGTAAATGGATAGGAACCGTCGTCAAACGTCAGCTAAACGCTGCGATGGTGGGTGCTGTCAGCGTATTCACTCGGCACCTCATATGTAATCGAGATGTTTCATAGCTCCGGAGCATTGCGATCAACTATTGTACCGGTCCACCATTCGTCGGAGAGTTCGACATGATCGGAGCGCTGCCTCTCATTCCCAGTACAATCTCCAGCGCACGCGACAGATTTCCTCTTTCGGGCTCTTCTCAAGGGACTCGCCACGCGATAGAGGCAGTGATCGGCGCACGTTAGGTCCTGCCAAGTCCATGCGACATTCCGGAAAATTGGTAAAATCGTTTGTTTCAATCAAATGCATCCACGCTATTGATAGCTAAGACATGCGTTTCAAGGGCTCGATCTGAATCTTCTCGTCGTTCTCGACGCGCTGCTGAGCGAGCGCGGCCTCACGGCGGCGGCACGCCGCATCAACCTAACCAAATTCATGGGGGTTGGTGGATGTGGCGCAAGCCATTGAAATGACGTAGGATTTGGTTGCTTAAGCCGATCCGAACCATTTCCCGGAGACCACACCCACCATGAACGATCTTGCGCTGCCGCTGAGCGGTTTGTCATCAGTCGGCGGCAAGTCCGTCGTCGCCCGTTTCGACGGCGGCATGCTGTCGTCCAACAGCGGCGTTCTGGCCTTAGCCGAGGTGGAAAAGCGGTTGCGGGTGGCCGAGCGTCTGGCGCGTTGCATCGACGATCCGCGCTGCCCGGACCAGGTCGTCTACAGCCTGGCGGACATGATCGGCTTTCGCATGAAGATGATCGCCGCCGGCTACGAGGACGGCAACGACGCCAACCGGCTGCGCCGCGATCCGGTCTTCAAGATGGCCCAGGATGCGCTGCCGTCGGGTCGGGATCTGGCGTCGCAATCGACGCTGTGCCGGCTGGAGAACCTACCCGGCGTGCGGGAGCTGGTCGCGATGGGACGGGCGATGGTCGATCTCTATTGCGCCTCGTTCCGGCAGGTGCCGAAGCGGATCGTACTCGACATTGACGACACCTTCGACGCTGTGCACGGAGGCCAACAGCTTCGCCTGTTCAATGCCCACCATGACGAGTACGGCTTCCAGGCGATCGTCGTGTTCGATGGTGCGGGACGGTTCGTCAGCGCGATCCTGCGACCGGCCAAGCGGCCGAGTGGGGCTGAGATCCGCCCCCACCTGCGCCGTCTGGTGCGGGCGATCCGGATCAAATGGCCGAACATTCGAATCCTGCTCCGCGGCGATAGCCATTATTGCAACCCGCAGGTCATCGACTGGTGCCGCGCCAACGACGTCGACTTCATCTTTGGCCTCGCGCCCACCACGACCCTGCGCAAGCATGTCGCGGATCTGGAGGCCAGCACGACGGCGCGCTTCGAAGCGTCGGCCAAGACAGGCAAGGTCCGCAG
The DNA here is from genome assembly GCF_040320645.1 of Mesorhizobium sp. M0633. Lineage (NCBI taxonomy): Bacteria > Pseudomonadati > Pseudomonadota > Alphaproteobacteria > Hyphomicrobiales > Phyllobacteriaceae > Mesorhizobium > Mesorhizobium sp. M0633. Next base: position 14,044 of record NZ_JAMYQC010000057.1, read on the forward strand.
GTTCAAGGAGTTCGTTGACGGCCCCGCTAGTTGGAGCCGCGTCGGGCGCATCATCGCGCGGGTCGAGGTCGGCGCCCAAGGTGGCGATATCCGCTTCGTCGTCACCAACCTTGCCGGTGGGAAGGCCAAGGCGCTCTACGAGGATGTCTACTGCCGGCGCGGCGCGGCCGAGAACCACATCAAGTCGTGGAAGACGCATCTTGCCGCCGACCGCACATCCTGCACCAGAGCGACGGCCAACCAGTTCCGGCTATTCCTGCATGCCGGCGCCTACTGGATGATGTGGAGCCTGCGCGCCGCGATGCCGAAGCGTTCCAGCTTTGCCGTCGCCCAATTCGACACGCTGCGATTGCGCCTCATCAAAATCGCTGCGCGGGTGGTCGAGATGAAATCGCAAATCCGCCTGCACCTGCCGACATCGTGCCCCGACCAGCGCATCCTGCGCATCCTCCTCGATCGCATCCCCCAACTCGCGACATAACGATGGGGCAGACGCCCCGAAACGAACCCGTCGACCGCAACCTGCAAACCCCCGCCTGCCATCACGACGGAGCAATCCCGGCGCCTGACGAGGCGCGTGGAAAAGCACCGCAACGGCGACCACAACGTCGCTTCAGGCCGTCAAAAGCTTATCGCCGTGCATCAAGGCGGCTAGTTCTTCCGCTGCGGGAATCGGGTTTGAGTAAGACGGACGAAGCACTGAGAACCAACGCTTTCGTGATAGTGCATTCATGCCCCGAGAATCCTGTTGACCGTTACGAACCCCAAGAAAGCCGGCGCTGAGTGAAACGGTCGCTGAACGTGCTCTGTGGCGTGCGCCGCCTGACTCTCGGTTTCGGCCATGCCGACTAACAGCGTATTGATAGGCCATCGCGGGCTAAGCTCTACCGGCGAAAGCCGCGTCAACAGCGGCAGGCAATCAGAAACTGGATCGGCGGCGACGATGATTATGATCAACGTGACGAACACGTGAATCATGCCGACGGCGCCGACGCTGCCGATGATGATGATGCCGATCATGCGTCGCTGATGCTGCCTAACTACAGTGCTTGTGATCATGCCGATCACCGCGTGATCACGAGCGGCGGCACTTCGTGTCAGGTGCGTAGCCGGGATGGTCGCGCATGGCCGATTGTTCCTTCGTGCCGCGGGGTGTGGGCTTGCGTTCGGTCATGAAGGCGTCAGGCGCAACGAGAAGTTTAGATCAGGGGCTCATCCATGGGCTGGATGATAGTTATCCCTACAATCAATTGTACCAATATTCCCGAATACTACTACAAGATCCCCAATGAAAGCGGCCGGATGGGTATCCGTCTCGCGTGGGCTGAAGCTGCCGGCAACAATGGGAAGACGAACATGTGCGGGATTGTTGGCATCATTGGGCAACAGCCGGTGTCGGATCGGTTGGTCGACGCATTGAAGCGTTTGGAATATCGCGGCTATGATTCCGCCGGCGTTGCGACGATCACCGAAGGTGCCTTGCACCGCCGGCGCGCCGAGGGCAAGCTCGTCAATCTAGAGAGGAGACTGAAGGAAGAGCCGCTGAGCGGCAACATCGGCATCGGCCATACGCGTTGGGCAACCCATGGGGCCTCGACGGAACGCAATGCGCACCCGCACTTTACCGACGGTGTCGCCGTCGTCCATAACGGGATCATCGAGAATTTCACCGAGCTGAAGGACGAATTGGCGGCGGCTGGCGCCGAGTTCCAGACCGACACCGACACCGAGGTCGTCGCGCATCTCTTGGCAAGACACCGCCGGGAGGGCATGAGGCGGCAAGAGGCGATGCGTGCCATGCTGAAACGCGTCAGGGGCGCCTATGCGCTTGCCGTCCTCTTCGAAGATGATCCGTCGACCATCATGGCGGCGCGCAACGGACCACCGCTGGCGATCGGTCACGGCGACGGCGAGATGTTCCTGGGCTCCGACGCGATCGCGCTCGCTCCCTTCACCAATGAAATTACCTATCTCATCGAGGGCGACTGGGCCGTTGTCGGCAATTCGGGCGCCCATATCTTCGATTTCGACGGCCACCCCGTCGAGCGTCCGCGCCATACCTCCACGGCCGCGGCCGATCTGGCCAGCAAGGGCAATCATCGCCACTTCATGGAGAAGGAAATCTGCGAGCAGCCTGAAGTCATAGCCCATGCTCTCCGTCACTATAGCAAGATCATAGAGAATCGCGCCGACATGGTTTCTGGCATCGATTTCGCCAGGATCCCGAGCTTGGCGATCTCGGCCTGCGGGACCGCCTATCTCGCCGGACTGATCGGAAAATACTGGTTCGAGCGCTACGCGCGCCTAACGGTTGAAATCGACGTTGCGTCCGAATTCCGTTACCGCGAGATCCCGTTGTCGCCGCAGTCGGCGGCTCTTTTCATTTCGCAGTCCGGCGAAACCGCCGATACGCTCGCATCGTTGAGGTACTGCAAGGAGCGTGGGCTGAAAATTGGCGCTATCGTCAATGCCTGCGAATCGACCATCGCTCGGGAGGCCGATGCGGTCTTCCCGATCCTTGCCGGACCGGAGATCGGCGTCGCCTCCACCAAGGCGTTTACCTGCCAGCTTGCCGTTCTAGCCGCACTCGCCATCGGCGCCGCCAGAGCCCGCGGGACCGTAACCGAAGACGAGCTGCAGGCGCTCGTCAGGAGCCTCGCCGAAGTGCCGCGCGTCATGGGCCAGGTACTCAACAGCATCCAGCCGGAGATCGAGTTCCTGTCGCGCGAACTATCAAAGTGTCGTGACGTCCTGTATCTCGGCCGTGGCACCAGTTTCCCGCTAGCGATGGAAGGTGCGCTGAAGCTCAAGGAGATTTCCTACATCCATGCCGAGGGCTATGCGGCGGGTGAATTGAAGCACGGTCCGATCGCATTGATAGACGACAACATGCCAGTGATCGTCATCGCGCCCCATGATCGCTTTTTCGACAAGACCGTCTCCAACATGCAGGAAGTGGCTGCCCGTGGAGGGCGGATTATCCTCATCACCGATGAAAAAGGGGCAGCCGCATCGAAACTCGACACTATGCACACGCTCGTGCTGCCGGCTGTCGACGAGATTATCGCGCCGATGATCTTCTCGCTGCCGATACAGCTTCTTGCCTACCACACGGCGCTCTTCATGGGCACAGATGTAGACCAGCCGCGCAATCTCGCAAAATCGGTCACGGTCGAATGATTGCGAACCTTTATAGGTGGCGATGCTCGTCCATCGAAAGCGCTACCCCCTGTCTGGATCCGAAGCCCGGATGAACCAGATGACCATTGTTTGCTGCAATTTCGGGAAACTCGCCGTCGCCGCATCATGACAATCGCCATCCTTTTTTCGGCCGGTCGGGCGATTGTACAGGGCAGCCGGATCGAGCTTGCTCAAGCCGACGTCAGCACAAAAGCGCGCGGCCCTTTCGGCTGTTTCCTCGGGCGCCCCATCCTTTCGGTCTCCGAACACATCGGCGGCTTAAAAAATTTCGTTAACAGCGGTGATCGATGTGTGATTCAAGCACAAGCGCGTCTTTCGCTGCATCGGCGGTGGAAATTGGTCGAAGGTATCAGCGTCCGCGAGGCTGGGTGGACGGTGCCGCGAATAGCCACTGGGCGTCAGGGGGAGTTCGAGTTGCTGTTCAAGAAAGCCATCGGCGAGAGTGAGTCGTGTAGGATCGCAGGTCGAATGCGCTACAGCCGATCAGGCCATCTCAGGGTGGGCAGGTTCTTAGAACTTGATCAGAAGCAGGTGAGCCGCCATATTCCGACCCGGCTGCCAATTTCAAGTGGCCCATTCCATGGATGAGGCCGGTCCGGCCGAATGGACGTCCATTTTATTTGCTGGTGTGCGCCAGGGTCGGGGAGGAAATCTCCCGATTTGTCAGGCGCTCCCATCTTCGTTGGAGATGTTTATGAAGGATTCGCGCATTCCCGAGCCAGTCTTGACGGCTATGTCGCAGGGGACCCACATCATCCGCGCTTATCGTGAGCACCTTGGGTATTCGATCGAGGACCTCGCGGTGGCGTGCGGGCTTGCCGCTGAGGAAATCCAAAACATCGAGCGGGGTGTGAGGTACAACAACGGCTATCGGGATCGGATAGCAAGATCGCTGTCCATACCTGTGGGAATTCTTGAGGCAGAGTCCGACATATCGGACGCCGCCTGATCAGTCGGATAATCTGCAATGGGTGGAAGACCGCTCTTGTGATGTGAAGTTTGCAGCTAATAGTCGTCGCTTGATTCCGTTGGACGCGAATGCCTTCTGGCGCAGTACCGCCAAGAGAATTCTCGCCCACTGTCCGAGTCAGGAACTGCACACGGGCTCGCCGAACAGGAAGTTGGAACGCTTCGTCATGCTGTCTTAGGCGATATAGCCGCCCGGAGTGCTGCGACACGGTGCACGATAGCATCGGCTCGCGACGATGGATTGCTAACGGCAACTCATGCTGGTCGGCAAGGCGATACTGGCTGGAGCATCAATTCGGCCGACGAGAGTGGCCCACCATCCTAGGCAGGATCGGCCGACATGGCCGGCATCGCGAGCCGCTCTGAAAAGAGCACCGCGGGCATCTGCCGGGTTGACTATGGGTGTCGGAACCGCAAAAAGGGGCCGCTCTTTATGAGTGGCGTGCGCCGGCAGTCTAACCCCAGCCCCCCGCCAGGCTGCCGGCGCGCTTCTAGGAACATCGAGGTAGGGCACTACGCTTCCTTGTCCGACTACGCCTCGATCAGATCCCGAGCAGCCAGCCAGTGTTCGACAGTCGCTTGCGCCTCTGCCCGCTGCGGCCTTGTGCTTCCTCAAGCGAGTCAAGCCGATCACCATCGGTGTCGCCACTTCTGGTGCTCACCCACGTGCCATTTGCGATCTCGTGTCGGTGAGAGCACCGCAAGCACCTCCCTAGAGGGCAAGGCGGCTGCGTCGCCCGTGTTGTTACTATTCTTCGCTGTGGTCGGAGTTTTTTCCTTGGCTTCGGAATCGGGAATTCGACTTTGCAAAAAATAGGCCATCGTGGTCGATCGTCACGCCCCCGAGTTCGGCGGCACGATGGGACGACAGCGGCAGCGCAAGCTTCATTTGCGCGAGGGGCTCGTCCCTTCAACTACTTGATGCGTTTGCGCTTTGCGTACCTCCGTGCATGTTGCTCGATGCCAGGCGGAGACCTCCGTCTAAACGATCGCGCACGATGCAACGCCCACGCGTTGATCGCCATCATCGCGGCGATCGCTTTGCCGCGATCGCCGCAGCCTTTTCGAGCACGGCAATCATGCCGGCGGTCGGCAGCGATGCGCATGCAAAAATTCACAGATGCATTCTCGCCAAATGCTAGCTGCCCAGCAAATGTCCGGCATTTCGCAAGGCCCCTAGGAAGAGACTGGCATGGCCGTTGGCATTGATCTTGGCCTGCATCGACAGGGGCATGCTGTGCCAGTTCTCCAAGGGCGCAGTGAAATGTGAGAACGTACCGTTGACGATGCAATGGTGGGTAACAAGGCCCTGTCTGTCCAACGCCAGCACGCCGATCTGGTCGCCCTGATATCGGATGGCTGCGACCCGCTGGACCTCCGCGTCACCGTCGACCCGCACGTCGAAAAGCAGGATGCCGCGGCTCCTGGTGGCTACCTCGGCGGCCTTTTCTGCGAAGCTTAAGGAGAGCGAGCGAACGCTTTCGACCGCCAGCTGTAAAATCATCAAATCCAGTTCATCCACTGCCATAAGGTACCTGCGCGCAACACATGGGTGATAGCAATCGACCACACCGCTTGTTCACAGATGCCGGCTCACGACCGATCATTCAGGGTTTGCCGGTCGGCCACTTGACCGACGGCGTGCTCCGATTCGAACCGATCCTGAAGCGGAAGGTGCGGGCTGTTGATGAAGTTGGGCTTCTGCTCCGAAACCCCATCTTTGACCTAGCAAATCTGCCTTCGAGAAGCGGACGCTTGGCGGAGCGGCGGGCTGTCCATCGAAAGCCTGCGCGAGACCGGCATCGAGCCGATGGCCGTCGCCTCGCTGGCGGTGCTCGTCGGCACCTCGGAAAAGGTCGTCGCGGTGCAGACGATGGCTGAGCTTGCCGAGCGCTTCGATCCGGCGGCGACATCGAAATCCCCGGCCAAATTCGATCCGGACGAGCTCTTCGTGCTCAATCGCACGCTGCTGCACCATATGCCGTTTCCGAGGCGCGCGACCGGCTGATCGTGCTCGGCATTTCCGGCGAACAGGCGGAGCCCTTCTGGCTGGCGGTGCGCGGCAATCTCGACAGGCTGGCCGATGCAGCAATCTGGTGGCGCACACTTCGCGACGGCCCGCAGGAGCAGCCGGACTTTTCCAACCCCGACCGCGAGTTCCTTCGCCAGGCGTTCGACCTTTTGCCGGAAGACCCCTGGAATGGGTCGGTCTGGAAGGAGTGGACCGGCAGGATCAGGGAAGCAACCGGCCGCAAGGGCAAAGCGCTGTTCACGCCGCTCAGGCTGGCGCTTACCGGCCAGCCCTCGGGGCCGGACGTTGCAGATCTGTTGCCGCTGCTGGGTCGGGAAGAAACGTTGTCCCGACGACCCTGACCTTGCGCTGTTCCGGCGGCGGCAAGGTCGTCGGCGAGGGTTTTGCGGCGGGGCGCTCGATGGCTTCGCGATCGAGCCGGCCTTCGGCGGGGTCAGCCTGTTCCGGGCCTGGCGGGTTGCCGGCAATGATCTCGAAATTTCGCGCGGCGTTGCAGCCACAGGCCGGCGGACGCGCGGGCTGCTTGTAGAGATAGGCGGTCGGCAGCTCGCTGTAGGGCCTGCCGGTTACCGACGACGTCATGCCGCCCGAGTCGTCGCCAAAGCCGCGCGCATAAAACACCTGCATCTCGGTGCCGGGGCAACTCGAATGGCAGTTCTTCTGGTCGCGCTCGAAATCGCCCAGCGAGGCGGCGTTCGACATCGGGAAGAAATAGCCGTCGCAGGTGCGCACGCACATGCTGCGGAATTCGCCGTGCGGCTGGCCCATGTCGTCGGCATTATCGAGCATAGTGCGGATGTCGCGCGGACCCACAGCTTGATTGGGCTCTTCAGGCCGGTCGGACGCGCCGGGTCCAATTGCGTCGCTGCCCAAAAGCTGGTCGAGCAAGTTTCCGGTTCCACGGCTGGCGTCGCGGCCCGTTGCCGGCTTTGGCGGCGCCGCATCGTCGCGGCAGCCATTGGCGTCGAGCGAAGCCAATATGCGTGCGCGATTGCGGTGCGAGCCGTCGCCGGCGAGTTCAGCGCGCGTGGCTTGCAAGCCGTCGAGATTGGCTGCCATGCGATCGATGGTGGCGTCGAGTGTGGCGCATGCGTTGGCGTTGCGGCGCGACGGCGAAAAGCCGCAGCCGGCGCTGTCGGATTGGCGGCTTGCCTTTGAAATCTGCTCGCGCTGCCGCACGATCGCACCATCGTATTTCCTGAGCAGGGCCGGCTTGCCGCCACCGCGCGAAGCGGCCGCGAGATCGGCTTCCAGTTGCCGGCAAACACGGGAGGCGGCCTGCGGCTGAGTGACGACAAAGCATGATAACGCCAAGGCGCCGAGCAGCGCCGCGGCATGCGTCAGCTTCTCACCATCCTCAACGCTATCGTCCGGGATCAAAAACCGTGGCAAACAACTTGACAGCCAAGACAGTCGCTCCCCCCGTTTAGTGACGGGGAGAGGGGCGCTCTCGTCACCGATTTCGCCAATCGCAGGCGCTGCAAGAAAAAGGCGCCGACGTTGCGACCAGCCTTTCTCCCCGTCACTATACGGGGAGAAGTGCCCGGCAGGGCGATGAGGGGCTGCGCCGACTTCAACAGTTGATGGTCTCCAACGCAAGTTGGATGCCATCATTTGTCTGAAGCTGTTGCCGAGTAGTACGGCGGCATGCGTCAGCTTCACCTCCCGCCCATCATCCACCCGGAGCTCCGCTTGCCTCGTCCGTTGCGAAGCTACCGCGTTGGCGTTTGACTTTAGGTTACCGCAAATCCGGTCTCAGCCCAAATTAACTATGGCCTGCGCCTTATGGGCCGCTTCGACCACGGCGAGTGCCGTCATGTTGACGACGCCGCGCGACGTGACCGACGGCGTCAATATGTGCGCCGGGCTGTCGGTGCCGAGCAGGATCGGGCCGACATGCAGCGCGTCCATCATCGTGCGCAGCGCGGTCAGCGTGATGTTCGCCGAATCGAGATTGGGGAACACCAGCAGATTGGCTTCGCCCTTCAGCCGCGAATGCGGATAGACGCGCTGGCGCAGCTGCTCCGACAGCGCCGAGTCGGCATGCATCTCGCCGTCGCATTGCAGGTCGGGCGCGATGCGCGCCAGGATCGCCGCCGCCTGCCGCATCTTCATGGCGCTTGGCGAATCGCGGGAGCCGAAATCAGAATGCGACAGTAACGCTGCCTTGGGCTCGATGCCGAAACGCTGAATCTCCTCGGCCGCCAGAACGGTCATTTCCGCAATCTCCTCGGCGGTCGGGTCGACCGAGACATGGGTATCG
>NZ_JAMYQC010000058.1:0-22219 GCF_040320645.1 Mesorhizobium sp. M0633
AAGGCTCCGCGCCTCCGCCGGTGGCTCAACCCGCGCCAAGAGGCGTAACAGAAACGGCCAAGGCTCTAATCGCCACTGGATGATAGTTCAGTGGCAGGTCACAGGCCATAGGGATAGGCCTTTACAAACGGCGGCCGCGCGGGCTGGCCTCAACACCGAGGCAAGCTCCGAGAGCGGAGAAATCTATCGCCAGATACCTTGCTCCGAGGTGGCGGCACTACTGTGGAATATCGAGCCCGCATGTTTCATAAGAGTTAGAAATTTGCCATCATGGCTGCTCTATGCTGTTGACCGACATATCCTAACACCACAGCGTCTCGGCACCAGCAATCGCCGTTCATTCTATTTCCCTCATGGAGCCGCTAGAAAGCTTGGCTGTCGGCTGCCTCGTCAGTTTTGAACCATTTGCCAGCGCCGGTATGGAAAGCGTTGCGGGCCCGCACACTTGAGAAGAGGTCAATGGCGGGAAAGGTAAGGAATTGATTGCTCTAGTTTGCGAGCAGGGTCTGTCGGTCGCTCGATCAAAAGCGTGATCTGGGGTGGAAGCCCTCCGGCATGCAACTGGAAGACACGCTCGTCCAGTTCCTTGTCTGCTTCGGTGAGACGATGGTTCATGCGAAGGTAGTCTGTCCAGGTCGGCGTGCGGAATGTCTCTGTCCACTGCATAGGCTTCTGAAGGTTGAGCTGGAGCGTCCAATGCCGTGCACCGACGCGGCTGTGTACATGCCGGCGCTGGCGCATGAGATCGAGGAAAGCCTCAAGTTTTTTTTCCGGTATCAGATATTCGATCTTGACCACGATCGGGCCGCTTCTCGGCTTCAAACTGAGAGCGACAGCTGGGGCGTCGAATTCCTCCAAAGGATCGGGCTCGGACTCGCGGCGCTCGCGAAGAGGAAACAGAACGCCGGCTGCAGCAACGAGCAGCAGGGCCGCAGCGGAACCCTCTAGCGCCCAGGTCAGCGAATGGTTCTGGGAAACCGTGCCCCATACCCAGCTGCCGGCCGCGATGCCGCCGTCTATCAATGCGTAGTAGATCGAGATTGTGCGCCCCCCGACCCAGCGCGGGCTCGCCAGCTGCACGCTCACGCCAACCCCCGACCAGGCGGTGACCCAACCGGCGCCGCCCAGGGCGAGTGCAATTGCCGCCACAGCGATCGAAGAGGTCAGAGCCAGGGAGAGGGAGCACGCCGCGCAGGCGAGGCAGGAGAGCCTCATCAGCCTTTCTTGCGACAAGCTCCGTCTGAACAGGCTGTTGGAGAGGCCGGCGAAGACGGCACCGGTCCCGAAGCCAGCCATGAGCGCGCCATAGGCGAGCGGACCTCCTCCCAGCTGGTCGCGGACAACCACCGGCAGCAGCGCGAGTATGGCGATGCTCGCCAAGCCAAAGAGGGTTCCGCGCGCGATCGCTGCCTTGATTTCCGATGACATCGCCGTGAAGCGCAGTCCGTCATAGATCGCCGTCCTCATCGACTCGCGTGGAAGAGGGGACGAGCGAACCTTCCACTTGCAGCGCCATATGGTGGCCAAGGGCACCAAATAGGTGAGGGTGGTCACGGTAAAAGCGGCCAAAAGCCCGAATGAGGCAACCACCATGCCGCCGAGCGCCGGGCCCACGGTCCGTACGGTGTTGAAGCCAACGGAAAGCAGGGTAACGGCAGCGGGAACATCGCGCCGGTCCACCATATCGCCAACCGACGCCTGCCAGGCGGGATCGTTGAGAGCGCCGCCGCATGCGATCAAGAAGCTGAAGCCGAGAATCATCCATGGGTCGAGAAAGCCCAGCGCCACGGACGCGGTCAGCATCGCGGACGCAATCACCATAAGGCAGCGGCCGGCGAACATGACCCGGCGCCGGCTGAAATTGTCGGCGATGGCCCCGGCGAACACGGATAGAATGAAGGCGGGCAGCGTCGATGACGCCGGCACCAGCGCAACCATCAGATCGGAAGTCGAGATCGTCGCCATCAGCCAGCTGATGGCAACGGTCTGCATCAACCACCCGAGGCTGGAAACTTGCGTGGCGAGCCAGATCGAGCGAAAGGTCGGCTGCATGAGTGGCGCAAAGGTCGTTGGCGAAATTACATCCGCATCTGCGCCAGTCACTTCGCTCATTGCTTAAAGCAACGCCTTCTGGCTACTCAGTATCGTTGACTCGCGTGTACGAAAGTCTATCAGTTTTCGGCGTTGATTCAGCCAAGAGTAAGTGACGGTCCAGAGTTCGAAAAGGAGGCGCGCTGTCTCGATCGCGCGCGTTGGCAGGCCTTCGCCGACGACCCTAGTTATGCCCCCATGCCCTTGGTCGATGAGCGCCACGCCCTCTGCGCCAGCGTCTTCTTGGCGGCACGACACTCCGCTTTTTTTCCGGTCTTCAACGATCTTGAACATCAGATGGCTCCCAATTCCCTACCAACATTCGTGAAGGCCTCGACGGTACGGTCGACATCCGTACTCGAATGTGCGGCAGACATCTGCGTGCGGATGCGCGCCTGATCCTTTGGTACTATGGGAAAGGAGAAGCTGATCACATAGATGCCGAGTTGGAGCATCTTCTCAGCGATCTGCTGCGCGAGAGTCGCATCGCCTAATATCAAAGGGATGATCGGATGGTCCGCGCCAGACAGCACGAAGCCGGCCCTGGACATCTTCGAGCGGAAGCGGTCGGCATTGGCAAAGAGCTTTTCGCGTAGCACATCACCATGCTCGATCAGATCGAACACCTTCAGCGACGCCCCTGCAATGGCGGGCATCAGCGTATTGGAGAAGAGGTATGGCCGCGAGCGTTGGCGAAGCCAGTCGATGACTTCGCGCTTGCCTGCCGTGTAGCCGCCCGAGGCGCCACCGAGCGCCTTGCCCAGCGTGCCGGTGATGATGTCTATGCGGCCCTCGACGCCGCAATGCTCCGCCGAGCCGCGCCCATGCCTGCCGACGAAGCCGACCGCATGGCTGTCGTCGACCATGACCATGGCGCTATATTTCTCCGCTAAGTCGCAAACCCCGCCAAGATTGGCGATGATGCCGTCCATCGAAAACACGCCATCGGTCGCGATCAGTTTGAAACGACTGCCTTCGGCCTTCTTCAGCTCTTCTTCCAGTGCTTCCATGTCATTGTTGGCATAGCGGAAGCGCCTGGCCTTCGAAAGCCGTACGCCGTCAATGATCGAGGCGTGGTTCAGCGCGTCGGAAATGATAGCGTCTTCCTCGCCGAGCAGCGTCTCGAACAAACCAGCATTGGCGTCAAAACAGGATGAGTAGAGGATTGCATCTTCCATCTTGAGGAATGAGGAAATGCGCGCCTCGAGTTGCTTGTGCTCTTCCTGAGTGCCGCAGATGAAGCGGACCGACGCCATCCCGTATCCATAGCGGTCGAGCGCAGCCTTAGCCGCGTCCCGCAGGTCTTGATTATCGGCGAGCCCGAGATAGTTGTTGGCACAAAAATTCAGGACCTTGCTGCCATCCGCGAGTTCGATCTCGGACAATTGCGCCGAGGTGATGATGCGCTCGGATTTGTACAGCCCCGCGGACTTCAAGCCGGCCAGTTCCGCCGACAAATGGGCAATGATAGCATTCTTCATCAGCAACTCCGCAGGAACGGAATGACGTAAGCCCTCACAAGAATTGATCGGTGAGGACTGGACGCTCATCATCGGGTGGTAGCGGCGGCCGATTCAGTCAATCGCGCGCGCGACGAGACGGGGCGGTCGCCTCGTTGAGGTAAGCGTCGTCGGTGCGGGACGAGAGCTCGGCGTCGCCGCAAGTTGCCGCACCCTCGCGCATCACGCTCGGCGGAGTCCCGCCGAAGCGCGCTTGCTCGACTTTCGGAGTTTGCGTGACGACAGCTCATCGTCGTCGTCACGAGCCCGCTCGACAAGTTGCTGTCGCATGGCTCATTTCAGCTCACGGATATTCCACGGCGGTCGACCATGACAGATCATCATGCTTTTGCCAGTAGAGATCCATCAGCCGGCGGGTGACGGGCCCGACCTGCCCATTAGCGATCGCAGCGTCGTCGATACGCGTCACGGGCATAATGCCGCCGGCAGTCGAGGTGATGAACACCTCGTCAGCCCCTTTGATCCCAGCACGACTGACATCAGCAGCCGTGGCGGACAACCCAATTTCGGCGCAAAGGTCGAACACAGTCCGGCGCGTGATGCCCGGCAACATCCCAAAAGCGGGTGTCGTCAAGCATCCGTCTTTTACAAAGAACACGTTGAAGCCGGGTCCCTCCGCGATGTGCCCGTTTGTGTCCAGGACCAGCGCGGTCTCCGCTCCCATGTCGTAGGCGTCGAAAAGGCCCTTCACCAGATCGAGCCAATGGTAGTTTTTGATCGCCGGATCGACCGATTTAGGTGGAATGCGGACCGTTTCGCTGATCGCGACGTGCAAGCCTCTTTCCAGCTGCGCCTTGTTGGCGACCGATCCAAAGGGGACCGCAAACGCGATGAAGCGGTTCTCCGCCTGACGGGGATCGCGGCTGAAGGTCGGCGAAGAACCGCGCGTGCAGATCATCTCCACGTACGCCGACTTATGCCCCGACAAAGCGACACAGACTGTGAGGATCGATTCGATTTTCTTGCGATCGTAGGGAAGCTTCATTCGAAGACGTTCAACCCCCCCCAAAAAACGATCAAGATGCAAATCCAACCGGAAGAACCTGCCATTCCAGACGTGCACTGTGTCATAAGTGGCGTCTGAGTGCAGGAAACCCCAATCGAGCACCGAGATCTTGGCTTGGGACATTGGCAGGTATTGCCCATCCATGAATGCTACCCCGTCCGGATAGCGCCGTCGATCAACGTGATGCTCGTCGACAGGCGGGAGCGCGGGTAGAGACGGTTCCATCGAGAGAGTCACTCTTTATTCCTCCAATCCACTTATCTAAGTAGGTTGCTCTGCGCCTAGACGAGCCTGATTGATGAGATGTGCTGGAAGCTTGCGATCGCGGAGCCGAAGCACTCTGAGTGCGACGCCTTCGAAATAACTTTGCCTCATGGCGCGTCTTCCTTTCTGGATTGGGTTCCCCCCTGTTCGCACGCTGATCGCTGCGAGCTATCGCTACGGCACCGGTAATATTGGCGCGGAAGGCGCGAGGTTGGACGCCAAATTCAGACGATCAGCGAGCCGCAACGGTCACTTGACGGATAAAAGTGAAATAATTCGATCAGGCAGACGCTTAACCCATCTGGTCTGGGTGGCCCTCTGGCGAGGTAAACGCAAAGGCGGCACGGGAGCGGTGGCTCATTGTGCTGAACTGCTGACACTTGCACTTCCCGCGACGATAGGCCCGTCACTATCGACTATGTCAACGCCTCGCTTTCCCGAGCGCGGCTCCCATGGTTCATCCAAGGTTCCACCTCCGGTGTCCAATCATAGGCCCCATCCGGCCATATAGCTCGTCATGAGCGCTCATTCAGGTTCAACGCGTAGCCGGAGAGCTCAGCTGTTCCCGCGACACGTCACCTGTTTCCGAGATTTTCAGCAACAAGCTTGTACGATGGTCAGTTACGCTCGCGGTCCGAACTTCTTTTTGATCCTTCTATGGGAATGCGTGACCGAGTAACCCTTGGTTGGAAAAATGATTAGCTTCACTCCGTAATCGGCGTGAGGACGGCCGAGTAGTTGCCCCTTGGCTGCGGACGCGAGCGCCTGCGTGCACTTTTGGGCGCCCCCCCGATTCCTGATCGGACGTGTATGTCACTACGACGATCTGCGTCGCGGCTGCGCTCGAAAGCGGGCCAATTTCGACCAACCGTATTCCGAGGACCTCTCGGTTGCAACCGTTCCCGCCCATCGCTCTGGACCCTTAGCTGCCGCCTCGAACTCCCTGCGATCGCGTTCGCCCACAGCTCTATAACCGAGGCTGACCGCCGTACGTGAAGCTTGTCTCGAGGCAGGTGGGATATACTTTTCGGGTGCAGCGGCGTCCCCGCGCATGCCCCTCCGCAACGCTCCTTCGGCGCCGGGCGAGCCGGTCTCTCCCGCGATGATCAATTCTGACGGAGCATCGGCTGCGCCCTCGAGATTGCATGGTCACCATGTGAAAAACTGTCTACGAAGCAACGGCCGCTTCGCAACGAGTCGCAGACTGACAGCAGCGCAACTCGCCGAAAGTTGTACTGTGTTCCGAGAGGTCGAACTGCCGTCGGGCGCGCTGAGGATGGTCAGCCATAGATCGCTTCGGCATATCCCAAGTTTATGGAATGCATATCCAGCCAGGTATTGATATTGGCAAATTCGGCATCTGCCTGGCCCGGGCTCGCAGGACAACTTTGATATCATCGTGAAGGGCAAGGGCTGCCATGCGGCAGAGCCGCATCGCACCATGGATCCCGCTATTATTGCAGCACAGATCGTCCTTGGTCTGCAAACCTTGGTATCGCGTAGAGCGGACCGTTGGAGCACTGGTGATTTCTGTCACAAGGTTGAATGCCGCACAAGCTTACAACATCATTCCCGTAACCCGCCATTTGATTTTAATGACGAGGCGTTGCCTCGCGGCATTGGCTACTGGGTGAAGCTGGTCGAGGCGGCTCTGACGATCTAAAGTGTCACAAGATTGAAGCGTGTGAAACGCGTGTCATTCTTCCAGCTGCGGCCGCAACGCTGCCATCTGCGTATGCGGATCGGGCCAGGAGACTGAAGGCACCACTGGGGAAATTAGTATAGAGGGGTTGCGGGAGCAGTCCGGTTTCGCCGCCAACGTTGTGCTGCTGATGCTCCCGATCTTTCGCTCGACTTGGTTGCCTTCAAACCGCCGGCCCCTGATCGTACTGTTGCTGCCAGCTCACGATGGATAAGCTCAATTTCGGTGCTCTGGCGCCTCTAAGTGCGATTGGGGACTGCCTCTAAGTCTACGTTACTCCGGCTCGCTGTGAATAGAGTTCAGCCATCGGTCGCCGGTCATATCGCCACGCTCACTGTCCCCAAGTTTGATCGTCCATCCCACACAGCCTCGTGTCTCACAAATCGCGAAGTGCTGATCGATTATCTGCGCGTCAACGGGGGCAGTGTCCTGCGCGGTGTGCGGCCTGCTGCTCGGTATGACGTCGATGCGGACTCTTGCATGATCAAGCACCTTGTCGAGCACGGCAGAAGCCTCTCTTATCTTGTCAGCTTTTCCCTTTTGAACACTCCGCCATGCGACGGCGGAGATTTCGCAACTCCATTCAGACCGCGCGGCGATGCATCCAAACGACGCGGCTTTGTGCCGCTCGCATTTCAGCAGTCGCCGTATTTTGACGCAAGTTCTCTCACCTAGTAGGTGATATCATTCCCAAGATGGCGCCGCCCATCAGGCGAGAAGAGAATCCTTTGATCGTGGTATCGACAAGACCAAACAACCGCGGGCTAACGCGTCAGTAGCTCAAAACCAGTAGCTCAAAAACGGGATCTGGACGATGACGATTTCTCGACGCAATCTCATCAAGGCGGGTTTGGCCGCCGGAACGGCTTTATCGATCCCTTCCGTCCTGCGGGCGCAGACGGCGGCAAGCGCGGGACGGACGGTCCGCATGGTGAAGGGAGACCTCCGCGTCTTCGATCCGATCTGGACGGCGACGAACATCACCGCCGACCACGGCGCGGCGATTTACGACACGCTGTTTGCGCTCGACTCGAAGTTCATGCCGCAGCCGCAAATGGTCGGGAAATGGGACGTCTCCGACGACAAGAAGACTTATACGTTCGAGCTGCGGGACGGCCTGCGCTGGCACAACGGTACCCCGGTCACCGCGGCAGACTGCGTCGCCTCGATCCGTCGCTGGGGCCAGGTGGCCCCCGGCGGACAGCTGATCATGGCGCACGCCAGCGACATCTCGAAGAAGGACGACAAGACTTTCACGATCGCGCTCAAGGAGCCATTGGGACTTCTGGTCGATCTCTTGGCGGACCTTACGCCGCCATGCCTGTTCATCATGCGCGCGCAGCACGCGAATCGGCCAGCAACCGAGCAGGTGACTACGACTATCGGATCGGGGCCGTTTAAGTTCAACGAAGCTCTTGCCAAGCCAGGCGCAAGCTACACTTATGATCGCAACGAAAAATATATACCGCGCAAGGAGCCGTCCGATGGATTGGCCGGCGGGAAGATCGTCAACGTCGATCGCGTCATCTGGGATGTTATCGCCGACCAGCAGACGGCGATGGCGGCCTTGCAAGCAGGTGAGGTCGATTACTTCGAGCTGCCGCCGGCCGATCTTTACTCTTTGATCGAGAGCGATCCCAACCTTGAACTTCAGATTCTGGACAAGGCGGGCCAGGACGCGCTCGTGCGCATGAATTTCCTGCAGCCGCCATTTGACAACGTCAAGGCGCGCCAAGCGATGCTTCACCTGATTGATCAGGAGGCGTTCATGCGCGTCATGGCCCCTGACCCAAAATATTCCAATAGCCTCACCTCGATCTTTGGAGACACTACGCCGGTTTCCAACGACGAAAATACGGGATGGTACAAGAAGGGCGGCCACCCGGAAAAAGCCAAGCAACTCTTCAAGGAGGCCGGATACGCCGGCGAGAAGGTCGTCATTCTCGATCCGACGGACTGGCACGAGGGTGACAATGCCTCGCAGCTACTAGCGGCAGCGCTACTGAAGATTGGGGTCAACGCTGAGCTCGCGTCGATGGACTGGGGTGCACTCTCCACGCGTCGGGCGAACAAAGGCCCCGTTGAGGACGGCGGCTGGAACGTGTTCATCACGACCGAGTCTGATTATTCGCTCGGCGATCCGCTCACAGACCCCCTCCTAACCGCGAGTGGCGACCAAGCTTGGTACGGCTGGCCGAAGAACGACGAATATGAGGTGCTGCGGGCCAAATGGGCAGATGTCGCAACACTCGAAGAGCGCAAGGCGCTTGCGCGCAAGATGCAACGAGTTTGGTGGGAGTTCGTCGGAGATGTGAGGTTGGGAAAATACATCTCGCCGATCGCGCGCCGCAAGACCCTCACGGGCCTCATCGGCGTGCCCGCGATCGTCCCGATGTGGAACATGCGGAAAGCCTCGGCCTGATGGCGGGGTATATCCTTCGCAGATTGGTTTCGACCATCGCCGTCATGGCGATGGTCGGAATCTTCGTTTTCCCTGCTGCTCAGGCTGGCACCCGGCGATCCTGCGGCGATGATCGCCGGCATCCGCGAACAGCCGGGCCTGAACGATCCTATGCCGATTCATTTCATGCGTTGGGTGCGGACATGCTCCGCGGCGATTTCGGCACCTCGATCTTGGCGGACGACCGGTTCTCGCAGCGTCTAGACTTAGACTAGTCTTACTGCGTCACAAGAGGCGATGATGAGGATGTACTCTGGCGCAGCAGGGACATCGTATCATTCTGCGAGCGAGAGCGACGGTGAGCTTTCGGCGCAGGGTCGCGATCCAGTTTGAGGTGTGTCGCTCGGGTCGAATGGGCGGTCTTGTCGGGTCTGGAAACCGGGGAACGGGAGGTTCCTCGCCGCTTTTGGGACGGGCAAGTGCTGAGGGGGGAATAGTCTCCCGTTCGGAGAGGAGGAAGCCGCAAGCCGCTATGCAGAGACTGGCGTGGTGGTGGAAGCCTCGCCAACCTCGGCCCTCGTAATGACCAAGACCCAGCTCCTGCTTGAGTTCGCGATAATCCCGTTCAATCCGCCACCGTAGCTTTGTCGTTGCGACGAGCTCACGCAGCGACATCGTTTCCGGGAGGGTGGAAAGCCAGTATTTGAGCGGTTCCTTGTCACCTTCGGGCCATTCCACGAGGAGCCATTCCTCGGCTCGTGGATGGCTGAGATTGTAGTCTCTCGACCCGGCTGATCGATCGTGGCACGGAAGGCGAGCGCGGTGGATCGGCCCGACGCCGGGCGCGCTCATCAGCCGCCGACAGACTTGCTCCTGGCGGGCGATATTGAGGACCTGCTTTGTTAGTCGCCCGAACTCGCGCAGCATCGTGGCCAGGATCGCCAGGAGCGGCTCGACCAGCGCCATGACAATATTGTCCGCGCCAATCAGCTCGCGCACGCGATCGGCGAAGGCTGCACGGCTTGGCGTGCCAAGCTTGATGCCGGCCTCCCGCAGAATCGACCTGACTACGTTCTCGATCGTCCGCATTTCATTGAGGACCGTGCGTCGTGCGACGAGGAGGGACCGCCAGAGCCGACACTGCTGACTCTTCACATGCCCTGTCGGTACCAGCCGGTGCGCATGATCTGCGCCAAGGCGCGGGCGTCATTGCGATCCGTCTTGTTCGGCATCGTCTTCATCGCTGCATTGGCCCGTCGGGTCTCAATGCAAATGGCCGGCAATCCTTCGGCGCGAATATCATCATAAAGCCAGGCCGCCAGAGAGCAGGCTTCGAGCCCGACGCGTTCCAGCGGCAGATCGACTTTCCGCAAGGCCTCATAAAGCGCCTCCGGCTCGCTCGCCGTCCGCCCTTCCTTCACAATCCGGCCGCTCTCGTCGATAACGCAGATAGCGGTCTCTTCCAAAGACACGTCCAGTCCGGCAAAATACTTCATGGCTGCTCCTTCCTGATGTTTGTGGCGATCTACATCGACCACGTTCTCACATCACGACAGGAGCAGCCGCCATCATTTCTGCTCGGGGCCGACCCCAATCACCCCATCTGTTGAGGAAGTCAGGCGCGCTCGCAGACGAAGCCTGAATCGTCGGCATTGTGGATGTAGAAGTGGCCGACGAGGCGACCCGCGGTGCCGATCATCGCCCATCCGCGATCGCAAGCGGGATCGCTTTCGTCGTGACCCTCCCACGAGAACTCCGCGCAGGCCGAGCCGTCTCGTGCGCCGTAGCGGACATCAAGGAAGCCTTTGAGGGCGCCGAAGCCGATCTCGCAGTCCGCCGCGCCTTTGAACGTCAGATGCGCCTCTTAGACGAGATCGAGGAAGCCGTTGTCCCAGACATCCATTTCGACGATACGCCAGCGACCGGCAAAGGCCTTGGCGATGGCTGGAATCTTGGCCATGTCAGTTGGTCCCAGCGATGAGCTTCGGCAGCCGCACCAGATTGTAGGCGGCGGCAGCGAAGGTGAAGCCCCATCCGACGCGGTCCCGGCCGCGGAACTTGGTTTGGCGCTGACCGGCGACCGTCTTGATCCAGCCGAACGCATGCGCTTGCGAATACGCTGACTGACGGCATAGCCGCTATGCCGGGTGGTGCGCCCGTCGATGGCCGAACTACGGCCGCTGGTGTTTTGCGCCACATGCGGCGTCACCTTCATCGAAGCAGTTCGTTGACGAAATCCTCCGCATCGTAGGCCTTGTCTGCGGCGAGCGTGATCGCTTGCGGCCGGTCGGCCCGGAGCTCGATCATGTGCAGCGCCGCCACCCGTTCGGCATGCCCGTCTGCCAGCGTCAGGCAAGCATCAACCACCAGGCCATGGCGGTTCTCCATCAGCCCATGTCCCATAAAGCAGAGCTTTGCCTCCTTGCCCCGCCCCTTGCGATAGAGCCTTGCGTCCGGATCGGTGGTCGAGACATGTGTCTCGTTCGAAGGTTCTGGCCATGGAAGTCTGCCTCCGTATTGCGCCCGCCGCCCTCTGCCGGCGGCTCGCCCGAGCCATCCTTCGGCGCTTCACCCGAGCCGTCCTTCGGCTTCACGCTCTTCATTGATGCCCAGGCCTCGATCAGCGTCCCGTCGACCGAGAAGTGATCCGTGGACAGCAGCTTCTTCACCTTGGGCTGCGCCAGCACCACGCTCAGGAACTTTGGGGCGATGTCGCCCTCCAGCAACCGGTCGCGGTTCTTGGAGAACACAGAATGATCCCAGGCCGCATCGTCCACGCCAACCCCGACGAACCAGCGGAACAGAAGGTCGTATTCCAGCCGCTCCATCAACAGCCGCTCCGAGCGGATCGAACAGAACGCCTGCAACAGCACTGCCCGCAGCAGCTTCTCCGGCGGGATCGATGGCCGTCCGATCGGCGAATACAGCGCCGCGAAGTCCCACTCCAGCGCCGACAGCGCCTCGCTCACGATTAACCGGATCGCCCGCAACGGATGATTGCGCCGCACCCGCGCCTCAAGGTCAACATAGCTGAACAGTTCGCCAGTTCGATCGTCGCCGCCGCGCACTCGTCACCTCCGAATCCCTTCGGAACCGAATCACCGCTGCGGTCCGGTGGCGAGTGCCTTTTTCAACAGGCTGCTATCCTTAATCGATCCCCGTACCCGGTACTGATATGACGATTTTGTCGGCACCAGTTGAATACGCCCAACGGGCCGCCTCCGCATATCTGACCTTCCCCGTCTGGCTAAGCGCCATCCGCTGGTTTTGACAGGCGGCGGCCTTTTGTCGCTCCTGGTCATTCTGGCACTCGCCGCCCCGGCACTCGCCGCCCCGCTTTACGCCGGCGATCCGGTGAACGTTCGGAAGCGGCAACTGGGCCAGGATGTGTTTGCGCGATCGATCTTCGGCGCCCGCATCTCACTCATGGTTGGGTTGCTCGGCGGGTGCGCGGCCATGGGCGGGCTCCTAATCCGCATCATCGCCGGCTACAACCGCAGCTTCGACAACGTCGTCATGCAGGACATGGACGGCCTGATTCGATCCCATCGCGACCCGCGGCCCGCCTGGCGAGGAAGATAGACTGGCAACGAGCCGCACATACGCAGGCCGCACCTCGAAGGCGGGCATGGTGGCCGGGGTATTCAGGTGGCACAGAGGTACTCCGTGAAGAAGTCCGTAAGGTCCACTTTTTTGCAAGTGCTTTTTTCGCCAGTATCGGCTTTGCACGAGTATTCATTTCAAACGCGCCCAGTTTGCGTGGTCCGCATTGCAGCAGCCAGCACATTTTGGCGCAAATTTTCCTCTCTTAGGTTCTATCAAACAATAGTTGTTACCCCTCGTGTCGGAAAATTGTTGAAAGGACGATAGGGGAATCGAACACAAGAGCATCCCTCGTCCGGAACCCTATATCTCGGGCGCCATTCCTTGAAGAGGTTCCCATGAGCTACCGCGTCCTCACTGGCGAGATCGAACACGAGGCAAACACGTTCAACAAGCTACCGACCACGCTCGAACAATTCCGGGCCCGCACCTTGCTGGTGGGCGACGAGATTCCGCTGGCGCGTCGGCGCACTCGCACGGTGCTGGGCGCGGCGTTCGAGGCCGCGGAGAAATTCGGCTGGACACTCTCTCATCCGCTCGTCGCTAGCGCCAACCCTGGGGGCATGGTAACTAAAGAAACATTCGAGCAACTCTGCGCCTGGTTCCTTGGAGGCGCCCAGGCCTGTGATGGCGCACTCATCAACCTGCACGGTGCAATGGTCGCCGAGGGATGCGAGGACCCGGAAGGCGAGATCCTTGCCCGGCTGCGGGCCCTGCTCGGGCCCGATGCGCCGATCGTCGCCACGCTCGACCTGCACGCCAACGTCACGGCGAAGATGGCGGCAAACGCCTCAGCGCTGATCGCCGTTCGCACGTATCCTCATATAGACTACTATGAACGCGCCTGGCAGGGGGCTGAACTGCTCGACCGCGCCCTGCGCGGTGAAATTCGTCCCCGCACTGTCGTCGCCAAGCGCCCGATGCTGTCCGGACTCGATGGCGGGCGCACTCAGGTGGGCCCGATGCGCAAACTGATTGATCGCGGCGAGGCGCTGGAGGCCTCCGGAAAGGCGCTCGTGGTCAGCGTCTGCGCCGGATTCGATCTTAGCGACATTTACGATGTCGGGCCCAGCGTCACCGTTACTGCCGATGGCAATACCACGGAGGCGCAGCGTATCGCTGAGGATTTTATGGATTACGCCTGGGAGACGCGTGAGTTTATTTCTTCCCCTTGGACAGCCGCCAGCGTCGCCCAGGCGGTGGAATGCGCCAAGTCCGGCGAGGCACATGCGGATAAACCTCTGGTGCTAGCTGATAATAGCGATAATACCGGGGGCGGCGCTTATGGCGACGCGACGAACCTACTGCGCAGGATGATTGAAGCGGACCTCCAGAACGCAGCCTTCCATGCGATCTTCGATCCGGCAGCCGTGCAGGCTGGCATCGCCATCGGCGTCGGCAACAAGGGGCGCATCGTGCTCGGCGGCAGGCAGGCTCCCGAGATGGGTGGGGGCCCGCTGGATCTCGAAGCGCAGATTGTCTCCATCACCGATGGCGAGTTTCGGTGCCACGGACCTATGGGCGGAGGAGCATGGCGCAATTACGGCCCGAGCTTAATGCTACGTGTAGGCGGCATCGAAGTTGCGGTGATATCGCGGAATGGCCAGGCGACCGACCTCGCCCAGCTCACCTCCCTGGGGATTGACCCGCTTCACTGCGCGACCCTAGCACTGAAGTCGTCTCATCATTTCCGCGCGGCGTTCGAACCTGTCGCTCGCGAGGTGATCATGGTCGACGGGGGCGGGATGTTGGGGGCAGCACTCCCGTCAAGATACCGCCATGTCCGCCGTCCAATCTGGCCACTTGACGACATCAAACTCTAGGATGCGTGCCAATTAAGCTGTCCAGGCCGGAGGATTCTGTCAGAAAACTGCGCTACGTGCGCAGTTTCACAGCGAGCGAGAGAAAATATCGATGGACATGGTCGAATTCGAAGGGCGGCGCTATTTGGACGGCCGCGCGTCCGATCCAAACGAACTCCACTGGATGCGCGGCGCGCCGCCACCGACCGACAGGCGCATCACTTTCGAGAGCGACGAATTCCTCGATTTCCCGCAGCTCCGCTGGTCGCTTTCGCATATGCGCGAGCTTGTGCCGACCGTCAACGTGTGGCGTGGGCAAGGCAGACCCACGCTGCTCGACCGCGGTGAGAATACAGGCGACATCGACGCGCTCACTTTTGCCGACGCGAACGGGCGCGTACACCGTTTCGATGAGGCGCTCTACGAGACCTATACGGACGGGATCGTGGTGCTGCATCGTGGGCGCATCGTCTACGAGCGCTATTTCGGTGCGCTTGAGGCGCGCCTGCCGCATGCCCTGCACTCGGTTACGAAGTCATATGCCGGTACGCTCGCCGCAGCGCTCGTACATGAAGGCATACTCGACGACGCCAAGGCGCTCGTGCAGTATTTGCCGGAGCTGCGCGGCAGTGCGTTCGAGGACGCAACGTTGCGTCAGGTTATGAATATGCAGACAGGCCTAGACTACGGCGAGGTCTACGAAGACAAAGGCTCGAGTTTCTGGGCGCATGCACTGGCCTGCGGCTGGCGGCCTAGGCCAGCTGGCTACAGCGGGCCCCGGACTTTGTGCGATTACGTGCGCACCATCCGCAAGAAGGGCGAGCACGGAGAATTCGTTGACTACAAGACTGTGAACACCGATGCGCTGGCCTGGGTCATGAGCCGGGTGACAGGGCGATCGTTCGAGCAGCTGCTACATGAACGCCTGTGGGGGCCACTTGGCTGCGAAGAGGACGGATACCTCTTCGTCGATCCCGCCGGCACGGCGATGGCTGGCGCCGGCCTCTCGGCAACCGCACGCGACTTGGCGCGCTTCGGCGAGCTCATGCGACGCCAAGGCGAATGGAACGGGAAACAGCTGATTCCTTCTTCAGTTATAGAGGGAGTGCAACACGGCGACGCGCCATCCAAATTCCCCCCTGGGGTGGATGCTCAAGGTTATGCGTATCGCAGCCAATGGTGGGTCACGCATGACGAGCTTGATGCGTTCCTAGGCAGAGGTATGCACGGCCAGCTGCTATATATTGCGCCGAAGGTGGAGATGGTGGTAGCGCGCTTGGCGTCTCACCCAGTCGCGCCAAGCACCGGCAATATCCCGATCACTCTCCCGATGATGCTGAAACTGGGACGGACGCTGTCCGCATTTGGCTGCGGTTGACGACGTTGGCGGCGGCATGAATGCGATCTGCTTCGATGCGGACAGCAAAATGACGGGCGCCGTGTGCTGGAATGCCGACGGCACGCCGGTCGGTCTCGGTGGCTGGATGACGCGGCGTGGACTGGGATCCAGACTAGACTAAGCGCGGAGCAGAATCCGGTTGTCTTTTGGCTGCCCGGCAGCACCGCATCGCGAATCGTCGCAAGCTGTCATCGGCGAATTACACTTCAAAGCGGTTCGTCGGTCCTCCTCAATAGGGGAGGCCAAGGTGCGGTTCAAATGGTGCAGCAATGTGAGCAACGTTCGGACGTTGATGCGAGCCAACGATTTCGATGCGCCGTGTTCTTCCGCACGCCACGGCAACGTCGGTCACCAAGCGCCGAATTGAACGGCGGCGTCCGTCAGGTCGAACAACGAAGGCCGGACCGCGCGCAGAACGGGACGACACGAGCTCCAGACGCTGACGCGCAAGGCCGTGACGCGGGTGGATCACCGTCAAAGGAGACACCACCCGGTCGCGAATGGCGGCGGCCTCTGAAATTTGGTTCGCCGAAGACCTCACCCCATTCGGCAAAGCCGGGTTGGAGATGAGGATCATGGCGCCTTTTCGTAACGGGCGTTGACGAGTTGGAACAAGAGATTGCCCCGCCGCGCACGACCTAGAGATAGCCGATTTCGTCGACGACTAGCAGCGGGGCGCGGAACAGATAGCGGATACGTTCGCACAGTTGTCCCTCTCGTTCGGCTTTGAGGCCGGCGAGCGTGGAGAAGTAGTCGCTCTTTCCGGCTTTTACAGCCTCGACGGCTTCGGCTTCCGCGAAGAATTGGACGAGGCGGCTCGCCCGAGGAGGAGGCCGTCATCGTCGCCTCCGGCGCTATATGCTGCCGCTCGATGATTGCCTCTATGCGTGCAGCCGACAAGCAGCTGACGCGTTTGTCATTGGATGGCTTACGTGCAGCGCCATGGCATCGGCCGCCTGCCGGATGGTGAGGGTGACAAGCCGGCGAAGCGGATCCAAGAGCTAGCCGATCGGCTACTTCCCGGCTCAACCAAGTCGTTCGGCGGATCAACGCCTGTATCGCGGCCTGTAGGGCAGTAGAATACATAGACGACTGTCGGAATCCGCCGGGTCAAATCTTCTTTCGCGATCGATGGGCCGCGGCTTTTTGCGATACGGCAGCTTTTCCCAATGCGGGTGGTTAGTGCTCCACTGTCGCAGACGAACGGGCACACAGCGAGGGGCCCGCGTCCAAATGTGTTCAGCGGCGATCCTGCCTGTCCCACCATCGGCAAGACACCATGAGGAAGTACTGGATCGGGATCCCGATCAGTTCATCTGGCCGCCAAGAATATCAACATCTGGCTCACGGGAGAGGATAAGTAGAATATCCCCCGTGGCATTAGCGATAAGGACGACACTCCCGCGCTCCGACCACCAGCGTTGCTCCCGAATGCCGTGCATGGCTTGATCCAGCCCGGGTCCGAGGCCAAGGTGAATCTCGATCCAGGCGTTCGAGATCACGTTTGGAGCTTAATGGCGGAAGCTCATGGCTTAACGCGTCGTGCGGCTTCCTGGGTGTGCGAGACGCGCCGCCATTGCGTTCCCAAGAGCGCCAAAACATTTCAGGCCACGCGGCTTTGTGCAGCTCGCATTTCAGCAGTCGTCGCATTTTGAGGCAAATTCTCTCATCCAAGTGATAGCATTCCAGAATACCGCAGCCCAAGTCACGACAAGCGAGTGCTTCGATCGTGCATGGCAGACCCAATAAGGGCGGATTAACCGCGCCAGTGGCTCAAAAAGGGGAACTGAAAGATGACGATTTCTCGACGCAATCTCTTCAAGGCGGGTATTGCCGCCGGAGCGGCTTTATCGATCCCTTCCGTCCTGCGGGCACAGACATCACCAAACGCCGACCGGACGGTCCGCATGGTGAAGGCAGGCAGCATACCGAGCGTACTCGATCCCGTTCTTACCACTTCTGGCAACACCTCCGACCATGCGTACGCGATCTACGACACCCTGTTCGCGCTCGATTCTAAGTTTATGCCGCAGCCGCAGATGGTGGGAAAGTGGAGCGCCTCGGATGACAAGAAGACTTACATCTTTGAGCTCCGCGATGGCCTGGGCTGGCACGACGGCGCACCTGTTACAGCGGCGGATTGTGTGGCCTCAATCCGGCGTTGGGCCCAAATAAAGCCTGGAGGCCGCTTTATGATGACGCGGGTCCAGGATATCTCGAAGAAGGACGATAAGACTTTCACCATCGCGCTCAAGGAACCTCTGGGGCTTCTTCCCAATGTCCTGGCGCAGTTCCTCTACGTCATGCGCGAGAAGGATGCGGATAAGCCGGCAACGGAAGCAGTGGCCGCCAACATCGGATCGGGACCGTTCAAGTTCAATGAAGCTCTCGCCAGGCCGGGCGCCAGCTTCACTTACGACCGCAATGATAAATATGTACCACGCCAGGAGCCGTCCGACGGATTGGCCGGTGGCAAGATCGTCAAGGTCGACCGCGTGATCTGGGACAATATTGGAGATCCGCAGACCGCTATCGCAGCCCTGCAGGCGGGTGAGATTGATTTTTATGAGACGCCGCCCGCCGATCTCTTCCCAACCATTGAAGGCGATCCAAACCTTGAGCTCCAGGTTCTCTACAAGTATGGCCAGGATTTTTTCCTGCGCATCAATTGCTTGCAAAAGCCGTTCGATAATGTAAAGGCGCGACAAGCAGTGCTTCACCTGGTCGATCAAGAAGCGTTCTTGCGAGTGATTTCCCAAGACCCGAAATACACGAATACCGTCACGTCATTTTTTGGCAGCGGTAATCCCGTATCTAATGACGAAAACGCCGGATGGTTGAAACAGGGAGGCGACCCGGAGAAGGCAAAGCAGCTCTTCAAGGAGGCAGGATATGCTGGCGAAAAAGTCGTCATTCTTCAGCCGACGGACTGGGCAGACGGCAGCAACACTTCGCAAATTTTAGCAGATGCTCTGCGTAAGATCGGGGTTAATTCCGAGCTTGCCCCGAGCGACTGGAACGGGCTTGCCGCACGCCGATCAAATAAGGGCCCCATCGAGGATGGGGGCTGGAGCGTCTTTATAACAAGCGACGCCGACTTCGCTCGCGGCGATCCGATCACTACATCCCATCTCGCGCTGAATGGCGAGAAAGCATGGTACGGCTGGCCACAGAGCGATGAGTATGAGGCCCTTCGTGCCAAATGGGTCGATGTCGAGACGGTGGATGAGCGCAAGGCTCTGGCCCGCAAGATGCAGCGAATAGGGTGGAATTATGTGCCTGAGGTTCTGCTGGGCCAATATACGGCGCCAATCGCACGCCGTAAGACGCTCACCGGCCTCATCGGCATGCCGGATGTCATCCCGATGTGGAACATGGAAAAAGCCTGAGCGATGGCTGGTTACATCCTTCGCAGAATTGTTTCGACCATCGCCGTCATGACGATGGTCGGGATCTTCGTTTTCCTGCTGCTCAGGCTGGCGCCGGGCGACCCTGCGGCGATGATCGCCGGCAAGTCGGCCACGGCGGACGAAGCTATTCCTGAGCTAAATCTTGTCGCACTGATAGGCGTGCCGTCTTCACGGGATGCTGGTCACGGCTCGCCCGCGATCATGCTCCATTGAGCTCAAAACCGAGATGACCGAATGGAATTGGCAATTGCCGTCATGACAGAGCTTCCAAAGGATTTCCCGGATTTCGGGTTGACGCCTGATCAGCGCCGCGAAGCGGTGCTCAGCCACTATTACGAACGGCCCGGCATGGACGGCGCGCGCGGCGAGATCTGGTGCTACAGCGACCGTTTTTCCTACGGGCCGGGCGAGACAGTGCGGCTGCAGGTGAGTTCGACCGTACCTTCCTTTTCCATGGAAATCGTGCGCGACGGCGCGGACGAAACCAAGATTCTGGAAAAGTGTGGCCTTGCCTCCCGCTGGCAGGACACGCCCGATCAGTGCTCCGTGGAAGGCTGCGGCTGGGATACCTCGCTGGAGTTCGGTGTTGGAGAGAACTGGCCTTCAGGCGCCTATCGGATTCGGCTTACGGCGGAATGCCGCAACGGCACGCCGATTCAGTGCTACCATCTTTTCATCGTGCTGCCTCGGTCCGGCAGGAAGCAGGGCCGCATCCTGCAGGTGGCGGCGACCGGCACATGGCTCGCCTACAACACCTGGGGCGGTTCCAACCACTATGAAGGCATCACCGGGCCGAACCGCGATCTCTATTCCCCGGTTGTCTCAACGCAGCGGCCATGGTGCCGCGGCTTCATTGTGCTGCCACCCGAAGCGCCACGCGTGCCGCTGGAGGTGGCGATGCCGCCCATGGCCGAGCCACGCCGTCCGCACCAGGAATGGGCCTACGCCTCGGGCCATTCCAAGAAATATGCCTCCGCCGGATGGGCGAGCTACGACAGCCATTTCTTCCGCTTCGCCGAGCGCGCCGGTTACGATGTCGATCTTGCCAGTCAGCACGAGTTGCACTTCTCGCCGGAGATCCTGCTCGACTATGACTGCGCCGTGTTCGTCGGCCACGACGAGTATTGGACTTGGGAAATGCGCGACGCGGTCGACGCCTTTGTTGATCAGGGCGGCCATGTCGCGCGTTTCGCGGGCAACTTCATGTGGCAGGCCAGGCTGGAGGAGGAGGGTCGCCGGCAGGTCTGCTATAAATATCGCGCCCGCGCAGAAGATCCGGCCTACAGGTCAGGCGACGTGCGCCGCGCGACTAATTCCTGGGAAGCGCCGGAGATCGCTCGGCCCGGCGTAATGACTTTCGGTCTCAACGCCACCAATGGTCTCTATGCCGGCTGGGCCGACCGCGCGCCTCGCGGCGTACGAGGCTTTCCGGTCTATCGGCCGGACCACTGGGCCTTCGCCGGGACCGGGCTTTTTTACGGCGACGTGCTCGGCGCCGAGAGCCACATTTATGGCTATGAGGTGGACGGGTTGGACTACGAAATCCGCAACGGGCTGCCCTACCCTTCGCCTACGAGTGGCGCGGCGAGTGGACTCGAAGTCCTTGCTGTCGGGATCGCCAACCTCGGTGACTACGACGGCCCTTTTGTCGCCGAGACGCTGTTCGGCGATGCGAGTGACGCCAATCTCGAAAAGGTCAAACGTTCCAACGGGATGATCGTCAATTTCAAGCGCGGCGAGGGTGAGGTGTTCCATGCCGGGAGCTGCGAATGGGTGGCTGGCCTTCTGAGAAAGGACGCCATGGTCGAACGGGTGACCTGCAACGTGCTTAATCGCTATCTCGGCCGCAGGTAGGAAATATGTGCGGCGGTTTCCGATACAAAAACCGCGATGCCGGTTCTCTTCCCTGCCTCGTCTCCCGGGCCAGCCCGCCGTAAGCGGAATGTTGGTGCGGGTCGTGAAAGAGCGGCGATCGATTGTGAGGTGGATTTGCTCGACAATATAAGAGAGCATTCATCCAATCGGGGCCAACCGGGATCCCGTCAAATGAAAAGCTAACCGCCTTACCCGGCGCTTGCTGATGGGAACCTGCCATAATGTGCAGAGCTCTCAGACAGTATGCCGTGCCATAAAGGATGCCTCATCTGCAAGATATGCGGGTAATAGATGGCTCCTGCGCCCGCCTTTGCTGGCCAATCAGTGTCTCTGCATAGACCGCCCAGCGTTGCTCCCCAGTCGGCGTACGGCTTGATAGCC
This sequence comes from Mesorhizobium sp. M0633, assembly GCF_040320645.1. NCBI lineage: Bacteria > Pseudomonadati > Pseudomonadota > Alphaproteobacteria > Hyphomicrobiales > Phyllobacteriaceae > Mesorhizobium > Mesorhizobium sp. M0633. The sequence goes on from NZ_JAMYQC010000058.1 coordinate 21,455, forward strand.
CCCGGATCCCGAGGGCAATGCGAATCTCGATCCAGGGATAGTGTCCTGAAGGTTCTGCAAAAAGTTTTGGAGAGAGAACGGCGCCTGCTCTGAGGGGCGAGCGGCCATGGCACGGTGGTGACGTTGCGATCACCGATTCCCGTGGAAGGGGAAGTGCCATGACCAATCGAGACGTTAGACTGAGCAGAGGCGAGTTGAAAGCGTTGCTGCTGTCGGATGAGGACGGCTTTCGCCAAGCATTGCAGGGTGTCGTGCAGGAGGCTCTGGAAGCCGAGATGACGGAGGCGATCGGGGCCGAGAAAGGCGAGCGGACGGCGGAGCGGACGAGTTACCGGTCCGGGTATTACGAGCGCAAGCTGGTGACGCGGGTCGGGGTGCTGGAACTTCGCGTTCCGCAGGATCGGACGGGCCGGTTCTCGACGGAGTTGTTTGAGCGCTACCAGCGTTCGGAGAAGGCCTTGGTGTCGGCGCTGGTCGAGATGTACGTACAAGGCGTCTCGACCCGCAAGGTGAAGGCGGTGACGGAGGAACTGTGCGGGCATTCTTTCTCGGCCTCGACGGTGAGCGAGGCGACGATGCGGCTGGATGAGGCGCTCAAGGCGCTCTTCACGCGGCGGCTTGAGGAAAGCTATCCGTATCTCATCTTGGACGCGCGCTACGAGCGGGCTCGCGAGGCGGGCGTGATCGCCAGCCAGGCGGTGCTGGTGGCGATCGGCGTGGATTGGGAGGGCCGGCGCCAGGTTCTGGGCGTGGAGCTGGCCAACC
>NZ_JAMYQC010000059.1:0-21655 GCF_040320645.1 Mesorhizobium sp. M0633
GCGAATGGTTCGAGGCCAAGACCCAGTTCGCCGTCGTCTTCGGCGAAAGGTTCGTCAGCCAATGACGAAACCGGCCTCGCGCACAGAATTCCTGACAGTTCCGTTTTGAGCAGTGAGTGATCCTGCTTTGCGTGCACTGGTGCCTGGCCGTCCGAGGCGATCGTTGGGCCACAAGTACAGCGCGGGTCACCCGCGACAGATGCACGGCATCGACGCATGCCTCTCCCGGATCACCGCGTCGCCCACGCAGGTGGCCGAGGCCCTGCCTCAGGGGCAACGCCAGCCGTGCCTTCCGACCAGGCCGGCATTGCGTGACCCCCGTTTCTGCGCATCACCTGGCCACCCGAGCGCCGGCCTGAACAACTTCCGCGACGATCCGTGCCTTCCGCTGTCGACGCTGCCGCCGCCCAGTGGGACCTTCGATTACCTCAAGCCGACAAGCCTACCAGTCGCGCGTTGTCTCCTGGCATGTAAACACCTCGGCCAAAGCTAGAGGCTTCTTCCCGTGACTATACGATACGGCCATGAAGGGCATCGCCTGTAAGTTCTCGACCGAGAGGTAGAACGCAATCCAAGTGCGAACTGTGTGAGTTGCAGGCCGCCGGCGAATTAAGACGCCCTGTGAATGCAGTCATTGCAGGGCTAAAGGATCGAAACGACTTTGCCATCTCGGCGCTGCGCGGGGGATTGCGCTGAGTTATTTAGAGGCTGCGTTCGAGGCCCTGAAAATCTCAATTCGGTCGAAAGCGCGTATCCGTCGTGTGGATGCGTTCCATCAAAACAATCGATTTTGCGAAGAATAGTGGACATGAAAAGACGCCGCTAGGGAAGAGACGCCTACAGGAGGTCTCTCCCGTCGTGAGGAAGATCGAGGCGAAGTCCTTCCAGACCTTATGCCGAGGACACGGCGTGCTTCATGTAATCCGCTCGCCTTCTTAACATCACTCGGGGCACAGGCGGTGCATACGATGATTGCATCGCGTCGTAGCGGACAGGAAGTCATTCGTACGTTCCGCCGGCCATTCCTGTCAAATCGCTTCATTCACGGAAACTCATCCACGGAAATATCAGAAATCACCGGTCAGGACGGCGCGCTGCTTGCCGAACTGCTGCTTTCGAAGGGCTACATAGTGCATGGCCTGAAGCGGCGAGCCTCCGCTGATCGGGAATACCCAGCGCATCGACCACCTCTATCAAGACCCTCATGAGGATCATCCCGACATGGTCCTGCATTACGGGGACATGACGGATGCGACAAACCTGATCCGTCTCCTGCAAGAAACGCAGCCTGACGAAATCTACAATCTGGCTGCCCAAAGCCATGTGCAAGTCTCATTCGAGACTCCCGAGTATACGGCCAATGCCGACGCTCTCGGCACACTGCGGCTGCTGGAAGCGATCCGCATTCTCCGCCTTGAGGAAAAAACGCGGTTTTACCAGGCCTCCACGTCCGAACTCTTCGGTTCGGTCCAGGGCGTCCCGCAGGAGGAGACTACTTCGTTTTATCCACGCTCGCACTATGCGGTGGCGAAGCTCTACGCCTACTGGATCACCGTGAACTACCGCGAGGCATACGGGCTCTATACAAGCAACGGGATTCTGTTCAGTCACGAAGGGCCGACGCGCGGCGAAACTTTCATCACACGCAAGGTGATGCTGCGGTACCTGCGATTATGGCCGGGAAGCAGGACTGCCTCTATCTCGGCAACCTGGAGGCAAAGCGCGACTGGGGCTCGGCGCGCGACTATGTCGAGGGCATGTGGCGCATCCTGCAGCACCATGAGCCTGACGATTTTGTGCTCGCGACCGGCGAGCGGTCCGCAGCTTTGTCGAGGCTGCCTTCAGGCGGGTAGGCAAGGAGACTCTGGGAAGGCGAAGGCGTCGACGAGGTAGGCCGAGAACGCAGGAGTAACCAGGCGCTGATCCGGATAGACAAGCGTTATATTTCCGTCCGACCGAGGTTGACCTGCTGGATCGGCGACGCCTCCAAGGCGGCCACCAAGCTCGGTTGGAAGCCAAAGACCACCTTCGATGAGCTCGTCTCCGAAATGGTCGATTGCCGCGGCTACGGAATAACGATCGATTAACGGGAAGGTCGCGACATTCCATCGCCGACCAACGAAAAGATTCGGCCTCGCATCGCCGTTGCTGATCCATCTCCTCCGGTCGGCGCCGACGTTGCCAGTCTCATGACCGCGCTTCATCTCGCGCCCGAGCCGGCCTTGCTGTCCAGCGCGCCACGATCTTGGCCGACACGCCGTAGACGCGCGCCGCATGGGCTTTGGACAAAGCGCATTCTATCACCGACAGCGCCATCTCCTCTCGACGTAGCGGCGTGAGACGGGCATTCTTGTGGATGTTCATTCGGACCCTCCGGTGAGTGCTGAAGCCTGGTAACTCCAGTCTCCCCGGTCCGGTCCGAATGGACAACCTCCCGAAAGCCCACATCTAGCCAGCCGGTTTAGCGCTGTTTTCGGTCCCGATGAGGTTGCCCATTAGGGCTTATCGCGCTTTTGCTGACGAGCAGCCTCGGCGGCAATGCGTCATGGTTCGCCGGCGGCATGCCGGCGCCATGGTGCGAGCGTAAACGCGCCGAGCAGCCGGAGCTGGAGCTCGGGCGCGACGCCGCCGACTGGTGGGATGCGGCGTTGACTCGTGCCGCGTTCCAAGCACGGATGAGCTGCGTCGCCCATTCCGCGGTATCCTGCGCGCGCCCCCCTCGTTGGCGTGTCATGCAAGCGGGCCGAGCGAATTGCATCGAGATAGCCCCAATTAAGACATTCCGAATGAACCCGGCCACCTTCGCGTTGGGGCGGCAGTTAACAGTCCCCGGTTTGCCGGGCAGGCCCCCGAACGAACTTGGAGCGCATCGCTCGCACGGCAGGGCGGCGCAATCGCAATCTGTCGAGCGTCAGCCATTGCGAAAGGTGTAGCCATAACCCGTTGATCGCTAGCGCGCCGCCGAGATGCGCGTAGAGGATCCTCGATCCCTCTGGAAAGAAGCCCTTCTGGATGAGGTCGATCATCCCTTGCATCGATTTGCCCTCGTAGACGGGATCGGTAATCATACCCTCGAGCCGCGCACACATGCGGATGGCCTCCTTCGTTTCCTCGGACGGAATGCCATAACGCGGGTATGCTAGTCCTCAAGCAACACTACGTCATCCTCGACGGGTTCCGTTCCGAGATCGACGAGCTCCGCTGTACGTTGGGCAATCTTTAGCACCTGCGCCTTGGTCTTGGCGGGGGTGGCAGAGGCATCGATACCGACCACATTGCGCTGTCGACCGTCCTCGGCGAATCCGACGAGCATGCCGGCATGCGTTGAACCCGTGACCGTGCAAACGACGATGTGGTCGAACGCAAACCCAAGCTGTTTTTCCTGGGCGCGCACTTCCTCCGCGAATCCCACATAATCGAGCCCTCCATTCGGGTGAACAGACGCCCCGGCTGGTATCGCATAGGGTCTGCCGCCCCTCGCCTTGACCTCATAGAGCGCTTGTTCCCAACTGTGGCGGATGCCGATGTCAAAGCCCTCGTTGACCAGGCGCACCTCTGCACCCATGATGCGGCTCAGGAGAATATTGCCGACCCGGTCATAGACGGCATCCTCATGGGGTACCCAGCTCTCCTGAACCAGCAGACATTTCCTGCCGATCTTGGCGGCGACTGCGGCGACCATGCGCGTATGATTGGACTGCACGCCGCCGACGGTGACGAGCGTATCCGCATCTGACGCGATCGCGTCCGGGATGATGTATTCGAGCTTGCGGAGCTTGTTTCCGCCGAACGCGAGACCGGAGTTGCAGTCCTCGCGTTTGGCGTAGATTTCCACCTTGCCCCCAGATGCTTGCCGAGGCGGTCGAGCTTCTCGATAGGCGTGGGTCCAAAGGTGAGCGGATAGCGTTCGAACTTTTCCAGCATGTCTTCTCCAGCAACACATGATCGAGTTGAATGAGCTATGCACCCAGCCAGTCCAAGAGGCGTGTTTGATTTGACGACAGGTGCGTTATGAGATGTTGCAGAAGAGCCTCATCATCATTTCCAGCGCCTCGCACGGAGACGAAGCAGCCCGCATCCCGGCGTGCTGCGACGGCTCTCATGCCTACGGAACCCAAATAGCTGCATCTCGCGCCATTAGACGTCCCGGGATGCGGTCACTTCTGCCCATGTCAAGCACACCTGTTCTTCAATGATCAGCCCAAGGTCCGTGGTTCATCGAAAGTGGCGGGAATCCGAGCTCTGATCTTGTCACGGCCACGCCTCAAGGGAGCAGCAGCGATATAGCTAGCATTTGATTTTGAAGCGAATCTGCCGAGTCACTCGTCACCTCATCATGGTCTGGCGATTGGCATCCAACGTCCTCGCAACTGCCGAAATGCTCAGGCCTTTGGCCAGCTCGGCCAACGCAGCCAGACCGCCAGATCAAAAAGAGCACGCTTGCTAAATACGCGAGCTGAAGGAGCAGCGAACAAGTCAGCGTCGTGACGACTACTGTGCCGATGGAATGAGAAGCGAAGTAGACAGTCAATGCGGTGCTGCACAGCACTAGCCCCAGGACGTGACAAAAGCTTCTAAAGGGCAACGCCGTTCTCCTGGTTTGTCTCCTCAGATCATGCTGCGATCTGGTCGGCCGCAACATGGGTCTGGCAGTTCTTCGGGCAGACGCGGGCGCAGGCTCCGCAGCCAATGCAGCGGCCGGCATGATCGACGACCATGATCATGCGATTGAGCTCGCCATCGAAATCGTCATCCTCGTCGTCGCAGGCGCCGAGGATTTCACCCGCGTCATCGACGCCGTAAAGATGCATGACCTCGCGCGAGCAGACTTTGAAACAGCGGCCGCAGCCGATGCAGATCGTGCCGTCTATAGCGGTGAGGTATTCCGGCACCCATCCGGAGCCGTCGCGGGTGGTGAATGTGCTCATCCTCGTAACTTCTTCATTGTAGCGAGCTCTCTCTTGGCACCATCCAACTCAGCAAAAACCGCCGACGTTTCCTCGGCAACTTCCTCTATCTCCGTCCATTTTCCCGGGAGATTCTCTGCAAGGTCGCGCAATTTCATCTTGGCAACTGCCGCGCGCAGCTGAAGCTTTCGGACTTTCTTCCCCATATCATCTAGCTTTGACATAAATCGTTCCTCGAAATCGGTTCATCACGCCCGCGCCAGGTTGGACAGGCTTCAGTGGTTGAGGTCGCATCGTCGACCAGTTTCGTACCGGCCTCCCCGAGTTGCCGGAACGTCTCGAAGCCGAACCGAGGGACGTCTAGACAGAACGACGAGCTGCCCAACCGTGAAAAGCACGTGCCCGAAGGCCTTAAGGTTTTCATCTCCACGATTGGCGATGTCACCGGGCGGAAACGCTCCGCAATCGCAAGCCCGACGGCGGTGTAGAACATGTCGAGCCTCCACAATACGTCCGGATCGGGATAGCCCAGGCCAGGGATCGCACGGCGCTTTTTCCTGGTGAGGATGAAGTCGACCAGCAGCGTGGCGTCCGATTTGCCTTCCCATAAACAGTAGGACTCCTGGGCACGGATCAGCCGCACGAGGCATCTGACAAAAGGCATGGCAAGGGCCGCCACGTCCTCGTTGACAGCCGGACTGACCGCGGCATCAGACATTTCGCCTTCTCCTCATTTCAGTCCTCTTCCTCGAAGCACGATTCTGTTTTCTGGGACGCCTACTTCGGGCACACTTGCGCACCCGACGCCCGGCTCCGGCGGCCGATTCCACGCAATTGATGTCCCCGTGGCCGACCTTGAACACCTCCTCGACTGCGAAGTCTTCCACGCGAATTCGCGTCGAACATCACTTCCGCCGTGATGCGGCCGGAGGTCATGAAGATTCGAGCCTCGATCCTGCTGCAAACGATCGACCAAGTGCTGCATGGACCCTCCTTGCTGCGGCCACGCCAGGGAAATGGACGAATTGGCCAATAAGCCATTTCGACCAATTACCCTTTTTTATCTTTCCTCCTCCGTCGACCGCGCTTTGGTACCTTCGGGAAATTGTTTTGCGGAGCCAAACAGAGCGCGCCGTAACAAACGTTCTCAGCTTGTAGTTGGCCAGGGCCTGCAGCAAATCCGGTAGGAGGTGTCGTTTCCAGTTCGTCCGGCACAGGCTCCGGACCGTCCAGCGACGTCTTGCCAGCTCGACCAACTCGATCGCGCGAACTTCGTTGCCGTTCTCATGGTACCGAGCGATCGCCGGATAAGACCAGAACTTAGGGTCGTCGCCTTGCGGGGGGTTCAGTGCCAGGATGTGTTCGGGCAGCTCTTTGCCCATCGCGAAGCGCTCAGCAGACGGAAAGCGCGAATGGTCATTAGTCGGATGAAAGAGTTGGTCTAGCGCCATGATCATCCAATCCTCGGAGTTTCTGTCGATCGCGTCGCGAACCAGTTGGTGCATGAGGGGCAAACCGGTCCACATGTCGTGCATTTTGTGAAGCACCAGATGCGCATGCGCCCGGCGGAAATTGATGTCGTCCAGCATTAAGGCGATGCCCTCTTCGATCGCCGAGAGCGCCTGTTCCACTGTCTTCACCGCCGCCCAAAATCTGTCATTGATCGGCTTCTTCAACGCGCGTTCGCGCGCCATGGATTCACTTCTGGCGATCCGCTCCGTATCGGCGGCTTTCGCTTTATCGCTGGTGCGCCAGCTGCCGCTGAGCACTTTCGGCAAAATCTCATCGAGTTGCCCCGGATGACCAATAAAGGCGATGTGGCCGTCTCGGTCGACCACGAACGAAGTCGTAACCCCGGTGGAAAAGCTGGGTTTCATCCAAAGCTTGTTCATTTCGCCTGTGTAGTCGAACGCGATCCGATAGTTCAGATTCGAGCACTTTTCGGGTAACCACGCGTCCAACTTGGTGCGAGCCTCAACGGCCGTTGGAGCGTCTTCATTAGCCGCGACTCCGACGACCTCAATTCCGCTGTCCCTGTATTTCTCCTGCAGCCGCATCAAATGGAGCATCTCCCCCACACCTGGTCGGCACCAAGTTGCCCAAATTCGACGATATAGACTTTGCCGGGCTGGAAGTTCGCAAGGGGCTCGCCACGCAGCCAGTCCTCCACTTTGATCGAAGGAGCCGGTGACCCCGTCGCAATACCATGTTGCTCTCCAAAGCTGTTGCCAAAGGTTGCGTGACCTTATGCGCGAGCTTGTTTCCCCTTTGAGACGGGGCACGAGGGTTCAAGGAAGGGAGAGCATCGGTCGTCTTGCGCATCTGCGTGCAGTCAGCCTTCACTCAGTGTTGCTGAATCTCAATTCGCAAAGGCCGTGCCAACGCGCTCAGCGCGCGGTAAACGCTTGATTACACATTAAAAAACCTCCGGGTGCCAAGATAGCCGGTTGTATCGGACGCGACATGTTTTCTGCCACTGTCAGGTCTTGGACACGCATCACGCGCTTCGCGTCGCCAGAGAAGCGTGGCCACGGACGACTCGACATATATTCGGGCTGAGGCACGAGCAGATGGACATCATGTCTGCGTTGGCTACCGCCAGGCTCGTCATCATCGTCCCCCTCAAGCCTTGCTTGAGCTTCTTGCCGTTTCGGTCGCTCAGGTGGTAGCGAAACGCCATTGCGATTGCAGGGGCCGCTCCATCCGAGCATCGCCTCTGCCCTACCTCTTCCGCTTTGCGATTGAATTCCTGGCTGGCGACACAGGAGTTCTTCACGACGAAGCCGGTCATGTCCGGCTGCGGGTCGCGAGTACCGTCTTCGCCAGATTGACGATGATGATCGTGGCGAAGGGGGCCAGGATGAGTGCCGGCATGTGCCGGCGCGGTGAACTCTCCCGGGTTCCTGCTTTTGTCGTTCTGTGTCCCTGTTCACAGGCCCTACAGGGACCGCTTGGTGCGAATGTGAGCGTTGTAGGAATTGACCGGCCAAAGACCACTCGGTCGCCACGCGGGTTGGGCCGGACCGACTGAAAACGCTGAAGATGCGGCCATCCTCACCCCTAACCCGCCTGCCATTCCAGACCATGGCAACGTGATTTATGCGATCGATTCCCGCCGACCGCGGCAGGAGCCCGACCGTTCCGACTCGAAGTGGAGGGCGTCGGCCACGGGACGGTCGTTGCGTTGTTAAGCTCCCGGCCAGTAATGAGGAGATCGTGATAGCGCGCATACGATGCCGCTACGGGTCCAAACTCGGCCTGCCGCGCTGAACGACTCTCTTTGACCTAACGCCGATCTGCGCCGTGATCGTGGCTCCATTGAGGACTGCCCATACCTCTGCCCCGCGGTTGGTCTCAGCATCACGGACCAACTCGGGCGAGTAGAACCACCCCCGCGCGCGTTAGCGGCGTGCGCGGATGTTCTCGGGCGGCACGTGCAGATTGGCTCCGAGAAGCTTCGCGAAGCTTGCACGTTTGCCGCGATCTTTCTCCGACTTGGCATCAGGATAGTAACCCAGTGAGTAGAGTTTCGAACAGCGTCGGTGCTGCTTCGGAACCCGTCAGCGAGCCAAAAACAGCGGCAATGGCGGCTTCCCAACTATCCATCTCGTCACCCCACCGAAGAGCCGCTCGCGCAGCCGGCGGCTGCCATAAGCTCCCATGACTATCATATCGGCAGACGTGTCGATTGCGTGCTGCGCGAGCACCATAGCCACCGGTTTGCCGGCGCTCGGCAGCCGGTCAACCGACACCCGAGCACCGTGCCGAGTGAGATAGGCAGCGATGTCGGCTCCCGGCTCGGGGCCGTTTCCGGTGCAGGTCGCCTCCGGATCGACTAGTGCGACACGAACTTCCTCAGCACCGGCTAGCAGATCCAGCGCTTCCCGAACCGAACGGGACGCCTCGACTCGCGAATCCCAGCCGACCAGCACGCGCCGTGGCGACAGAGTCGCCTCAGCGCCCTCCGGCACGACAAGCACCGGCTTTCCGGTATCGAACAGGCTGCCGTTGATAACTAGGGGTCCGAGGTTAATGTCGTTGAGAAGTGCGGGGCCGACGATTGTCAGGTCGTTGCAGAGCGCCCGCTGACGCACCGTGTCACCGACGCTGGCCTGATCGCAGTTGGCAATATGGACATCATAGCACCGCCACGTGGCTCTCAGCAGTTTGTGAATTTCCCTGGATGTTTTTTCCAGACTGGCCGTGGCCTGTGAAAACCTCTCGATTTGCCTGTACCGTTTTTCCAGTCTGGCAATGGCCTGTGCGTGTTGTTGAGGCCACTCGGGGATGCCATCGCCTAGCGGCGGAGGCGACATAACGAGCGGCGGAGGCGACATAATCAGTACGGACAGATATGCGCCGACCTCGGCGCACAAGCCGGCAGCTGTTCTGACGTCCTGATCGGAGTGGTCAGCTCCCGCTACACTGAGTAGGCTTTTGAAGGCCATCTTACTGCTTCTCCATCAGTATGTCGCGCCCGTAGCGCGTTTCGAAGCCGCAAAACCTGCCCTGACCACGATGCAGATAGCGAGTGGCACCACCCCTGCCCAATCTAGTCGTCCGGCTTCTCGAGCGAGTAGCCGGCCGACCTGACGGTGCGAATGACGCTGCCTGGCGAGGCCGCCTTCAGCGCCTTTCTAATCCGGCTGATATGGACGTCGACAGTGCGTGCACCGATATGGATATTGTCCGGCCAGGCCGCGCCTATCAGCTCGTCTCGGCTGAAGACCTTGCCGGGAGCCTCAAGCAACTGCCGCAGCAGGTTGAACTCGAGAGGTCCGAGATGGATGTCGTGGCCATTACCGCGAACCCGGTGGGCATCGAGCTTCATCTCAAGGCTGCCGCAGCAGAGCCAGCTGCTGTTTTCGATGCCGTTTGAACCCGGTTTCGGCAGCGCCAGCTTCGTGCGTAGACAGTCAAGCAGCTTGGCTGGCGCGAAGGGCCGCACGAAGCTTTCATCAATGCCTGCCTTCAACAGATCGAGGTGCTGGTTCTCGGCGCCGGGCGCGATCAGGGCAATTACGGGCAGGCCGCCGGTCCGGGGCTCCCCCTTGAGCCGGGCGCAGATTGTGGAGCCTGTCGCGCTTGCCGCCCCGCAGTCCAGCACGACCGCCTGGAGCTCACGTTCGTCGGCCAATGCAAGTGCTTCCTTCACGCCGCCTGCCGGCTCACTCGTGAAGCCGTCCACCCCCAGAATGTGGCTGAGGAACAGATACAACTCCGCATCTTGCGAACAGATCAGGACCAGTGGCTTCATCAGCGCTACCCCAAGAACCAAATCGGCCTCGACCGCCTCGGTTGAGGGGGCTGGCCATCGCATGTCCTCAAAGCCTGACATGATCCCCTTGATCGAAAATCGGTTCCATCACGCCCGCGCCACCTCGGGATGAGCCTCAATGGCTGCGGTGGCATCGCCGGCCAGTTTGGTACCGGCCGCGGCGAGTTTCCAGAACGTCTCGAAGCCGAACCGGTGGACGTCGCGCAGGGTCTTCGACAGAACGACCAACCGCCCGGCCGTGAGAAGCACGCGCCCGAAGCCCTCATGGCTCATCTCCATCATCGGCGATGCCATCAGGCCGGAGCGCTCCTCGATCGCAAGCCCGACGGCGGTGTAAAATATCTCAAGCCTCCACAGCACGTCCGGATCGGGATCGCCGATGATCGGGATCGCACGGCGCTGTTCCCTGGTGTTGATGAAGTCGCCCAGCAGCTCGGCGTCCGATTTGCCTTCCCAAGACCCGTGGGAATCATGAGCCCGGACCAGCCGCACGAGGCATTTGACGAACGGGGTGGCAAGGGCCGCCTCGTCTTCGGCGACAGCAGGGCTAACCCCGGCGTCAGACATTTCGCCACTCCTCATTTCAGTCCTCGTCCTCGAAGGACGGTTTGTGTTCGGCGACACCTGCCTGCGCCAGCACCTTGCGCAGCCAAGGGGGAGGACACGTCCTGAGCATCATCTGCGTGCGCAACAGCACCTCTTGGATGGTTTGGGGGTGCGGCACTTTGATCGGATGAATTTTTGCCGAAACAAGTTTGGCTGCCGAAGGTCCGCCGATCGCCAGACAAAAAAGGAGATGACAGCCCTTCAGCGCCTCCACCTTCGGGGTGATGCGGTCGTCGCCCTCAGTTCGATGCTTCCCGCTCTCGTCCGAAACGTCATCGAAGGCCACGGCCTCGACGAGATTCCACTCCTCGGGCGTCACGTCGTAGACAGCAAAGCGCCTGGCCGAACCGAAATGGGCGTTGAGGTTCTTCATGTCCTGCGTGGCGACCGCCACGCGCAATGCGCCGGCTTGGCGTTCCGGCGTCGGTGCGTGAACCTCGTCAGTGACGAGCGAGAGGCGACGAACGGAGCTCATCTGGCATTTCTCGCTTACGGAGTGGATCAAGCGCCTGAGGCGTCGGCGCGTGCCGGTTGGCGTCAAAGATGTTGGCAACCTCGAAGATCAGGTCGCGGGTCCCCTGATAGAGGATTGTGAGCTTGTGCTGGCTGCCGAGCCGGTCGAAGATCGGGAAGCCGACCCGCATGAGCGGAATGCTGAGGCGCTGCGCCGCCTGGCGGCCATGGGAATGGGTGACGAGAAGATCAGCGCCGGCGCCAAGAGCTTCCAAATCGCCGAGATCGCCGATCTGAACCGACTGCGCCGGTACTTCCTCCAAAATTTTCGACATGTTGGTCGTGGTGACCGCCGCCGCGATTTCGGAGCCCATGCCGGTGAAGAAGCTCGCGAGTTGGTAGAGTTGGTCTGGTTCAGCAGCGATCGCAATTTTCTTGCCTCCAAAATGGAAATGTCCGTCGAGCAACGCGTCCTGCAACTGCGCCCGGCGACGGCGCATCCCAGCCGGCGCCGCCGCGCCCGAAACCGCGCACAGTAGCGAGACGAACCGGTCTGCGTCCCCCAATCCAGTCAGCGACCGGAACAGCACGTAAGGCACGCCGGTCAACCTCTGCAGCAGCTCGGCCGGGCGGCGCATATGCTCACCGATGACGAGGCATTGCTCGGCCGTGCCAAGCTCGCGGATATCCTCGACGCTGGTGCCGCCATAGGTGGTCGTGACCCAGCGATCGGGCACCGTACCGTCGAGCGAGCCGGAGACGTCCGGCAGAATCACCGGCTTCAGTCCAAAGCTTTCAACCATCTCACGCAAATGCTCGATATCAGCCACAGTGAGATTCCAGCCAGGCAGGATCACGATCTTCTTCGACTGCCGCGCCTGCTCGCCGGGCCGCGTAATCCTTTCGATCATCGCGGTGACAGCCTTGGCCCAGCCCTCTTCGATCGCGCCGTCGAAATCCGGTGTGTTGGCTAGCACCACCTCCGTACCCGCGAGTTCTTCCGTGCGCTTCAGCCTGATATTGGCGATATCTCCTGCGCAGTCTTCGCCCCGGGTTTCCACCAGCGCCGTCGTGCAGACCCCGATCAGAGTTGGCTTCGTGCGGGCCTTGAGGTTGAGGATCGCCTCTTCCAGATGCTCTGCCCCGCCGAGGATCGTCGCCACCTCGTCCATCGCTGTTGTCTGCAAGGGAATGGCTTCCTTGAAATGCCGCACGAAGAGCACGAGGGCGAAGCTGGTGCACCCTTGGCTGCCGTGGAACAACGGCATCGCGCCGTCGACGCCAAGAAAGGCCAAGGCGGCACCCAGCGGCTGCGATGACTTCAGCGGATTGACCGCCGCCGCTTTGGTCTGGGGAAGGATGCGGACCATCGGCTTTCCTCACCACTCGCCGAAATCGTCGGCCGTCGTGCCGGCGAATTCCTGGACAGCATGCAAGGTCGCGGTCTCGCTTTTCGTGCTCGGCAGTTCCTCCCTCACCGCCGGCTGGCAATCCCATGGTGCCGGTTCCCGCACCTGGCGCCAGATCGGGTTATGAATGGCGAGGTCGATCTGGCGTACGAGTTCCACCATGCCGTCATAGCCGGCGTAAGGATGTTGGCGCTCCTGGTTGATATCGAGCCAGGGTGTCTTGGCCTTCAGCGCGATGAACTGCGTGCGCCCGCCCGACAGCGTGATATCGGCCTTGTGTTCTGAGAGCATGGTGTAAAGTTCGCGCGGCGCCATCTGCTCGAACATGTGGTTGTCGTCCTTGAGGATCTGCTTGATGCGCTCCTTGTCTTCGACGGTCGACTTCTTGACAGAGGTGCCGACGATCTCGATGCCGATCTCCATCAGCGCATGGACGACCGACCAGGACTTTACACCGCCGGTGTTGAGCAGCACGCGCTTGCCTTCGAGCCTCGGCCGGTAGGCCGCGAGCTTCTTCCAAGCGATCGTCTCCTCCTCTGCAATCAATGCCTCGGTGCGGCCGAGGATCTCCGGATCGGCACCCTTCTTCACGAGCAACTGAGAGAGCTGTCGGAGCGCTTCAGAGGTGTCGGTGATGCCGTAGAAGGAGCCCTCGAAAAACGGGATGTCCCAGCGCTGCTCCATCTTGCGGGCGAGATTGATGAGCGCGGTCGAGCACACCATCATAGCCGCCCGGGCGCGGTGCGCGCAGGCAATGTCGAGGTAACGCGCGTCGCCCGGAATGCAGGCGCGCACCCGGATGCCGAGCCGATCCAGCAGCGGCTTCACCAGCCAGAATTCGCCCGAGAGGTTGAATTCGCCAAGGATATTGATGTCGTAAGGGCCGGCATCGTCGGGCTCCACCGTGCCGATGACATGATCGAGCAAAGCCTCGCCGGCAAGCTTGTTGCCAAGATTCTTGGAGCCGACGAAGCCCGGCGCATTGACCGGCACCACCGGCAGGCCGAACTTTTCCGCCGCGCGCTTGCAGACGGCCTCGATGTCGTCGCCGATCAGCGCCGTCACGCAGGTCGGATAGACGAAGATCGCCGGGGGCCCATACGCTTCCTTGATCTCGCGGATCGCTTTGAAAAGCTTCCGCTCGCCCTGCCCCATCACCACGTCGAGTTCGGTGAGGTCGGTCGTGAAGCTCGTGCGCCACAGCGTTGGCCCGGACGAAGCCGCACCGCGGTTGTCCCAGGAATTGCCCTCGCAGGCGAGCGGCGCATGGATCAGCTGCGCGACGTCGGTGATCGGCTGCAGCAGGATCTTGGCGCCATCGAAGGCACAGCCGCCGGCCGCCGCCCCGGGGGTCAGTCGCTTCGAACAGCCCTCCTTGCGCGCCTTGGCATCCTTGCCGCGGTTCTGCTCGCAGGCGGGCTCGTTGAAGACATCCTGGATTTTGGCTCTGAGCGAGGACATTGCGTCGGTCTCCAAAGTCCCTCGGGAAGACGACCGGCCAAAGCCGACCGTCACGCTTAGCGGGTGAGGTCATACGAATAGTCCGTCACGCCCGTCTCGCTTGTCTCGCGATCGAGCTTGTCGAAGATCTTGTCGAGGATCGTCGTCAGGACGCGCAACCCGCCTTGGTAGCCCATAAGCGCAAACCGATGGTGATGGTGGCGGTCGAAGATCGGAAACGTCAGCCGGATCAGCGGCGTGCCGGTGTCGCGCTCCAGATACTTGCCATAGGAGTTGCCGATCAGCAGGTCCACCGGCTCGGTGAAGAGCAGCGACCGCATCGCCCAGAGGTCCTTGCCCGCCCAGACTTGAGCATCCTTGCCGAAGGGCGATGATGCAAGCAGTTCCTTCAACTCCGCTTCCCATGCCGAGGTGCCGTTGGTGGCGAGGCAATGGGTCGGCTCGCCGCCCGTCTCCATGATGAAGCGGGCCATGGCGTAGACAAAGTCCGGATCACCGTAGATGGCGTATTTCTTACCGTGAAGCCAGGATTGGCTGTCCGCCATGGCGTCAACAAGCCGGCCGCGCTCGAGGCGGATTGTCTCGGGGATTTGCTTGCCGGAAATCGCGGAGACCTCCATCAGGAAGTCGTCGGTCGCCTGGACTCCGAGCGGGTAATGAAACGAGGCAGTCGCCTGCCCTACCCCCTCGCAATACTCCAGTGTTTTTCGGGTGTTGTAATGTTGCAGCGAAAGTGTCGCCTCGGCGTTGAGTGCCTTTCTCGCGTCTTCGATCTTCGTGCCGCCGTCGTACATGCGGTATTCGCCGTCCGAGGGCGTGTCGAACTGGTCAGAGGCGTCTTGGATGAAGGTATAGGAAACGCCTATCAGATCGAGCAGGCGCTTGAGTTCTCGGTTGTTGCCAACACAGAAGCCGTCGAAACCCGGAATGACGTTGATGGTTCCCTCGGCTTCCGTGCGCTCCTCGCCTTTCCAGAAATGCTCCAAAATGCCCTTGACCGCAACGTCGTAGCCGTCGACATGGCTGCCGACGAAGGCTGGCGTGTGGGCGAAGGGCACGTCGAAGTCGCGCGGGACCGAGCCTTCGTCCTTGGCGTTCTCGATGAAACTGTGCAGGTCGTCGCCAATGACCTCCGCCATACAAGTAGTCGAGACGGCGATCATCTTCGGGTCGTAGAGCTGGTACGTGTTGGCGAGCCCGTCGACCATGTTCTTCAGGCCACCGAACACTGCCGCGTCCTCGGTCATCGACGAGGAAACTGCCGAAGCAGGCTCCTTGAAATGGCGCGACAGGTGCGAGCGGTAATAGGCCACGCAGCCCTGGCTGCCGTGGACGAAGGACATGGTTCGCTCGAAGCCCGCGGCCGCGAACACCGCGCCGAGCGGCTGGCAGGCCTTGGCGGGGTTCACGACAAGCGCTTCGCGAGCGAGGTTCTTTTCGCGGTATTCCCACGTCTTGGTGAATTCGCGTTGGTCGGTAACGACCTGGTCCGAGTGCGGACATTCGAAATTCAGCCTCTTGTCGGCGAGCATCTGCCTGTATTCCGGCTCGCGGAACAGGGGAGCGTGGTCGAGAACTTTTTCAGCCGACTGCGGCATGGATGGTTACCTCTTCTCCATCTGGCCGCACCATACGGCGGCACAGGGACGTCGAAACGTTTCAGGTCTCCCGCGGATAAAGCGCCACAGGCGTTCAACGGCCTCCCGGCTTCCGGGAGGCCAGGTTTTCATTCGGCTGCGATCGCCGCCGACGGCTCGGCTTTTTTCTTCCAGGGGGCGTCGTAGAGGTTCCAGACTGGGTTGTTGATGGCCAGATCCATGTCGCGGGCGAAGATGGCGAAGCCGTCGTAGCCGTGATACGGGCCGGAATAATCCCAGGAATGCATTTGACGGAACGGTATGCCCATCTTCTGGACCGGGTACTTTTCTTTGATGCCGGAGCCAACGAGATCAGGACGGATCCCCTCGATGAACTTCTCCAGCTCGTAACCAGTCACGTCGTCATAGATCAGCGTGCCCTTCTTCACGTAATGGCCGGTACGCTGATAGTCGTCGTTATGGCCAAATTCATAGCCAGTGCCGACGATCACCATGCCTAGATCCTCATATGCCGTGACGACGTGACGGGGGCGCAGCCCGCCGACATAGAGCATCACCGTCCTGCCTTCGAGGCGCGGCCGGTACTTGGCGATGACGGCATCGACCAACGGCCGGTATTTGGCGATGACCGCCTCGGCCTTGGCCTCGATTTCCGGCCCGAAATGCTTGGCTATCTTGCGCAGAGAGGCTTCGGTCTGGGAGGGGCCGAAGAAATTATACTCCATCCAGTCGATGCCATACTTTTCCTCCATGTGCCGGCAGATGTAGTTCATCGACCTGTAGCAATGGATGAGATTGAGCTTGGCCTTCGGCGCGCGCTCTATTTCGGCCAGCGTAGCGTCGCCCGACCAGTTGCCGACCACGCGCAGGCCCATCTCCTCGAGCAGGATGCGCGAAGCCCAGGCGTCGCCGCCGATATTATAGTCGCCGATCACATTGACATCGTACGGGCCGGCCTCGAACTCGATGTCCTTCTTTTCGAAGACCCAGTCGCGGATCGCATCGTTGGCGATGTGGTGGCCGAGGGATTGCGATACGCCGCGGAAGCCCTCGCAGCGCACCGGCACGATCGTTTTTTCGTGCTCCTTGGCCTTGTTGCGGGACACAGCTTCGGTGTCGTCGCCAATCAGGCCGATCGGGCATTCGGATTGCACAGTCATGCCCTTGTTCAGCGGAAACAGTTCCTCGATCTCGTCGATGATCCGTTCCAGCTTCTTGTCGCCACCAAAAACAATGTCCTTCTCCTGGAAATCGGAGGTGAACTGCATCGTGACGAACGTGTCGATGCCGGTCGTGCCGACGTAATAGTTGCGGCGTTGCGACCAGGAATATTGCCCGCAGCCGACCGGGCCGTGCGAGATATGGACCATATCCTTGACTGGACCCCACACCACGCCTTTCGAGCCGGCATAGGCGCAGCCGCGAATCGTCATCACTCCGGGGATGGACTTGATGTTCGATTTGACCTCGCATTCGGAAAGGCCCTCGCTTTCCTCGCCAGCCTCGTCGCCGCTCTTTGCGACGCTGAGGTGCTTTTTGCGGCGCTTCGCCGCCTTGTCAGGATATTGCGACAGCACCTCCTCGATAAGCTTCGCATGGAGGGCGCCGTCATTCTCGTATTCCAGGCTCATGGGACCCCTTTCAAGGTTCAGGGTGACGCCTCACCAACGAGGCGCCGTTCTTTGAAAGGCGCGCCAGGTCAAGGCCGCGCCTCGTGTCGGCAGCGGTCGTTACTGTGCGGCCGCCTTCGCCGCTTCCTTGACCTGAAGCTCGGCAAGCATCTGCTCGTCAGTCTTCATGATGCCGAAGTCGAGCAGCATGTCCTCGAGCTCCTCCATGGTGATCGGGGTTGGGATGGTGCCCTGGCCCGAATTGGCATGGATCTTCTCGGCTAGTGCCCGGTATTCCCCGGCCTGCTTGGAGTCCGGCGCATACTGGATGACAGACATCTTCCTGAGTTCGGCGTGCTGGACGATGTTGTCGCGGGGCACGAAGTGGATGAGCTTGGAATTGAGCCTGGAAGCCAGCGCTTCGGCGAGGTCGAGCTCGCGGTCGGTTTGGCGCTCGTTGCAGATCAGGCCGCCGAGCCGCACGCCGCCCGAATGGGCGTATTTCAGGATGCCCTTGGCGATGTTGTTGGCGGCATAGAGCGCCATCATCTCGCCGGACATGACGATATAGATTTCCTGGGCCTTGTTCTCGCGGATCGGCATCGCGAAACCGCCGCACACCACATCCCCGAGCACGTCGTAGGAGACATAGTCGACATCGTCGTAGGCACCGTTCTCCTCGAGGAAGTTGATCGAGGTGATCACGCCGCGGCCGGCGCAGCCGACACCCGGCTCAGGGCCGCCCGACTCCACGCATTTGATGCCTTTGTAGCCGACCTTGAGCACGTCCGCGAGTTCCAGGTCTTCCACCGAACCTTCCTCTGCCGCGAGGTGCAGGACCGTATCCTGCGCCTTCGCGTTCAGGATCAGGCGGGTGGAGTCGGCTTTGGGGTCGCAGCCGACGATGAGGATTCTCTGCCCGAGGTCGACAAGGGCGGCGAGCGTATTTTGGGAGGTGGTGGACTTGCCGATGCCGCCCTTGCCGTAAAAGGCGATCTGACGCAAACCTGACATGTAGCTTTCCTTCCTTCGTTCCATTCATCGCGGCTGCCGCGACATGAATGCCGGTCGGGCAGCTGTCGCCGCCTCGCACCCAAGGATCTCAAGACTCGTGCCAATTTGGCTGATCGAACCGAAGAATAATTTCATGGTTGCTTTTCAGAGGTTTAGCGTGAGGCCAAAGAAAGGATCGTTGGAACAAGCCGTGTAGCGGACCCGACAATGGCGACACAAAGCGTCGGATCGCGATCCTCAGTCACCGCATTCGTTCGAACCGCATCGTTGTGTTGAGGTGGGCGAACAGCATCTCGACCCTCTAGCGTTAATTGCGGGATGCTACGAACTCTTCTGTTCCGGCGAGCTGACGTGCTTGGTCTCGCGTGTCCTCGTCGACACTGCGCGGAATCTTGCGCCACGCTGGCATACCTTCGATCCACGGCCATCCATACGGGGCCGCGGGAGATAATTCCGCCATATCACCAACTCAAGGGGACTCGGCTCACCTATCGGCGCAGGAGTTCAGTATCGGCGTCATCGCCTTCACATGTTCGTCGATCCGCTCGAGCACTTTCGCTGCGACAACGTCGCGCTCAGGCAGATGCCACCAGTGCTCGTTGACGAGTTCGACGGTCTCGACCACTGCCTTCAGGACTGCCGGCTCCGGAAGCCTTGCACGGTTCGCAAATGCTTTCCATCGCGGTGCTGCTAGCGCCTTGAACGAGCGCTCCCCTCCAAGCGAAAGCGCCATGGCGTCGGCGGGAATATATGGCACGGTCGACAGAACGTCGTAGATTGGTGCAAGCACCGGCTTGTCGCCGTTACCGGGATAAATCAAAGACCAGTTCTTGAGGTGCATGTCGCCATTGCCAGTGATGACCGTCAGCGCCAGGCGGCGGACGAATTCGAGAGCCGCCGTAGGCGAGACGGCCACGCCAAGGGCCAAGGCTATGTCGTGATAAGCGGCCCCCTCATATTTGCGCGAGGGATAGACACCGAAGACCTGAGCGAAATCCTCGATGTGTATCCTCTCGCCATCGGCGCCGCGATCGAAGCGTTTGACGAGAAGGACCTTGCCCTCCGACAGCGTGTTGAATTCTTCGGGAACGCCCTCAAAATCGGACTTCTCGACCAGTTCGCATTCAGGAACCTCCATGCCGATTGCTGCAGCCAGCGCCAGGTTGGCGAATTCGTTCTCGGAAACGCCCGGAAAGGCCGTCGAAGGGAACTTGGCGATGTACCGGCCCTGCTCGTCGTCCATCGGCAAGGTAAGGCCGCCGCCTTTTCCAGTGTTCTTCATGACCGACAGCTTCATCTGCACGCCGGCAAGTGAGAACCGTGCCTTGGGCTTATCCTTTGAAGCATCCTGCGAAACCGCTATCGCGCCGTCACTGGGCAACGCCCGTACGGCTCCCGGCAAATCGGCGCCCAGCGCCGCTAAAAGATCGAAATCATTGCCTGGCCGCACATTGCCTTCGTGGTGCTTTTCCATCGCCTCGCGCAATTTCTCCTCCGGCAGGAGGTTCGCGAAGAAAGCGGGCAAGGCGCCCGCCAGAGGCTTCGGATCTTTCCGCAATCCTCCCGTCGCTGCCCGGAACGACAGGCTGAAAACCGGAAAGCCGCCCGTCGCGCGGTAGGCCTCATCGAAGTTGAATGCATTGAAATCGCCCGGGGTCCTAACGATTGTGCCGATCTTCAATGCGTTCAAGTGCACGTCCAGCGACGGGATCGTCTTAGGTGCGCGAAAGACTGGAGCCATGATCGCCATCGTCAGGTTGAGAAACAAAGGCGGGTCGATCGTCATCATCATGCGGACGCAATAGAGCCTGGACAGCCGGCACCATGACCTGCGGAACCAGCATCATTTCCAGACCGAGCGCGCGAGCGATATTCATGAGCGTGGTCGCACGCGCCGCTGCGGCTCCCTTTTCGATGTCGCGATAGCGGGGACGGGATATACCCGCCAAATCAGCGACCTGCTCCTGCGTCATGGCCGCGGCCAGCCTCGCCTGCCTGAAAAGCCCACCGATTTCGCGCAGAATTTCCGATTCAGAGTCCATCATGATACCTATACGATCTATTCCAATGCGCGATGATACGCAAAGGTATCTCATCCAGCGAGCAAGTCAAAACTTTATGATCTCTTCGCGTATCATATATGAAGATAATGATATGCAAAGAGATCAATCCTTCTTCGAGGATCTCTCAGGCTTTAGCGCCGCACAGCGAACGGCGTTCCTCCGAGAACAGCTGCTATGGCCACCAGGCTCCTCTGATGGCGCGGCCGCCGGTTTGCCAGGCTTCTTGCGGCCTGCGGCCTGGCGCTGCTCTTTTTTTCGGCCTCGATCCGGCGCTCTTCTTGCGCCGCCAGCTTGGCCTCGGCTTCCAGCGACGCCATCGCCTGCTGGATCTTGGCCAGCCGGTTCTGCTTGTCGCCGGCCCAATCCGGCATCTCGTCGCCGCGCTTGTCCTTGCCGAAAGTCACGTCCTCCTCGGCATCCGCGGCCTCGGCCGCCGTCAGCATGCGAGCGACCTCGGCTTTCAATTCCAGCTCGCGCTTCTTCATGCGCTCATAACTCATCGCCTTGTGTTTCGACGCGTTCGCCTTGATCTTCTTGCCATCCGGCGCGACATGGCCGAGTTTGACCAGTCCTGCCGTCTCACACAGCTTCAGAACCTGCACGAACAGCGCCACGAGCGCCTTCAAATGCCGCTTGCGGAAGTCGCTGATCGTCCGGAAATGCGGCGGATCGCGCGCCACGATCATCACAAAATCATTCCGTTCGCGGCAGGCCCTGGCCGGCTGTTTTCGCCAGCTTTGGGCCATCGGTCGCCTGTCGCGTTCCTTCGCGCCCCTCTGTCCCTGCACCAAAAGGGCCGTCGCGGCGCACCCGCCCTTCCTGCTCAAATCACATTCAATTCCCTGAACGCCCGCCCCTCGGCGATCCGGCTGTACCCGAACGCCGAGCAATCCCTCGTGCGATAGCCGCCATGCACCAGAAGCTCGGCCAGCGCCTTGCCGACCGCCGGCGCCTGCTGCAGGCCGTGGCCGGAAAAACCGTTGGCGAAGAGGAAATTCCCGACCTCGGGATGCGGGCCGATCACCGCGTTCTGGTCGAGCGTGTTGTAGTCGTAATGGCCGACCCAGGCGGGCGTCGGCTTGATCGCCTCGAAGGCTGGAATGCGGGTCGCCAGCACCGGCCAGATCACCTCTTCGAACAGCGGCCAGTCGGCGTCGAAGTCGGCGGGGTCGGCCGGTCCTTCGCCCTCTTCCGGCTCGGCGCCGCCGGTGATGTAGACCGAGCCCTCCGGCCGGACATAGATGCCGCTCGGGTCG
>NZ_JAMYQC010000060.1:0-17127 GCF_040320645.1 Mesorhizobium sp. M0633
TGATCGCCATGGGTATCGTCGATCCGGTCAAGGTTGTGCGCACGGCTCTGCAGGACGCGGCCTCGGTCGCCGGCCTGCTGGTCACCACCGAAGCCATGATCGCGGAGGCTCCGAAGAAGGAGTCGGCTGGCGGCGGCATGCCGGGCGGCATGGGCGGCGGCGGCATGGGCGGCATGGGTGGCATGGATTTCTAATCCAGCCAATCTCGCAAGCTTACGGAAAGGGCGGCAGCGATGCCGCCCTTTTTCGTTGATGTGGCGGAGATTGAGAGGCCGTCCGATCCCAAGTAAGCAGGCGCGTATCCCGCAGGACGCATCTGTTCGGCCACCATGCCGTTACTTCCAGGCGTCGCGGCGGCGCAGAACATCAATCGTCGAGCTGCAGCCTTGGCCCTTTTGGCGGAACGCCGCGCCGCCTTCGATGCGATGAAGGCATAAACGTCAATGCACCGCTGCGGTGGCACTCTTGGCCGGCAATGCCCCCTCAATCAACGCCGCGACCTCATCGGCTACCGCCAGCACCGGGGCGCGGTCGTGGGTGGCGCGTGCGATCACCATCAGTCCTTCAAGCGATGATTCGACCAGCAGTGCCAGCGCGTGCGCGCGTCGCTCGGGCACCCCTGCCCTGACGAAGGCCGCCCTGAGCAAGCCTATCCATTGCTCGAAGGCGGACCGGCACAACTCGGCCAGTTCCGGCATGTCGATCGGCGAGTCCAACACCACGGGTGCGATCGGGCAACCGAGCGTGAACCGATTGTCTTCCAGCATGCGCGCGACCGACTGGTAGATGTGGTGGACAGCCACCGCCGGGTCCTTTTCGGCAGCGAGCGCGGCGTCCAGCCTCTGCGTCACATCGGCGACGCTGTCGCGCGTCACCTCGATGACCAGCTGGTCCTTGCCGCCCGGAAAGTGAAAGTAGAGCGAACCTCTCGGTGCGCCTGAGGCGCTCAAAATATCGTTGAGCGACGTGCCGTGGTAGCCGCGCTGCCTCAGCAGCAGACCGGTCGTCTCGAGTATGCGGGTGCGGGTGTCGTTCGCCATGTCAACCTCTGTCAGGAGTGAGCATTATAGGCGTTGCCTCGAATATGACAATCGGTCTACATAATATGTAGATCAGTCTACATATGCGAAAGGCAAATGCGTAGTTATCGTCTTGAAGGAACCTGCGGGACCAAGTGCCTGGTGATGCGCGACGAGGCGCAGCCGACGCCGAAGCCGCACGAGATCGTCGTGCGTGCCCGCGCCACCGCGCTCAACCGCCGCGATACGATGATCCTCAACGGCACCTACCCGCTGGCGCCGCGCCAAGGCGTTATCCCGCTGAGCGACGGTGCCGGCGAAGTCGTTGCCGTCGGCGAGGCCGTCACCCGCTTTGCCGTCGGCGACCGCGTCACCGGCAGTTATTTTGCGCGCTGGATCGATGGCCGCATCAATGCCGGTCTGATCGACCAGCTTGGCTGCACGCTGGACGGGATGCTGGCCGAATACGCGGTGCTCGATGAGCAATGGGCGGTGCGGCTTCCCGATCATCTCGACTGGCATCAAGCGGCGACACTAACCTGCGCCGGCCTGACCGCCTGGAATGCCGTGACGGCGGCCGAAATGCCGAAGCCCGGCCAATGGGTTCTTGTCATCGGTTCAGGTGGCGTCGCGCTATTTGCGCTGCAATTCGCCAAGCTGCTCGGCTGCCGTGTCGTGGCAGTCAGCTCGCGCAACGAGAAGCTGGACCGGCTGCAGGCGCTGGGCGCCGACCTCGTCGTCTCGACAGCCGGCATGCCGGAATGGGGTGCTGCGGTGCGCGAGCAGACCGGCGGCATCGACCTCGTCGTCGAGACCGGCGGCCCGCCGACCTTCGCGCAATCGATGATCGCCTGCGCGCTTTACGGGCGCATCGTGCTTCTCACCATACAGGATGCGAAAGGCGGGACGGTGCAGATCCCCGGCCCGGTCTACCAGCGCAGCCTCGCCACCATCAGCCGCCTGTTCGTCGGCAATCGCACCAACCTCGAAGCCATGCTGCGCGCCATCTCGGTGCATCGGCTTAAGCCTGTCATCGACAAGGTGTTCGCCTTCGACGAGGCCAACGACGCCTATCGCTATTTCCAGCAAGGCGACGTCTTCGGGAAAGTGGTCGTCGACAGCGCCTGACTGGTCCGCCCCAAAATCTGATCGACCCCTCAAATCAAAGGAGAGACACAATGACCATCCGTGAAGCAGAGGCCCAATGGCAGGGATCGTTGAAGGAAGGTTCGGGCCGGCTGAAGCTCGGCAGCGGCGTCTTCGAAGGCGCCTACTCGTTCCCGTCGCGTTTCGAGAACGGTCCCGGCACCAATCCCGAGGAATTGATTGCGGCGGCGCATGCCGGCTGCTTCTCGATGGCGCTGAGCGCCGTCCTCGGCCGCGAAGGTTACACTCCCGCACGCATCCACACGATCGCGAAAGCGCATCTCGGCGCCACCGCGGCCGGACCAACGCTGACCCGCATCGAGCTGGAGACCGAGGCAAGCGTCGCCGGGCTGGCGGCGGCGGAGTTCGAGCGGCTGGCGCAGATCGCCAAGGAGAGCTGCCTCGTATCGCGGGCGCTGGCCGGCGTCGCCGTGATCACGCTCAAGGCCCGCCTCGTCGAAACCGCTACCGATCACTGAAGGGAAGGAATATCCAATGACACAGGAACTTGTCATCGACATCGCCGCGGCCAAACGCTCCGCCGAAACGGCCGAGATCATGCGGCGCTACAACGACGTCTTCCAGCGCCACGACCCGTCGGCGCTCGACGATCTGGTGGCGGAAGATTGCGTGATCGAGAACACCACGCCGGCCCCGGACGGCGCCCGCCGCATCGGCAAGGGCGCCTGCGTCGAACTGTGGTCGGCGATCGCGACCGGACCCGGCACGCGCTTCGACATCGAAGAAACTTTCGTCGCCGGCGACCGGGCGACGATCCGCTGGCGCTACTGGATGGCCGACGGCAATTCGCTGCGCGGCGTCAACCTGATGCGCGTGGCGGACGGGCAGATCGTCGAGGCCATGGGCTATGTGAAGGGATAGATTTGTGCTGCCCGCGACCTTCCTGTCTACCGGTCCGCCAGCGCCAGTTTGGCGCCGAGCATGACAAAGGCTCCGGCGAAGGTACGGCGCATCCAGGTCAGCACCTTTGGCCGCGACACGACATGGCTGCGGATCGATGCAGCAAAAATGCCATAGCCGACAAAGACCACGAAGGTGAGCAGCATGAAGATGCTGCTGAGCTCCAGCATCTTCGACAGCGCATGCGGTTCGGTGGTGCTGACGAATTGCGGCAGGAAGGCAAAGAAGAAGATCGACAGCTTCGGATTGAGGATGTTGATGAGGATGCCCGAAGTGATCACTTTGCCGGCCGAGCGCGGCGCGACATTTTCTTCGACGCTCAGGCCGCCCTTCTCCTTCAGCGTGTTCCAGGCCATGTAGAGAAGATAGGCGACGCCGAGATATTTCAGCGTCTCGAAGGCGACGGCACTGGTATGCAGCAGTGCCGCGAGGCCGGTGATGGCGGCCGCCATGTGCGGAATGATGCCGAGCGTGCAGCCGAAAGCGGCAATGATGCTGGCGCGCGCACCACGCGAAAGCCCGGCGCTCAGCGTATAGAGAACGCCGGTACCGGGCGAAGCCACGACAATCAGCGACGTCAACAGAAATTCGATGCTCACGGATGGTCTCCCGGTGCTGGCCCTGCCGCCGGCAGCGTAATCAGCGAAACGTGCGGGCACAAGTCAGCCTGAGAGCCTATGCGCATTCAGATCATGCTGTTGGCGTGCAGCTTGCTATCGGCTATAGGCTGCCGAACTTCCCAGTGTTCGACCAGCTTGCTGTCCTTCAGCCTGAAAATGTCGACAATGGCTAGGCCCTCCTCCTCCGGTTCGCGTTTTGCGTGCATGTGCACGATGACGAAATCCCCTTCGGCAAAAATCCGCTTCACCTCTCCCTTCACGAGGGGAAATGACTGTTTGAGCTGCTGCAGATAGGCTTTGAAGCCTTCCGCACCATCCGCAATGTTCGGATTGTGTTGGATGTAGCGTTCGCCAAAATGCATCGAAGCAGCTTCGATGTTGCCTTGGTTTACTGCTTTGTCGATGAAGTCCAGGACGATCGCCTTGTTGGTGTCGAGCAAATTATGGGTCTTGGCTGGAACTGGATTTGATGGTTCGTCACGCATGTTTTTGCTCCTTCCCGTGCCTGCTTCTGCCTGTTGTGGACAGGAGCGTCCGCAGGCCGATCTTGCCAACATAATCAGCCACGCTTGTGAGATGGTCGATACGCTATTCGCCTGGATTCTTATCCAATCGTCTAATATCGTCGTCCTATTCATCGTTGGAGGATGGTTCTCATGGACGCCTTGTCCGAAGTTCTTGCTTCGCTGAGATTTGGCAGCGCCATGATCGGCAGCGCGACCCTGCATCGGCCATGGGGTATTTCGGTGGATCCGACAAGGAATGCCGCCATCCACGTCATACAGAACGGCGAATGCTGGCTGCGGTTAGCCGGTGAAAGGGAGCCGATCCGCTTAGGCGAGGGAGATGTCATCCTTGTCGCGAGCGGTATCGGGCATGCCCTTTGCAATCCGGCGGATGCACCGACGGCATCGATATCCGCCGTCCTTTCCGCAAATCGGAGCGGACTGGAACCGAAAAGCGAGAGCGGCGCGACAACTCTTCTTTGTGCGAGATATTCACTCGACGGCGTCGGGCCATATCCGATGGTTTCGCTGCTTCCTCCGCTGATTCATTTGACCCGGAATCAGATCGACACCAGCGAGCCGCTGCGGCTTGCCCTGGAACTTCTGCAGGTCGAAGCGAAAGGCGATCTCGGCGGCCACGACATTGTCGCCCCACGCCTTCTCGACAGCACGTTGATCTTCTTGTTGCGCGCCTGGATCGAACATCAGCCACTCGGAACAGGGGGATGGTTTGGCGCCTTGCGCGACAAAGGCATTGCGCAGGCTTTGCGCCTGATCCACGAGCGGCCGGGCAATCCCTGGACCATCGCTTCCCTTGCCAGCGGCGCAGCACAGTCCCGGGCCACCTTCGCGCGTCGCTTCGCTCAACTGGTAGGACAGCCGCCGCTGTCCTATGTGACCCGGTGGCGGATGAACCTTGCCGCCAAGGCTCTGCGGGAAACGAACCAGAACATTGGCGAGATCGGGCGCGCCGTCGGATATGAATCGGTGCCGTCGTTCTCGCAGGCATTCAAACGATTGACCGGACGATCGCCCGGCCTCTACCGCAGCGACTTTCGCCCATCTGATTGACGAAATTCAAACTGAGACGCCAGCCCGAGGGCCGTCATTACAGCGTCGGCAGACCGTGAGCCCGACGCGCGATCAGGCAGTCGTCATCGCCCGGCATGCAGGCGCGGCAGACGTCGGGGCGGATGTCGTAGATGCCGCATGCGGTCGACTTGCCGACCTCGCCGCACAGTGCCGAACAGCGCGCGCCGTCGCAGCGCATACCGGCTTCGTCGGCAGCCACGTATTTTTGCGGGATAAGGTCGAGCTGCGCGTCATCCTCGGTGGAGAAGCGCGGCCATCTGGACGAGTAGGCGCAGCAGGCGCCACAGGTCTGGCAATCGAAGGCAATCGGACCGGCGCCCTCTTGTGGCGACGAAAACTCCTCTGCGACCGCCAGGGCAAGCAGCCTTGGCGCAGATTTCCGGTCGGCATTTTGCTGCAAGGGCGCTATTTCTTCTTGGGCTTGCGCGGCGGTGCTTCCGCCGGCGACCTGAACAGATCGGTGCCCGCTTCGGCGGCTTCGCCGGTTTTTGGCGCGGCGGCCGGCTTGACCGGCTTCACGGCGGCAGCAGGCGCTGCCGGCTGGCCCTTGGCGGAAAACTTGATTGCCATATCAATCCTCGTCAGAGAAACGCGATGATGGCGCATTCGGATTGCGAAGGCGGCCGATGAGCGCCGAAACGGCCGTGATGTTCATTTCTTCGGGCGACCAGTTCCTGGCTTCCTCGATGTGCCGAGGCGCCAGCTCGCGATGCGTGCTGCCGCTGTAGGCGGCATCCTGAAAGGTCACGCGCTCGCGGGTCTTGGCGTTTTCCCGGACGTATTCGATCAGATAGTTGGGGCATTCGGCACGACCGCGCACGCCGAGCCGAACCTGGGCATCGCCGTGGACACGCCTGCAGCGCTCGAGCTTTTCGAGCACGCGCCGGACATATTCGACCGGCTTGTCTAGTTCGCCCACGACATCGGCGATGGTCGAATCTGTGGCGATCGCCTTTTGAGGCACGCGTTTGGTGGCCATCAGCGTTTGCCTGCGCGTTTCGGCGAGGCCGCGAGCGCAACCGCCGCCGCCATGTCGTCGGCTTCCTTCTCCAGGCGCAATTCGCGCAGCCGCGCGGTCTTGGCTTCGCGGGCCTGGCTGACGGCATCCCGTTCGGAATTGATGCGGTCGAGCGACATCGACTGGGTCCGCGTCTTGCTGAAAATGGATTCGGCCTGGTCGCGGGGTTTTTTTGAAGTTGCGGTCAAGGTCTTTCTCCCGGTTCGGAGCACGCCGCCGAAAAGTGGCGAGACTGGTCTTTCGGCCAGGATCCCGCACAAAGCAATACGGCAGCCGGTTTCAAATTGCTGGAACGTCCTTAGCACGTCCGGGCCGTCGAGCAGCGCTCTTTCGGCGGTCGAAGCGCAAAAATGAAAAAGGCCAGGCACCGCCTGACCTTCCATAAGAGCGCCTGCGCATCCCGAGAGACGCGCAAAGAACGTTCTTCTCATGCGCATGAGCGGGGACTTAACATCCCCGCGATCATGCGCTGGAATTTGCCATTCACCGGTGCCAGTACATCCGTGGTCACCGGCGAGGCTGAATTCCGTTTTAGGCCGCCTTCAACTGGTCGGCGGACATCTTGCCCGACTTGTTGTCGCGGACCATCTCGTAGCCAAGCTTCTGGCCCTCGACGATGTCGCGCATTCCGGCGCGCTCGACGGCTGAGATGTGGACAAAAACGTCGGCAGAACCGTCGTCAGGCTGAATAAAACCAAAACCTTTGGTGGCGTTGAACCATTTAACTGTGCCTGTGCTCATAACGAACCCTTTCCATGGCAAATATTCGTTCGCCGTCATGCGGATGCACAACAACGTTTGTCTCGATTTTGATGGGGGAAGTTCGCCAAAGGCGCGCCTAAGCACGCGGATAACAAAAGTCGGTCAAACAAATATCGACAAAATTCTTATAGACTTCTTTGCGCGTTGTGTCAATTTTTTTGATTTGTCGGTGGTGTCTCAGCTTGAAATTTGACGCCTCTCTTGTCGCGTTGCGATGCTCTGTCCTATACGCTCGCCGTATGAGTGAGCAACCAGACGAAACGAACGACCTTGTGAATTCGCTCCTGCGACAGGCGGCGGAAGCGCGGGTAACTGCGGCAACTGCTATGATCCGCGCTCTGACAATGGGTGACCCGGAAATATGGGAACCAACGCCTGAGAAGATCGCCGAATATAAAGCGGAGCTAGCTGAGGCAGAAGCCGAGTTGGCAGACTTGAACAATGCCGACCGGACCTAAAGGCCAGAAGCGCCCGGCCGACGTGATCGGCAATGCAGTCCGCATCAACTTCATTCACATTTATAACACGCGGAAGACGTCGCCAGCCATGGCGGCAGTCCGAGGCGCTCCGGTCAATGGCCGATCTTTGCGAGAAGATGGACGCCGTTGCGCCGAAGCCGGGTCGCGCGGGCCCATACAAGAAGAACACCGGCGAAGTCTAGGGGCAGGATGCTGACTTGGACCACTCTTAATTCACTGGGGGAAAACGATCTCCTCTACCGTGGCGCGGTGTTCCGCTTCCGCGCTCGAACTCCAGTAGAGGAAATCCGAGAGTACATGCTGTTTGAAACGTCTGAGGCATCAGGTCTGGGTCTTGTACGGTGCAGCGGCTATGACGCAGGTCACGTGCTCGTCTACCTGCCAGAAGAAGCGAAGGCAGAAGGGGCGACGGCAATATCGCCCAAGTGGCTCGCCTCGCATTGGCTCGAATGGATCGGTCATTCTATTCCAAGCCAAGTTTGGGTATCCAAAGAGGCGCAAGAGTCGCCGGAGCGGCTGCCAGACGAGTGATGCCCTTTGACATGTCGGGCAGCCTTCCGCCCAATCCTGAAAATTCAAACTGAGACACTACCGATTTGTCACACTCGCAGAGGGCGCCGCGACTGCCTGTGCAGGCACATCGGCAGCGAAAGCCGGGCGAGCCGCAAAAAACCACTTAGCCGGGAACCATTTTGGCACCGCGGGCATTCTTTCGGTGTCGAAAGCCGTTCTTGAAAGAGCGATCTTGAGAGAGGCGGACGACAAACAGGACGCCCCCCGCGCAGATAAAAGGCACGAGGGGCGTTCCTGTGTGATGCGAGCATTCGCGCCGCCTGCCCCTCACAGCATGCCGCGGCTGAGCCCACCATCCACCGGCAAAGCCACGCCGGTGATATAGGCGGCGTCGTCGCTGGCCAGGAATGCGGCAACCGCGCCGAATTCGGCGGGGGTCCCGTAGCGCTTTGCCGGGATTTCGGCCTGACTCTCGGCGGCGATCACAGCAGCGTCCACACCCCTGTCGGCGGCGTCCATCGCGTCGAACTGCTTCGTCCGGTCCGTCGCAAAACGGCCAGGCAGCAACAGGTTGACGGTGACGCCGTCCGCCGCCACTTCGCCGGCCAGGGTCTTGGCCCAGCCGGCAAGCGACGCGCGCAACGCATTCGAAGCGGTGAGGCCGGGGATCGGCTCGCGGACGGACGTGGAGGAAACGGCGATGATGCGCCCCCAGCGCCGCGACCGCATGCCTGGCAGGAAAGAAATGGCGATACGCATCTGGCTCAGCACCATGCTGGTGAACTGCTTCTCCCAGACGCTCGCATCGAAGACGCTGGCCGCGAAGGGCGGCGGGCCGCCGCCATTGAGCAGGACGATGTCGATCCGCTGATGCTCGTCCTCGATGGCACGGATCAGCCGGGAGACGCTGTCGTTATCGGAAAGATCGGCGCTGAAGGTCGAGCAGACGGGGCCGGCGGACTCGATCGCGCGCCGCGCCGCATCCAGGGTCTCCTCCCCTCGTCCGACCAGGATGATCTCGGCGCCTTTCGCCGCGAGCACTTCGGCGACGCCGAAACCGAGGCCCTTGCCTCCTCCGAGAACCAGCGCCTTCCGCCCCTCAAGATTTGTACTTATCAAGCCAAGCCCCCTCTGGTTTCACTGCGCACTCCCGGATAAGCCCTGAGTGCATGCTTTGGGCGTGCATCAGCGGACATGCACAATGGCGTCGGCTTCGACCGGAACATTGGCCGGCAAGCCGGCCATGCCGAGCGAGCAGCGGGCATGCTCGCCACGCTCGCCAAAAACATGGAGCAGAAATTCGGATGCTCCGTTGCCGACCTCCGAATAGGCCGCAAAGCCGGCCGCCGCGTTCACATAGACGGTCAGCTTGGCGAATTTCACGACGCGGTCGAGATTGCCGTCCAATTCCTTGTCCAGCCAATAGACGATGTTGGCCGCGCAGAGCCGGGCGGCGTTCCGCGCCGCGGCCAGATCGATCTCTGCGCCGACCTGGCCGATCGCGGCGATCTCCTGCCCGATCTCGGGGATCTGACCGGAGACATAGACGATGTCGGCGACCCGAACCGTCGGCGAGAACGGCAAAGCGGGCCGCTCGAGTGACGGCCAGGCGACACCGAGCTCCTCAAATCTTCTTCTGTAGGACAAGGTGGCTGCTCCTGTTTTCGTTGGACGAGCGGACCTTGAATTCAGATCGGGCTTTCAGGTAGCCTGATAGTGCTGACACAGCTATCAGGACTTCTTATGACTGGAGATATCGACGTCAGGCTGCTGCGCGCCTTCGTCACCGTGGCCGATACGGGAACGGTGAGCCGGGCGGCCGATCGGCTTGCCCGCACCCAGGCGGCGGTGAGCATGCAGCTTCAGCGCCTCGAGGGTGAAGTCGGCGCCGAGCTGCTGCGCCGTTCGCCGCGCGGCGTGACGCTGACCGAGGCCGGCGAGATCCTGCTCGCCTTCGCCCGCAAGGCCATCGCGATCGGCGACGATGCCAGGCGCGAGATAGAAGGCCGCAGGCTGGTCGGCCGTGTCCGGCTCGGCATCGTCGAGGATTTGGCGGTAACGCGGCTGCCGTTGATCATCGCCGACTTCCGCCGCCGGCATCCTTCCGTGGAGATCGAGCTGACGTCGGCCAGCAGCAGCGATCTCAGCAAGTCTTTGGGCGAAGGAAGATGCGACATCGTCATGGCCGATCCGGCGCGCTTCACAAAGGCGCCGCGAGGCCATCTGTCACGACAGCTGGTCTGGGCGGCAAGCCGCATGATCGAGATCGATGACGAGGTTGAGCTTCCGCTGATCATCTTCGAAGGCGCCTGCTCCTGGCAGGACAGGATGCTGGCCTCGCTCGCCGAGGCCGGGATCGGCTGGAAGATCGGCTGCCGCGTGTCGACCTTCGCGACACTGATCTCGGCGCTGAGGGCCGGGCTTGGCATCGGCCTTCTGCTGCAGGAAGGACTGCCGCCCGACTGCCAAAGCCTCAACGGACGCTTCAACCTGCCGCCGGCGCCGATGGCGGATTTCGGCGTCTACCTCGCGAGGGACCCGTCGCGGCTGGTCGAGGAGTGTGGCGATTTCCTGCGGGCGGGATTTGAGGCGTAGCGAAAATATCTGACGCCGTTCACCGTTCCTGGTCGGTCGGGCGGATGACGATCTCGTTGACGTTGACGTGTGCCGGCTGGCCCACGGCGTAGAGAATGGCCGCGGCGATGTCCTCGGCGGTCAGCGCCTCCATGGCGGCGAGCCGCTGGTCGAGCCCGGCCTTCGCCGCCGGGTTGGTGACATGGTCGCCGAGTTCGGTGCGCACAAGGCCAGGCTCGATGACGGTGACGCGAACCTTGTCGGCGTAGACTTCGCGGCGCAGCGATTCGGAAAAGCCGACGACGCCGAACTTGGTTGCGGCATAGCCGCTGGCGCCGGGATTGGCGACGCGTCCGGCGATCGACGAGACATTGACGATGTGACCCTTGGCGGCCCTGAGATGCGGCAGCGCCGCCTTGGTGACGCCCATCAGCGCCAGCAGGTTGAGCTCGACCATGCGGCGCCAGTCGTCGAGTTCGGCATCGGCGGCCGGCGACAGAAGCATGACACCTGCATTGTTGACGAGGATGTCGAGGCGGCCCCATTCGGCGACAACCTTGTCGACCATGGCGGTGACATCGTCGTTGCTGGTGACGTCAGCCTCGATGCGGAGCGCAGCGCCGCCGGCCTCTTCGATACGCGCGGCCAGCGCTTCGAGACGATCGGCGCGGCGTGCGGCAATCGCCACCTTGGCCCCGGCGGCTGCGAGTGCCACAGCCGTTGCCTCGCCGATGCCCGAGGAGGCGCCGGTGACGAGTGCGACCTTGCCGGCCAGTGCGGAAGAAACAGATGTCATTGTGAAGTCTCCAAGGCCCCAGCCCGATCTTCAGATAGGCCGCGGGCCGCGAAGTGGAAGACCAGTTTGCCGGTTGCTCGGCTCTATTCGTCTGGGCCGGGCTCCGGCCAAGGCTCTTTCGCCGCCTCGGCATACCAGTGGCGCATCGCCGGCATCGAAAGCACGGCGTCGACATAGGCGCGGGTATCGGTTGCCAGCGTGCCGCCATAGGTGTCGAAGCGGGTGACGACCGGCGCATACATGGCGTCGGCCGCGGTGAAATGGCCAAACAGGAACGGGCCGCCTTTGCCGTATTTTTCGCGGCATTCGCGCCATAGCCCTTCGATGCGCGCCCGTTGTGCCTCACCTTCGGCGTCGAGCGGCTTGTAGCCTTTTGGCCGGCGCAAATTCATCGGCCAGCCATAGCGGACCTCGCGAAAGCCGGAATGCATCTCTGTCGCCGCCGAGCGGGCCAGCGCGCGGGCGCCGATGTCGGCCGGCCAAAGCTCTTTCCCGGGAAACAGCTCGGCGAGATATTCAAGGATGGCAAGGGTTTCCCAGACGATCCGGACCTCGCCATTCGGCAGCCGATGGTTCAGCACCGGCACCTGGCCGGTCGGCGATATCCTGGCCAGATTGGCCGCGGTCTCGGGCGTGCGCAGGCGCACAAGACCTTCCTCGAACGGGATCTCCAGATACTTCATCGCCAGCCACGGCCGCAGTGACCACGACGAAAAACACTTGTTGCCGAGGAAGAGCGTGAATTCAGCCATTGTCCCTCCGGCCCTGTCTGTTCGGGCGTTCTGGTGCACCCTATCCTGTCGGCTTCGCGGCCGGAAGCTATCCCAATCGACGGGCAGAACCCGGAACCTAAGCGATCCGCGACCGTTTCTCCAGGCGAACGGTCCAGGAGATGCGAGATGGTGAACAAGGATCAGGTTGCCGGCGTTGCCAAGCAAGCCAAGGGCTCGGTCAAGCAGACCGCCGGCAAGGCCACCGGCAAGAGGCGCGCCGAGGCCGAAGGCGACGTCGACAAGGCGACCGGCAAGATGCAGAAGGCTTACGGCGACGTGAAGGAGAAGGTGAAGAAGGCGCTTTGACGCCGGGCCTTCGTGAACCAGGAAAAGGCGGCTCGGCCGCCTTTTTGGCCCTCTCCTGCCCGTCAGAAAGTCAGGCTTTTGCTGTATGCATTGGTGAAGGTGACCTCGCCATGATCTCCGGCGGCTTCGCCCAGCACCACATCCATGCTGTTTCCCGTCACCCGCGCCAACGCAAAGCCGCCCATGAAGGCGGCCTTCGGCTTGAACAAGTCGACCCCGTCACGGTGGTAGATCATCGGCGTCGCGTGCTGGTGGCCATGGAAGACGCCGACGACGTTGTAACCCTTCAGCACAGCCAGCAGCGCCTGCCTGTCGGCTTCGCTCCACCAGTGGGGCGGACCCTTGCCGGCGTCGTCGAAGGTTTTCTCGGCGGCGTCCCATCTTTCGATCGAAAAAGTATCCCAGCCATAATGCTGGAACAGGATGACCGGGCGGCCGTCGCCGGCATAAGTCGCCAGGTCCTGCTTCAGCCATGGCAGGCTGCTGACGGCGCCATGGCCGGTATCGCCGGCGAAACGGTGCGTCTGGACAAGATGCAGGCCGCCCCAATCCCATGAATAGCAGTCGGTCTCGACGTCGTAGTCGGTCGCCGGCGCAGGCGGCTTGAAGAACACGCCGGGGCGGTGGTTGACCTCGACGTAGTCGCGCATTTCGCGGCGGTACCAGTCGACATGCGAGCGCGGGCCGTTCTGGTCGAGGTCGTGGTTGCCGAGGCCGACATAGACCGGCATGTGCACGCGGTCGGGGCCGACGCCTTGCTGGTAGCGCTGGCTGAACTGAAGCAGTTGCGTGCCCTCGCTGGGCTGGGTGATCTGGCCGCCGCCATCATCGGTGATGTCGCCGCCAACGACGAGGCCGAGCGGCGTGCCGATTTTGCCCGTCGAGCGCAGGGCGGTGGCAACGCCATCGATTTCAGCCGGCCATTGCCTGTCGCCGACGCCGTTGAGTGCGGCGACGTTGCGCAGCAAGGCAGCGTCTGTCTTGCCCTCCTGCTCGCAGTGCGGGCTCAATCCGTTCGCCATGCGGCAGGCATGGACATCAGCGATAAACAGGAAAGTGGCGTCGATCGGCGGGATGCGCTGCCCGGTCTGGCCGAAGGCCGGGCGCGAAACGGCGCCGGCCGCGGCAACGGCCGCTGCCTTCATCAGGAACCTGCGCCGGGAAACCGGCCGGGCGGAAATGCGATGCATCATGCGCTAAAATTCAGCACGACGCGGACCGGCAGTCCAGTTGCTCGCAAAGTGTGTCGACACGTTCCCCCAGGTCTGGCATTGCTTTCGGCATTCAACTTGCGCGGGCAGAGGAGGACGCCATGAACACTGCATCCATCGGCATGACAATGGCCATTCTGGCGGTGACGAGCGCGGCGCATGGCGCCGAGTGCATCGACGCCAAATCGGCCAAGGCCGGCTTCATTCTCGAAAGGGCTGGCATCCACAGCGAATTTCGTCCGGCGGCGGGCGGAATGGTGGCGGTTGCCAACAAATACCAGTCGCAATCGCCGCAGTCGCAGTACCTGTTCGGCGGGCTGATCGAGGTGTTTCGCGACAGCAGCACGGGGCAGCTGGCGATGATCCCGTTTTCCGATCTCAGGAAGGTGTTCCCGCTGAAGGCGGGTGCCAAGAGCAAGATCGTATTTGCCCGTCTCGCACCGAACAAGCCGCCGAAGGGCACCGAGACGCTGGAGATCAACATCAAGGGCAAGGAGACGTTCAGCCTGGGTGATTGCAAATACTCCGTGCTCGCGGTCAAGCAGACCATCAGGAGCGAGGCCGGCGAGATGCGGGACGAGTTTACCGCGCTTTACGCACCCGACCTGCAGGCAGTTGTGGCCAGGCGCTATGACGAGGGCACCAGTGCCGAAAGCGTGGTCGGCTACGAGCTGATCAAGCCGCTGCCGAATTAAGAGCTCGGCCTCCCCGCCTCGGTCATAGTGAGCGACTGTCCTGCCGGCGTCAGAGGGCTCTGTGCAGTATCCTGCTACGTCGCCTCGTTCCTGCTTTGGACGACATAACTCCCTGCTCCAACGCCATCAGGCAGTCACGCAGCACGCTCGCGTCCTGTGCTGTCTTGGCCATCGACATGGCGCCCGAATAGCTGGCGACGGCGAGCGCTGCGAAGCGCTGCGGATCGGTGCCCAGCTCCCGGCCCGCCTGCTGGTCGGCGCTGATCTTGTCGGCGATCGCCTGACGCCAGGTCGAAAAAATGCCGGCAAGGGCAATGCGGAAATCCGGATCGGCAAGCGACAGTTCATGCGCCAGGTTGTTGAGCGGGCAGCCGCGCACGAAACCCTGCTGCTCCAGCTCCGCCGCGACGGCCGCGAACACGGAGCGCACGCCCTCGCGCGCTGAGGGAGCCATCCGCATCGGCGCGATCCAAGTCTCTTCTACGGCGGCGGCGACCCGCTCCTCGATCACTGCGAGCGCCAGCGCCTTCTTGGTTGGGAAATGGTGGTGCAGCGCGCCGCCGGTGACGCCCGCCGTCGCCATCAGGTCGCCCATGCTGGATGCATGATAGCCGCGTGCCTGAAACGCCTCCTCGGCGACATCGAGCACCTTTTTGCGCATGCCTTCGGGGTCGTTGGTGCGTTTTTGAGCCCGCGACCTTGGGCGAGCGGATATCTCTGCTGACATCTTCACACGATAGCAGATTGACAAAACAGGACAATCGGTCTGTTTTGTAAAACAGGATGACTGTCCTGTTTTGGAGCTCGCGCGATGAACCTGCCTTTGAACGCCATACCTAATCCCGATCTGCTCGCCTCGCCCGTCGTCGAACTCAGGCAATACACGCTGAAACCCGGCCGGCGCGAGACACTGATCGGCATCTTCGACAATCAGCTGATCGAGGGCCAGGAAACGGCGGGGATGACCATCATCGGCCAGTTCCGCGATCTCGACCGGCCGGATATGTTCGTCTGGCTGCGCGGCTTCGACGGTATGGAAGCGCGGAAAAACGCTCTGACCGCCTTCTATGACGGGCCGGTCTGGGCTGCCTGGCGCGACGCCGCCAACGCCACGATGATCTCATCCGACGACGTGCTGCTGCTGAAGCCGGCCTGGCCGGGCGCGAGCCTAGACCTCTCGGGATCGAAACGAGTACCCCAGGCGGACCTCGAAAAACCGTGCGCAGGC
The DNA here is from genome assembly GCF_040320645.1 of Mesorhizobium sp. M0633. NCBI lineage: Bacteria > Pseudomonadati > Pseudomonadota > Alphaproteobacteria > Hyphomicrobiales > Phyllobacteriaceae > Mesorhizobium > Mesorhizobium sp. M0633. Next base: position 15,660 of record NZ_JAMYQC010000060.1, read on the forward strand.
AGCGATTTGCAGGCAATTATTGTCATCAGGATTCATCATTTGCAACCGGGCCTGGAAGCCCGTTTCGCCAACGACTTCCAGACCGCGGCCCTTCCGGTGCTCGCCGCATTTGGCGCGTCGCCGCTCGCCGCCTTCGTTACCGAACATGCCGAAAACAGCTTTCCGCGGCTGCCGGTGCGGGCCAGCGAAAACGTCTTCATCAGCATCACCGGTTTCGCCAGCGCCGATGCACATGCCCGCCACGAGGCAGCCTTGGCTGCCTCCCCGGAGTGGCAAGTGTTCGAGCAGAGCGTCCAGTCACGTATGGCCAAGCCGACTGAGACTTTGCGGCTGTCGCCAACCTCACAATCGCTGCTTGGGCGGTGAGACGAGGCGAAGTTTCATACGCTGGGATAGGCAGGCGACTTGACCCGGAGTGCAGGCAGCGCTGCTCTGGGGTCATGCCGCCGGCGGAAGGCGGCAATGCGCGGGAGTGTTGGATGAGACTAGGCGGCAAACGGGCACTGGTCACCGGTGGCTCGGACGGGATCGGGCTGGCAATCGCCGAGGCGTTTTTGCGCGAAGGCGCGGACGTGCTGATCGTCGGCCGCGACGGCAAAAAACTCGACGCCGCCCGCAAGCAGCTCGGGGATAATGTCGAAGCGCTTTCGGCCGACCTGTCGGCCAGCGCCGGCATCGATGCCGTGGTCGAGCATGCCAGGCGCGGCCCACCTGTCGATATCCTCGTCAACAATGCCGGCGTGGCGTTCCTTGTGCCGTTCGAAACCGTCAGCGAGGATCAGTTCCAGCAGTCCTTCGCACTCAACGTCACGGCGGTATTCTTCCTCACCCAGCGGCTGTTGCCGCATCTCGCGCCGGGCGCGGCCTCGGTGATCAACATCTCGTCCTATTTCGCGCACAAGATGATCCCGAAGCGGCCGTCCAGCCTCTATTCGCTGTCGAAGGGCGCGCTCAATTCGCTGACCAAGTCGCTCGCCTTCGAGCTCGGACCGCGCGGCATAAGAGTCAACGCCATCGCGCCCGGCACGGTCGACACAGCGATGCGGCGCAGGTCGATCGAAAACCTGCCTGAGGCCGCGCAAGCCGAGCTCAAGGCCTATGTCGAGCGCAGCTACCCGCTCGGCCGCATCGGCCGAACCGGCGACCTTGCCGGCATCGCCGTCTATCTCGCCAGCGACGAAGCGGCATGGACCAGCGGCGGCATCTTCGCCGTGGATGGAGGATACACGGCGGGGTGAGGAGCGCGCGCTCTTCCTTCTCCCCTTGCGGGAGAAGGTGGCCGAGCGAAGCTCGGTCGGATGAGGGGTGCTGGACGGATCGCCGACGCCTCGTTTCTTCCAACACCCCTCATCCGGCTCGGCGCTACGCGCCGATCCACCTTCTCCCACAAGGAGGGCTTTGCACGGGAAGCGAAATCCTGGTTGGTGAGTTAATGGGGCTTTTTTGAAGGCCGGGAAAGCAGTTTTCG
>NZ_JAMYQC010000061.1:0-15316 GCF_040320645.1 Mesorhizobium sp. M0633
CTCGCCAAGGCCTCCGCAGCCTTCATCGCGTATCGATACCGCGCGCATGAATTCGGCGATTCCATGCTGCTCAATCGCCAACCGCCGCTTCTATCGCGCGAACGGAACCGTGCCGAGGTGCTCCAGACGAAGCCTCTACTCGAGGCGTGGCTATGATGTCGGCAGGTTCGGTGGCATTCCGGCCACACCGCGAACGCCAGCTTCGGAGAAGCGCCGGAAAGGTCGGCAATTGGCGCGATCGAGGCGATGCGGACTTCGCCTACTCAGCAGTTGCCAGCTCGCGTCAAACGGCTTGGTTGGGTGGCAGTCGGTCATCCGCGTCGGCCTTCGGAAGGAGCAGATCGCCGCCGTGCCACGCCACGTCCCGCAGGTGAACTATTCCCAGATTCACGACCCGTCGTATGCTATCCTTGGCCGATTGGTCTGCTTGAGGAGAATTCTTGGAGAGAAGGCTCGCAGCCATCCTGGCGGCTGACGTGGTTGGCTACTCGGCGCTCATGGAGAGTGACGAGGCAGGGACCTTTGAGCGTCTCAGAGCGATACGCACGGAACTGTTTGAGCCCAAAATAGCGGAACGACACGGACGCATATTCAAGCTCATGGGCGACGGACTGCTCGCCGAGTTCTCCAGCGTGGTGGATGCGGTCGAGTGCGCGGTGGCGCTGCAGAGTAGCTTGGTCGAGCGCAACGCGGATTCCGTCGCGAACGATCGCATTGAGGTGAGAATAGGCATCAATCTCGGCGAAGTAATTGTCGAGGGCGAGGATCGCTACGGCGACGGCGTCAACATCGCAGCGCGCCTGCAGCAACTAGCGGAGCCTGGCGGCATCTACATCTCCGGTAAGGTTGCTCGCGAAGTCGAAAGGAAGCTTCCCTTTGGCTTCGAATCGATGGGCGAGCAGCATGTCAAGAACATCGCTGAACCGCTCCCGGTCTATCGCGTTCTTCGCCAGCGGTTCGTCGCCGACATGCAACAGCTCAGATCGCCTTCGTTGCCCAACAAGCCGTCCATCGCCGTGCTGCCGTTCACCAACATGAGCGGTGATCCCGAGCAGGAGTATTTCACGGACGGGCTGGTGGAGGACCTCATCACTGGCCTGTCGAAGATACCCGGTCTGTTCGTCATCGCGCGGAACTCCACTTTCGCCTACAAGGGCAGAACGCTCGATATCCGGCAGGTCGCAAGAGAGCTTGGCGTCCGCTACGTGATGGAAGGGAGCGTGCGGCGGGCTGCCGACAGACTGCGCATAACCGCACAGCTTATCGAGGGCAAAGATGCAACCCATGTTTGGGCAGACAAGTTCGAGGGCGCGGCGGAAGACGTGTTCGACCTGCAGGACCGATTGACCGAGAGTATCGTCGGGACGCTTGAACCCACCCTGCGGCGCGCTGAGATCGACCGAGCGCGCCGCAAGCGGCCGGACAGCCTTGACGCATATGATCTCTTCCTGCGCGCCTTGCCACATGCCTACGCCAACACGCCGGCCGATACCAACGAAGCCCTGCGCCTGCTGAACGAGGTCTTGAGCCTCGACCCGAACTACGCTTCCGCACATGGCTATGCGGCCTGGGGATACGAACAGCGCTTTCTGCGCGGAGGCTTCCATCCCGAAGACAGGGCTGCCGCGCTGAAGCACGCCAACATCGCAATGGCGATCGGCGCCGACGATCCCCAGGCGCTGTCGATGGGGGCGTTCGTTCACGCCACGATTACCCATGACTACGCACGGGCCATCAGCGCTCTCGATCGAGCTTTGAAGCTAAACCGCAACTTAGCTCTGGCATACGGCTTCAGCGCGATGGTGCACATGTACAGCGAAATCTATGAACGTGCGTGCGATCACGCGTTCAACCACTTCGCCTCAGTCCTTTCGATCCCCTGAACTATCATTCGTATCTGGCGCTGGCCTGGGTCCACCTCTTCACTGGCCGGTATGATGACGCGGTGAACTATTCGACGCTGGCGATCCAAGTAGCGCCCGGCTTCAGCGTCCTCTATGCCAGCCTCGTCGCAGCCTATGTCAATCTCGACCGCCTGGATGCCGCACGCGCAGCCGCCTCGCGGCTGTTGGAGGTCGCGCCGGGCTGGACAAACAGCGCATTCGTGCGGATGAGCGTCGTCCGACCAGAACTCATGGAAATGCTGGCGTCGGCGCTGCGAAAGGCGGGATTGCCGGAATGACCGGGCGAAGCAAGCGCAGGCAGGAAGGGCTGTCGAGAACCATGAAGCCGGCGGCTGGCGCGCCGTCGGTGCACCGGCTAGGCGTATCGTTGCGGCGTCTGCAGAAAGTGTGCCGAGCGCGGCGAAACGATAATGGCCCGCCTGTGGGACGAGCCTCTGAATCGTGCAGCCGGGCTGCTCATCGTGCCGGATGCGGCGAAGCGGACCATAACCGACATTGCATTCCGCTGCGGCAGGAGAGCCGGAGCGTCGCGCGATCCATGGTCTCAAGAGGCGTGATCTGTGGTATCAAAGGCCGGTAAGGGCACGCCGGAGGCGCCGATCCTACCCGCCTCTGACCTGCGGCTTGCGTGTCGCGAATCCTAACTGAGGCCCAACATGGAGCGGAAGCTCGCTGCCATCCTTGCCATCGATGTTGTCGGGTACTCGGCGCTCATGGAGGCGGATGAAGCGGGCACCTTCGACCGGCTAAAACGTGGCCGCAAAGAGCTGTTCGAGCCGGAAATCGCAACACGACACGGGCGAATCTTCAAGCTTATGGGAGACGGCCTGCTGGCGGAGTTCGGCAGCGTGGTGGATGCGGTCGAATGCGCGGTCACGCTTCAACGCGGCATGGCGGAGCGTAACGCGAGCGTCGCCGAAGACCAGCGCTTCGAAGTCAGGATCGGAATCAACCTTGGAGAAGTGATCGTCGAAGGGGACGATCGCTATGGCGAGGGCGTGAACGTGGCCTCGCGCCTCCAGCAACTCGCCGAGCCCAGTGGCATCTGCGTTTCAGAGAAGGTGTCCAAGGAAGTCAGGCAGAAGCTGGCGTTTGCGTTCGAGCCTATGGGCGAGCAGCGGGTGAAGAATATAGCCGAGCCGATATACTGCTATCGCGTAAACCTGCAGCTTCCGAGAGCCGCTCCGGTCGGCCGACTGGCATCGCTGGAATTGCCCGACAAGCCCTCGATCGCGGTTTTGCCTTTCACTAACATGAGCAACGATCCGGAGCAGGAAACCTTTGTCGACGGCTTGACCGAAGACCTGATCACCGACCTATCTCGCTGCGCCGGCCTCTTCGTTATCGCGCGCAACTCGACCTTTGCTTACAAGGGGCGGTCGGTCGATGTGCGTTTGGCCGCGCGTGATCTTGGGGTGCGCTATGTGGTTGAAGGCAGCGCCCGGCGCGCCGCGGGGCGCGTGCGCGTTAATGCGCAGCTGATCGAGGCAATCGGCGGCGATCATATCTGGGCCGAGCGCTATGACAGCAGCCTCGAGGACATCTTTGCAGTGCAGGATGAGGTCACGGCCAAGATCGTCGAAGCCCTAGTCGGCCGATTGGCCGGACGGCCGGCGCGCAAACGGCCGACGAGTCTCGAAGCCTATGACCTCTGCGTGCAAGCGCGCGGCGTCAGTTTTCAGACCGGGTTAGGCGCGCGGGAAGCGCGCATGCTCCTGGAAAAGGCGATTGGTCTCGATCCCGACTATGCCGAAGCACATAGCTGGCTGGCCCTCAATCTTTGGCTCGGCTGGCTGTTCTGGGACGAGCCGAAGGAAGCCAACCAGCCTCGCTCGCTCGCGGAAGCGCAGCGGGCAGTGGCGCTCGACCCTAACGATGCCGGGAACCGCTGGGTGCTGGGCATCATACTTGGTCACGAACGGCGTTTCGCGGAATCGGATGCTGAGTTCGAGGCGACCTTCAAGCTCGATCCCAATCATGCCGATGCCTGGGCGATGCGCTCGGATCTCATCACCTTGAGGGGCGACGCGGTCAAAGGCGTCGAATTCGTGAAGCGGGCATTGCGGCTCAATCCGCGCCCACCGGGGTGGTATTATTGGATGGCGGGCCAAGCCTACTATGCGCTCGGCGACTATCAATCCGCGGTCGAGGCTTTACGCAAGCCGGAAACCTACCGCACCACGTCGCGGCGCATGCTAGCGGCAGCCCTCGCGCAGCTCGGGCGCCAGGATGAAGCCCATCAGGAGGCGGAATTCTTCATGATGAGCAATCCCCATTTCAGCATCAGGCACTGGGCAACATCGCAGCCATTCGACGACGAGGAATTGCTCCAGCGCTTCGTCGAAGGCTACCACAAGGCTGGCCTTCCCGACTAAAGGGCGCATCGCTTTGGATCGCCTACTTGCTCTCGTCAGACATAGGCTTGTTTTGGTTGTGAGGGCGATGACCGTGGGTTCCGATCAATGTCCGTTAAGGGCGGGTTGTGCCCCATTGTGAAGGTGCACTTCATCGGCACCGACAACCAACAACTTTCAAACCGATCCTTTGTAGCGCTTCCAGGTGAGACGCTAGAATTCGCGGGCTCACGTCGAGCGCTGCGGCTGCGGAGGGCGGCATGGAGAAGAACCATGCCCAGCTGGAACAGAGGCCACATTGTCGGTCAGAAGCCTCCTCTCAAGCCGTGCGAGGTCTGGAGCATTAGAACACGACTGCAGGTGTCAGGCGCGGCACGTGATCTGGCACTGGTCAATTTTGCCATAGACAGCAAACTTCGATGCTGTGACCTCGTCACGATCACGGTCGGCGACGTCGCACTATCCGGCACGTTTCGCGACCGGGCGGTAATCGTCCAGCGCAAGACCGGACGGCCAGTACAATTCGAGATCACGGAGCAGACTCGAGCTGCCATCAGCGCCGGGATAGGTCGTCGCGGTCCCGTCGAAGGAGAGTATCTGTTTCCAAGTCGCATGAGGCCGAAACCGCAGTTGTCGACCAGACAGTACGGAGATTGTCGACAAATGGGTTTCCAGCGTCGGGCTCGATCCCAGGCGATACCGAACTCATTCGATGAGGGGTACGAAAGCCGCGCAGATCTACACGAAGACGGGAAACATTCGCGCGGTGCAACTGCTCCTGGGCCATACGAAGCTTGAGAGCACGGTTCGCTATCTTGGCATCGAAGTGGACGACGCTTTGGCGATCTCTGAACAGATCGACCTGTGAAATGAACCTGCGACAACGGACAGAGCGACGCGGGCTGGAAGCGTCGCTTTGTGACCCTTTCGAGACCTTCCAGAGTCGAATTCTCTTCTTGGAAGCCGACATTGGCCGGAACCAGCATTCGTGATCCATTGCAGACCTTTGTGTCCATCACTCGGAACGACCGCAAATTGATCTAAAAGCCGCTTCCTATAGTCCAGCCGCCTCGCAGTCCTGTCTCCCGCCAGCCAACCCGGCGACGCTTACCCCGGCGGTAGCGCCAACGCCACGCATGCACTAATGTCTCAGCCCCTGGGCTGGCCAGTGACCTGTTCAAATTAGGGAAGTACCCGTGACCGAACATTGCTGTGGACCGGGCTATGCTTCTCCCGCCGAGGCCACGAGGGCACCCCGCGAAAAGTTGCTCTATACGATTGCTATCTACACTGGCACGGGCATTCAGAAGCCAGACTATTTGTGTACCATTGATGTCGACCCGGAGAGTTCGACCTACAGCCAAGTGATTTCACGTTTGCAAATGCCGGGTATTGGCGATGAGCTTCATCACATGGGCTGGAATGCCTGTTCGTCGTGCCATGGCGATGCGAGCATGGAGCGCAAGTATCTGATCGTGCCCGGTGTGCGCTCGACCAATCTCCATATTGTTGATTGCGGTACCGATCCCCGCAATCCGACACTGTTCAAGGTGATAGAGGGCGCCGAAATCAAAGCCAGAACCAACCTGTCGGCACCGCACACAGTGCATTGCCTTGGTTCGGAGATCATCATCTCAATGCTTGGCGACGCTCAAGGCAACGCGCCAGGCGGTTATTTGAAACTCAACAAGGAGTTCGAGATTGTCGGCCGTTGGGAAAACTCCATGGGCAGGATCAAGTTTGGTTATGATTTCTGGTACCAGCCGCGACACAACGTAATGGTCAGCTCGGAGTGGGCCGCGCCTAACACTTTCATGCCTGGTTTCGACCTTGAGGAGGTGGGCCACCTGAAGTATGGCCGAGAGATCCATTTCTGGGATTTTGAGAAGAAGGAACCAAAGCAAACATTCTATCTCGGTGAAGATGGCTTGATCCCGCTGGAAGTGCGATTCCATCATAATCCCGACAGCAGTCACGGCTTTGTTGGCGCGGCCCTTTCCGCAAACATTATCCACTGGTGGAAGGATGCAGCGGGTGACTGGCAATGGGAAAAAATCGTGGATGTCGAAAATGAGCCGCATCCCGAATGGCCCATTCCGATACCGGGCGTTATCTCAGTCATTCTGCTCAGCATGGACGATCGATACCTCTATTTATGCAACTGGTTGCATGGCGACATCCGTCAGTATGATATCTCGGACCCCCACAACGCCAAGCTTACCGGACAAGTGTGGATGGGCGGACTTCTCGGACGTGCGCCTGAGGTTAATGGCGTGAAAGTGACTGGCGGGCCGCAGATGATACAGCTCAGCCTCGACGGCAAGCGCCTTTATGTGACGACCTCGCTCTTCTCGACCTGGGACAATCAGTTCTATCCGGAAATCCGCACCAATGGCGGATGCATGCTGATGGTCAATTGCGATACGGAAAACGGCGGCATGGAAATTGATCCGCGATTTGTCGTCGATTTTGGCAAGGAACCAAATGGACCAAGCCGCTGCCACGAAACCCGTTATCCCGGCGGTGATTGCACGAGTGACATCTGGGTATGACCAACTTCACCATCACTCTCGTCAATCAAGGCGGTGCGGCCTTTGACGTCGATCGCCGGAAGCCCCTCTTGCAAAGCTTGCGCGAGCAGGGCGTGGACCTGCCCTACGGGTGCAAGTATGGCGGCTGCATAAGCTGTGCGGCCAAGATAATCAGCGGCAAAGTCAATCAAAAAGCGCAGCGGGCGCTGAACAACCGCCAGATCACCAATGGCTATATAATCCTCTGCGTTGCCCGCCCTATGAGCGACTGCACGCTGGAAGTCGGCGTTGAAAGCCAGGACAAGCTCTATCGCAACCCCTTCCTTGACCCCTTGGCCGCTCATGAATTGAAAGCCGATATTGCGACCCCGTTGGAAGCAAAGAAATGACCCACATGAATCATGATGAGCCCTATTCGGAGGCTTATCTGCAAAACATTCTGAAATCGGTCAAAACCATCGCGATGGTGGGGGCCAGCCCCGACAAGACCAAGTTTTCCTATGGCGTACTCAGGGTTCTGCACGAAACCGGCTATGACATGATCCCGGTTAATCCCACTCCCGGTCTGGATGAAATTCGAGGGCTCAAGGTGTACGCGTCACTGGCGGCCATCGACCGGCCTGTGGATATGGTGGAGGTTTTTCGCCGCTCCGAAGATCTGTTGGAAGTTGCACAGGAAGCCATCGCAATTGGTGCCAAGGTTCTGTGGAGTCAGATTGGGGTGCGCGACGACGCTGCCGCCCTGTTGGCGGAGGAAGCGGGTTTGAAAGTTGTGATGAACCGCTGTCCCAAGATTGAGTTGTTCCGCCCCTTCTGGAAGCCGAAGTTGCACTTGGGAATATGATTGCAGAGTCACGGAATTCGGCGTTGTCGCGGTAGCTGACCTGTTCCCTTGGCCTTAGACGTTGATTGATTTTTGCCTGAGGTAAGATGCCAGATGGTCGCTGAGATCACGCGCGTCGTCGCCGGCGCCGTCGATCAGCGCAGACTTGCGGCGGCGCAGAAACTGCATCCCCATCAGGTACATGCCCGGATGTTCCGCAACGCCGCCGTCGTGACGGAGGTGGCCCTTGCGGTCGAGGACCGGCAGCTCCAGCCAGGAGTAGTCCGGCTTGTAGCCAGTGGCCCAGATGATCGTCCTGATCGCGCCTCCGGTAAGGTCGAGGCCGAGCGGCGGGTTGTCCTCGACACGGGTCGGCGGCAGGCGATCCGGCGGCCCGACCGCAGCGTCAAGGCCGTTGGCGCGCGCCCATTCGTCGATGAGGTCGAGCAGCCGGGCCATCTTGAGATCGGAAAGCGCGCACATGTTGCGCAACGACCCCGCAAACTGGGCCTTGCCGTCTTCCGTGATGCCAGCGAGACGGCCAACGAGCCTGACGCCGAGGTCGACCAGCGCATTGAGGTCGAGGGTGGTGCGATCGGGAGTGCCGGCAAGCTGCAGCGAAGGAACCCGTCGCGCCCGCCTGATGTCGTCTACCTCGTCGTAGCGCTCGTCGAGCACGCCGGCGGCGTCCATCCACCACTCCAGGTCCTTGCCGCGATAGACGCGCGGCGCCCGGATGTGCTCGCCCACCGACAGGGTTACTTGACGCCCCGAACGCTGCAGCTCCTGTGCGATCTGGGTGCCGCTCGACGAGGCGCCCACCACCATCACGCCGCCGTCGGCGACCTGAGCCGGATTGCGATAGGACTGTGCCGTCAGCATGGCGACCGACGGCGGCACGCGGACGGCCAAATCGGGCAGGCGTGCGATGTTGCACGCGCCCGACGCCAGCACGACAGTTCGGCAGCGCCACTCGCCGTGGTCCGTGCGCACGACATATCCTGCCCCGTCGCTGCGAACCGAGGTAACGGTCGTGTGTGTTCTGACTGGAGCCGCGATCGCCTTGGCATAGTTCCCGAGGAAGTCGATCACTTCAGGCATCGTCCGGTAGCCGTCGGGGTCGTCACCATCATAGCGGAAGCCCGGCAGCCGGCTCTGCCAGTTCGGGGTGAGCAGCCGCAGCGAATCCCATCGCTCGGTGCGCCAGGTATGGGCGATCTCGCCGCGCTCCAGCAGAACATGGTCGATAGAGCGCTCCGCGAGGCAGCGGCTCATCGCGAGCCCCGCGTGCCCTGCGCCGACGATCACTGTGGTGACGGAACTAATCGCGCCCTCTCATCAGGAGAGTCTACGGCTCGAAGCGCCTTTCAATTCACCACGACCGTGACATTCGTCGGATTGGTTACAATGTCATAGACAGCCGACCGCTTCTGTGACTGAGCGACGAGAGCCTCGATGTCCTCGCGCTTGGCGTCGGCGTCGATGTTGTACTTCACCGTGATGCCGCTGAAGCCGTTGCGGACGTCGCTGTCGATGCCGAGTATGCCCGCAATATCCATGTCGCCTTCGATGGTCGCCTTCACCGACTTCAACTGGATGTTCCGGTTCTGGGCAACCGCGGCGATGCCGGCTGTCAGGCAACTCGCCAGCCCGACCAGCACGTATTCGACAGGCGTGGCGCCCTGATCCAAGGAAGCAAAGACCTCCGGATGGTCGGCATCGAATGCGAAGGTGGTCTTGCGATGCTGGTCCTGGCCGAGACCGTAGAAACTCTCGACCGTCGAGTGGCTGTGGGTGCCATCCTTCCATTCGCAGGCCGCGCGCCACTTGAACTGCGCGGCCTCCGGGGCGTTGGTAAGCGCTTCGCGTGCGCCGAGCAGCGCCTCGACGTTAACGCCATTGTTTGCCTGTACTTCGGAAGCCATAGTTATCCTCCCTACTTTGCACTGGCTTAAAAACCCGACCCATCCCACCGACCTCCTGATCAGATTTCACCATGACTTGACATGCTATGGGTAGCGAAGCGTTTCTTCAAGTTGTTTCCGCAGAGGCAAGGTCGTCCCTCGTGTGCCGAGTTGCGTCTTGCAGGTCAAGGATGCCCTGTGTCGGTCGGCGTTGGTTCGGCATCCAGGTGTCGGAATCGTGATGCATTTTCTTGAAGGGCCGGCAAGCTCAGTCGACTGCAATCCCGCCGAGCGATCTTTGGCGCTGCGAACAGCTGTTTCGCTGTCGCGAACGGGCAATCCAAAGCTGCGAAGTTAATTTCGGCTTTTGGCGCGTCCCGCTGGTTCAAACATCCCCCCTCGAGAACACCTCTAAATGAGCGTCGAATGACTCGGTTGGGTGGAAAGCGGTCCTTGGTCGACGGTCAGCGACGGGCCGGCTGAAATAGCTCGACGACGTTGCCGGAGGGGTCGACCAGTAGGATCTGAGACCCGCCGGGCCCGGTCACAATGTCGTTGCGGAACTGCACACCGGCCGTACGCAGCCGCGCCACCTCGGCGGCAAGATCGTCGACGATGAGATGAATGCGACCAGCCGCCGGGCCCAGGTTTCTCGCATCGGGCATCGGTCGCGCGGCAGAGCTTATCGGCCCGCTGAGCAGCAGCCGTAGCGACCCAAGCGTGACGTCGGCGAATGCAGGGGCTTGGTTGGAAAGGAGTCTAAAGCCGAGATGGCGGGTGTACCAGGCGACGGCGGCCTCGACGTCATCGACTAGATAGCGAACATTGCTTGCAGATGACATGCCTGCCTCACGAGGTCGGTGCTCTATAATTCCGATATGATCGGGCAGCTCTCATCCTTGGCCCAGTCCGAGAAGCTGAGATAGTAAACCCTCACATCCGGAAAGCCCGCACGGACTGCCGCGACCGCAGCCAACGCCGCACGGCCGCCGCCGTCGCAATGCGTAACAACGTGCTCGCCGGGCCGGAAGCCGGCAGCGTCGATCAACCGATGCAGATCCTCCGGCGACTTCAGCTGCTTCCCTTGCAGCAGGTCCGCATGGGAAAGCAGGCGTGCGCCGGGAAGATGTCCACCGCGAGCGTTGCTCCTGAGGTCCTTGCCGTCGAATTCCGCTCTCGTGCGCGCATCGAAGATAGTGGTCTCGCCATCCAACTCGTCCTTTAGCTCATCGCGCTCCACGAGCCCGACCTCGCCGGAACCCGGCGCAGCTTTGAACGGCCTTCCTGTGAAAGTTTCCAGCGGAAGCGGGAGCGCAATGCCGGCCTCAGACAGGACGGGCCAACCACCATTGAGGATGTGGGCCTTTGCACCGAAAAACTGGAGAATAAACCAGACGCGCGCCGCCTCCGTCATGCGGCCATCATCGACCACGACCGCCGTTGTGATCGCGCAAACGCCAAGCTCGCCGATCTGTCGTTCCCAGAAGGCGGTGCTGGCGAAGGATGTTTCGCTTCTCTTCGCAGCCTCCACCCAGGCTTCGATGGGAACCCGCACTGCGCCGGCGGCATGGTCTTTCTCGAATGCCTCGGCCTCGCGCACATCCAGCAGGAGAACATTGGAGAATTGATGCAGGGTTGCGACCTCGATGACGGGGTCGTTTGGCATGTGCGTTCTGCCCGCGAAAAATCGTTCCTGCAGTTTAGGGCTTGTCTGCGCCGAGGCAACAGACGGTAACGGAAAACGATATCGTATTTCGATAGGAACGAGGAAAAATGTTCGCGAAAGGGCCATGGAACATCGCGACCTGCTGTCAGGACTGATGCGGCTGCACATCCTGCATCATGCGGACGAGCACGAGATCTATGGCCAGTGGATGATCGACGAGCTTGCCAGCCACGGCTACCGGCTCTCGCCGGGAACGCTCTACCCGATGCTGCACAAGATGGAGCGTGACGGGTATCTAGTCTCCCGCGAGGAACGGGCGGGCCGGTCGGTACGAAAACTTTACCGCGCGACCGACAGGGGCCGCGAAGGCTTGGCTGTCGCAAAGGAACGGGTCCGGGAATTCACCGGCGAGGCCATGAAACCATGAATGACAGTCTGCACCGAAGCGCAACACAGCCCGTGGCGCAGGAGGAAGGTGGGCAAGGCGAAGTCTTTGCCGCCTTCCTGAAGCTGTTCCCGGTGCGGTTGACGCCTGGACCCAGCTCAATGCCGATCATGGAAAACTGGCGCTGGGCAAGCTTTTTGCTCCTGCGATCGAGTTCGCCGAAAGCGGCTACGCCATCTCCCCACGCGTGCATTTCGACTGGGAACAGGAGGCGGCGCTACTTTCCGCCGATCCTGCCGCAAAAAGCATCTTCTCCCTGGGGGGCGGGCGCCGAGGATCGGCGAGGTGCACCGGCAACCCGCACTCGCCGCAACATTCCGCAAGATCGCGACGGATGGACGCAACGCCTTCTACATGGGGGAGGTCGCCGAGGACATGGTTTCGCGCCTGCGAAGCCTCGGCGGTTTGCACACACTGGATGATTTCATGGGTGCCAGGGGCGAATATGTGACGCCGATAAAGACAGGTTTCCGCGGCCACGACGTCTACGAATGTCCGCCAAATGGCCAGGGCGTCATAGCGCTCATGATCCTCGATATCCTGTCGCGCTTCGAGGCCAAGGGTGACCCTCAATCCGCCGACCGGCTGCACATCGAGATCGAGGCGACGCGACTTGCTTATGCGGCGCGCGATGCTTTGCTCGCCGACCCGGCGAAGGTGGCGGTGCCGGTTGAGCAACTGCTTTCCAGTGCGACGGCGGATCGTCTGGCGGGGATGATCGATCTTGGGAGCGCGCGCGGATCTTCCTTCATTCGATATGCCGGTGCATCGCGACACGGCCTATATTTTCCGTCGTCGACAAGGATCGCAACGCCGTCAGTTTCATCAACTCGATCTATTATGGTTTGGCTCAGGCATCGTCGCGTCGCGCTCGGGCGTGATACTCAACAATCGCGGTATAAGTTTTTCCCTGGATCCCAACCACCCCAACGTCATCGAACCAGGCAAGCGCCCGCTACACACCATCATTCCGGGCATGCTGGTGAAGGATGGGCGCGCAGTTATGCCTTTCGGCGTGATGGGTGGCGCGTATCAGGCCATGGGTCACCCGCACTTCCTGTCAAAAGTTCTTGATTTTGGCCTCGACCTTCAGCAAGCCATTGAGCTGCCCCGGGTCTTTCCAATTCCTGGCACGATGGAAGTGGAGGTCGAGAACAGGCTTCCAGTCGCGGTTCAGGAAGAACTTGCCGGTCGCGGGTTCCGCATCGTCCCGGCGGCAGAGCCGATCGGGGGCGCCAAGCGATCATGATCGACTGGATGAATGACGCTGCAGGGCGGTTCAGACCCACGCAAGGACGGCTGCGCAATCGGTATTTAGAACGCCACACAGGCGTTGGACGAGGAACAAAGGTCGGGGCCACTGCCCGGCCATCTCGCATACTTGGGCCTGTGGTCTCATCCTAGTCGGATGAAGTCTGAGGAGGAGCTTCTGGCAGCAGAGCGGACACCCCTGAGCGGCCGGCTTCGGCATTTCGAGAACGCAAAAGCGGCGCGGAATGTTGCAGACCAAATCTTCGCAGCACGGTCGCCAAAGTGCGTGGTAAGACCGCGACGGCGCAACCAGCGGAGTCTGATTTGACCATGCCTTCTTCTACCACCAAGCGTGCGCTGATCACCGGGGCGGGTGCTGCCGACGGCATCGGCTTTGCCATCGCGCGGCAGCTCGGCCTTGCCGGTCATGCCGTTTTCCTGAACGGTGCCAGCGCGCGTGTACTCGATCGCGCCGCCGAGCTTTGCGCCGAAGGCATCAATGCCAAAGCCGCGGTCGCCGATCTCACCATCGCAGCCGAAGTCGCGCGGCTGCGGGCTGATGTTGGCGCCGTCGACATCCTGGTCAACAATGCCGGCATGGGCTCGCTGGCATCGCCCTCGGCCGATAAGGCGTTTCTCGCCATGACCGAGGCCGACTGGGAGCAGGGGATCGACGTCAGCCTGAAGACCGCATTCCTGGTCACCCGCGCGTTTTTGCCGGCGATGGTAGAGGCAGGCTATGGGCGCATCGTCAATGTGGCGTCGGTTACCGGGCCGCTGGTGTCTTTCGAAGGCACATCAGCCTATTCCGCCGCCAAGGCCGGCATGGTCGGCCTGACGCGAACGCTGGCGCTCGAAGTGGCAAAAAGCGGCATCACGGCCAATGCCGTGGCCCCCGGCTGGATCGAAACGGGCTCGTCGAGCGCAATGGAGCGGCAAGCTGCCCTGCACACGCCACCGGCGCGGGCCGGGCGACCGGACGAGGTTGCGGCAGCGGTGGTGTTCCTGACATCGGAAGGCGCGAGCTACGTCAACGGCGCCCTGCTGGTGGTCGACGGCGGCAACAGCCTTCAGGAGCGCAAGGGCTGACTCTGAAACGACCGGTCGTTCACGATCGGGTCGCGGGTGATCGAAAGCATTGGAAATAGCATCGCCAACGCATTCGCCGAGGCCGGAGCGACGGTCCATGCAAATGGGTGCCAAAGCAGCCGCAGTGGAGATCGCTCGCGCAAACGGCACGTCCCTCTCGTAACTCGGTACTCGCCGGCGGGACACGAAGGCGGTCGATGACTATGCCAATCAGTTTATGTCCGTTGCAGCGCTCGTAAATTGCGCCGGAGGTAACCTGCGCGGACGAATTCACGGTCCTAGGTTTTGAAACAGTGGTCGATATCAACCTCGCGGGTTCTGCTCGTTTTTCTCGGATTTCTCGCACGTTCAGCCCGCCAGCATCGGTCGCCAGAAGCGTTCCGGCGCGCGCCAGTCGATGCCCTCGATGAGCATGGCAAGCCGCGCTGGCGTCAGCATCATCGTACCGCCTGGCTGGGCCAGACGCGGCCACACGAACCGTCCGTGGTCGATGCGCTTGGTGAACAGGCACAGCCCCGTTCAGTCCCAAAAAAGGACCTTCAAGAGCGAGGCGTTCTTGTCGCGGAAGACAAACAGATGGCTCGAGAAGGGTCCTTCTTGAGTTGCTCCTGGATCAGCGTGGCGAGGCCATCAAGCCCCTCGGATGTCGGTATGGCCGGGCGCCAGATGCACTTTCACTCCAGCCGGAACGACGGTCATGGCGCCTTCTCCTTTCCGGCGAGCTGCCGCTTCACTGCAGCCGCAATCGCGCCCGCCGGCGCAAACACGCGCCGCCCATCATCCAGTTCGATCGCCACCATGCCGTCCGGCGGTCGTACGAGATCGCGCAAGGGCGCGGGCGCCGGCGGCTCGTTTTCTCCTCTATCGGCTAGCTCGACCACCGCCAGTTGCGGCGCCTTGCGGGCGTTCAGGCCGAACTCTTCCCGCCAGCGGGGCCATGCTGGTGGCAATGCCATGGCGGTGGCAAACCGCCGCCACGCTGACGCCGGACTTCTCGTCTCGTCATTGCTGAAGAGGATGCCAAGCAACGCATTGCAGAACTCAAGGCACAGCTCTCTCACATCGAGGCGCAACTCTCGAATCTCGATGAGCCACCATCGACCGTGGCTCTCCATCCAGCGACGCTGCAGCGCTACACCGAAACCGTCGATGCTCTTTCAAAGGGCTTTTTTCCGCCGCCTTCGGCTTTGCATCGCGAAACAAAAAGGCCGTCGCCGGCCGCCTTCCCACTGCGTTTCAGCCCTAGGGGTGCGGCCCGATCGTCCCCGGTCTCACGACCACCATCGAGGCCGCGATACGCGCGGCCCGAGAAAAACAGAAGGAACCACCAAATGGCTACGATCGGCACT